>CALXNS010000112.1 GCA_944389815.1 uncultured Victivallis sp. | reverse complement strand
CATCTCGACTGGCACGTCAGTACGGTTACGGTGGTCAATCCCCTCCAGCCCAATGCCGCGCCTCCGTTTCTCTGGACGGATGCCAACTGTATCGCCGGGCTTAATTTCTCCGACGGCTGGGCTTTCGGCAGCACCGAATACTGAATTCCATCACCTCATTAAGGCCGTCCACTTGCGGGACGGTCTTTTTTTTGCCGATTTTCTTTGAAAACGCCCTTGCAACACGCCGTATCGATACGCCATAATATAGACATACACACAAGGAATACGGAGTGAATACGGATGATTGTTCACCAGAATAAAGCGGAACGACTTCTTCAGGCATTGCAAACGGAGATCGAGAGTCTTCCGGAAGGAGCGCGGCTGCGTTCCGTGCGCCAGATCATGACGCGTTATCAGGTCAGTCAATCCACGGCGGTGCAGGCATTGGACAAACTTGAACGCAGTGGCTGGATTCTGCGGCGGCCGGGCAAGGGAATTTTCCGTTACGGCAGCGGAAATAAACAGGAACGCCGCATCGCGCTGCTCACGTCTGACTGGCCGAGTGCGGCATACATCGAGCTGGAGAATTCGCTGCGTTCCCAGAGTTCGACCTATCATTGCAGCATCTGGCGTTTTTCTTTTCCTTTTGACAGTGAAGATATTTTTCGTTATCTGCCGATTCGGGAATTTGATGTGATTCTGGTCATCAAGGATTCCATGTTATCACTGGACGATGTCGATCGGATCAACCGTTGTCCGATACCGGTACTTTTCATCGGTTGTTCCTATTATGAACTCGCGCTCAACTGTATCTGGGTTGATCCGGTCAAAAACGGTATGGCCGCGGCAACCCATTTGATTCAAAAGGGGCACCGCCGGCTTGCCGCGTTAATTACCGAACCTCACAATTCCATCATCCGTCGCCGGGTGGATGGATATCGTCTGCTGGCAAAAAGTCACGATATTGATGTGCATATTCTGGATGCCAATATTCTCAATGGAGAAAATTCAATCATTCGCAGTTATGATTTTCTCAACGATTACCTCGATCACAACAAACCGGATTTCACAGCACTTTATCTTCTGAGCGACACGTCGGCCCAAGCAATTTACAATACGCTCATTACGCACGGGTTCCGCATCCCGGAGGATATCAGCCTGATCGGAGCGGACGGTATCGGTGAGGGAAAATATCTTCAACCGGCCTTCACGACAATCGGTATTGAATTCGATGCATATGGCAAATACATTCTCGATGCTGTCGACCAGCTTATTCAAGATAAAAACAATATTGTTCAAATGGAATTGGCTCCCAATATCATCAATCGCGATTCTGTTCGTGATTTAACCGAAGAAAGGAAAAGAATATGAGAAACCGGAAGCAAGTAGATTTCACATTGATCGAATTATTGGTTGTTATTGCGATCATCGCCATTCTCGCCTCCATGCTGCTTCCGGCACTGAACCGTGCCAGAGAAACCGCGTTGCAATCCAATTGTCTTAATAACATCCGGCAGTTGAGTACAGCCATGGCACTTTATGTTGACACCGAAAATGGATTTTATCCATCTGCAAAAGATGCCGCGGGAAACAATGACAACACAAATTACTGGGCAGCAGGACTTTTACCCTACCTTGGGCGGGAAAATGCCGGAGAATCCAATAAACGGGCCGATATGTTCTGGTGTTCCAACGACAGAAACGTAAAAATTGGAAAAACCAGAGATGTGCTTTTTACCGATCGACGAATCAGCTATGGAATCAACTGGCAACATGTGCCGGGCAATAAAGCGGTCAAGGCGGTCAAATCAAGTTCAACAATAGGGCTGGTCGAAGCTGACGTTGATCTCAATACCGAAAATCAATCCGGATTTTATCTTGCATTGAGCTGGAATGATCCTGCCAATCCCTGTGCCACCGTTCGCCATAACGGAAGCGGCAACGTTGCCTGGCTCGACGGACACGGTTCTGCGGTTCGCAGCCCGAACGGTTATTATAGCGGTCTTTATAATGAAGGTGTTTTCTTCAACAAATTTTATGACAACAATCGTTGGACGCTGAGTAATATGAAGGAGTAATCCATGATGACCGTCAAACAAATTCTGTTCAGTGTGCTGTTCAGCGGCGCGCTTTTCACTCAAGCGACGGAATACGCAGTAGATACCTGCCGCACTCCCCGCAACTGGATTTTCATCGAAGGTGCTGAATTCAAAGGCGCCCGGGGCGGAATCTCCGCGGCTCCGGAAGGGATTGCACTTCAATATGATTTCAATAACGGTGGCGAATATGTCGGGATGCGTCCCGTCAATCGGATTCCTGACAGTAACGAATTCCAGGCGATTGTCAATTCCGATCGGGAATTGCAGGTCAATTATCGCCTGACCGATGACAACGGCAGAACGTTTCAGGCACACCCGACAACCGTGAAACCCGGCGAGGATACGATCATTTCCATCACAACCGCCGGGCCGTGGCAAAGCAGCTGGGGCGGCAAAGACGAAGTCAAAACCTTCACTCCACCCGTGCGTGGTTTCTGGCTGACAGTCGGAAAGCCGAAACAGCAGCCGTTGTCAGGAAAACTTCTGGTGAAAGCCTTCACCGTAAGCAGCGACGTTACGCCACCCAATACCCTGGCAGGTGAGCCGTTTCAATTTTCCGGAGCAAATTGGAAATTCGTCGGCAACTGGGAGCCTTTGCTGGAAGGCGCGACACTGAAATTGACGGTCACGCCGCTCAATGATGCAAAACCGGCGACACTCACCATCATCGAACCACGACCGGGACGCGATGCGGCAACCCGTTTCAACCTTGACCCGCAATCCGCAGTACAGCGGATCGACTGGACGCCGGCATTTCCTGCCGGCGTCAATCCCAGAACCATCACGAAGGTTCGTTTCCAGCTCACTGACGATGCGGAAAACAAGGTCGAATTCACATCCAGTCTGATCGGCCAATTGGCGGGAAACATCAACCTGGGTGCCCCGAAAAACAGTCTGGAAATCCCATCATCACGTATCGGAACCTGCGTCCACTTCGATTATGCACCGAAACCGGAAGGGCCTTTCGCCGGCTGGAACGCCCGGCGGGAACTTCTGGATCTGATCGCCGCCTGCGGGTTGAAATATATCCGCTGTGGTGTATCCATGGAAAAAAACGCCGATGGGCAATGGACACTCATGGCACACAGTACCGATACGCTCCACCTGGCCAGGGAACGCGGCATTGAACAAATTCTCGTCATCGACATGAAGGCTGATGAATCCATCGAAACGTTTCTGGAACGGGTTCAGGCGGTCGTGGAACAGACTCGCGACTTCGTTCATGTATATGAACTCGGCAATGAACCGCATAACTTCGGGAACTGGCGCCAGAAATTCCTGCAAAATGGCCGGGAGGGAAGCTGGAACGGTTATGAAGGCAAAAACACAGTCTCCGAGTGGCTGCGCGAATTTGTCCGTTACACCAATGCCGCCGCTGATCGCATCAAGGAAATTGCTCCGGACAAAATCGTCATCGGTCTCGGCTCCAATACGCCAACCAACTTTCACGCATTGAATCTCGGTGTCTCCGAAAATCTTGACGGCGTAGTCGATCACCCATATACATTCTCAATGCCGCCGGAAAAAGTGCCTTTCGGCTGGAATTTGACTGAACGCGACGGAATTCAGGTCGGAGATGCGGAAAATACATTCGCCGGCTTGATTCATTCCTATATCGAACACTTCCGCAAAACCGGCAAAATGCGTTCGATCTGGATTACCGAATTCGGCTTTCCGGGATTCTGGTTCAATGGAAAAAATGAAAACGGCCTTTATGCCGGTTTCACTGAAGAGGCACAAGCCGCATACCTGGCGCGTCGTTTCATTGAAGGACTTGCATTGCCGATCGCAATGAGCTGTCAGTATGATTTCCTCGACGATTATGGTTCTGAAGAGTCCAACCCGGAATCCAACTTCGGTTTGATTCGAGCCGATCACTCGCTCAAACCGGCATATTTCGTCGTACAGCGGATCAATTCGCTCCTGCACGGCGTCGTGCCTGACCCGGCAGCGCAGATAAAATTCCTTCATACGCCTCTGCATCGCAGTGCAACACGCGGAGCCCTCATCGCGGACTGGGACAATGCGCAAATTCAGGCGGATAACGGAATTCGGGCATATCCCTTCGTGGATGCCGCCGTCCCGAATGAACGCATGCTGGCGCTCTGGTCAGTCCAGCCTTACAGTCGGGAATTCAACAACCGTGTCGTGACGCTGGAAATTTCCGGATGGTCGGAATTCGACGCCCCCCCGGTGGCGATCAACCTGATGACCGGCGAAAATTACGGTATTGCGATGAAGCAACAAGATGGAAAATTCATCCTTGAAAATCTACCGCTGAAAGATCAGCCGCTGCTGATTAAATTCTTCCGCAGCGACTCTTGAACACACCGGAATGTGTTACCTCCCCGTCGGTTAATAGAAATCGACGGGGATTATTTCGCTTTGCGTTTCATGTGTCGGCCGGGCGGAGAAAAGGTTCGCCGCTTGCTGTAATGGCGTTTCACCCGCACCGGAGGCGCAACGGCGGCGGCATCCTGCGGCGTTTCCGCTTCGGCTTTCCCGGTTGCCTTTCGAATCGCAGGCGGCGTCGGAGGGAGCGGTGCCTGGTTCAGCAACGCGGCAACCGCTGCGAGCTTCTCCACGGCGTGCAGAAAACCGCGCGGCGTGAAGATCACCCGCAACGCGCCGGTCGTCTCCTCCGCGTCATCGTCGTCCCTTTCATCCACATCGGCGAGTACGCCGAAATCCAGACGAATCATTCCTCCGGCAATGAAAATCCGGTCGAGCCGATCCGTGAAAAGTTCCTTCGTCTCCATTCCTTTCCTCCGCCGTTCCCTGCGCACAGCCCTGCTGCCGATCTTTTTTCTTAAAAATACGGGTTTCCGGCGACAATGTCAAATTTTTTTCGCAAAAAAGAGTTGACGATGTCGCACTACAGACATATATTTTTCCTTATAAAAGGTTTTTTCGCAGAAAGGAACCGTCATGGACATCCGTTTTTTGAACACCGCCCTTCTTCAGCAGCTCCGGGAAAACGGTTTCCATGCCGTTCCCGACGCCGTCGTGCGCGTCAATCAGACTTTTGACGGCAATTCCGGCGAAGGATATCTGATGCTCTTTTCCGGCAGACTGGTCACCGCAGAACGCCGGATCGGCGAGAAAGAGTATCAGATTCATCCAGTTCAGGAACCTCCCGCGGAAACCGCTCTGACGATGCGGCGAAACGGCAGCCGACTTGAAGTCGAATTCCACAGCGCCGGACGCTCCTTTCAGGCCGAACCGTGTTTCGGCGAGGCCGACTGTGCGGAAACAATGCTCCGCACCTGGATCGAAACAGTTCCCGCTACAACAGCCGCGTCCGGCGACAATGCGGCGGCTGCGACTCTCGACCCCGCCGCAGCGGAAGTCACCCGTGAGGCCACGCTCTTCGCCGCAGGACTCCTCTTCGCGGCGCACGCCGACGGCGAGTTTCCAACGGAGGAACGCAATCACCTGGAAAATCATCTCCCCGCCGCCGCGCTTGGTGCGGGAGAACGTTATCTTGCAGAAAAAAACTTCCCCGAATTCATCCGCGACGCGAAGGAGTTCTTCTCGCCGGAACAACTCCTTTCTCTGCTCGCCAACCAGCTCGAAGCCATGATGAGTGACGGCAAATTGCGCTCTTCCGAGATGGAATTCCTCAAAAATGAGGCCGTCGAACTCGGCATCCCGCTGGAGGAATACCGGATGATGCGCGAATATCTGCTGCTGAAAAATCAATATCCGGCGCTCTTTTCCCTGTAATCGCTTCCCGGCCGGGTTCTCCAGACGGATTTTCCGAAACGGTCACTTCCACTCCGCAAAAACGCGGCGCAGTTCCTCTTCCTGCAACCGGATCACGTCCTGCCGCGCCGCGGAAAATTCCTCCATGCCGGGCGAAGGAGGAAACCAGCCGCCCAGTTCGGGTGGCGATACGCTTTGTCGGCACAATGCATCGTGGCGGGGAAAATATTCCCGCAACAGAAAATAACCGTAACGAACCAGTCGAAAATCTCCGCAAAGCAGCGGTACACGTTCCCCCGCCGCCGGCATGACGCCGCAGCAGTGCCCGGCGCGAACCGCATCGATTATCGATTCCAGTGAAAGAGATGGTGCAAAAATCAGCGTGTACGGCATCTTTTGAAGTTCTTCCCGCTCAAAACGATGCCCGTCCGTAACCGCAATCCCGAAGAACCTTCCGCCCTCCTCGCGCGCCTGCCGATAACGGGAAATCGCCAGAAAATTGCTTTCCCCATAATTGCCGTTCACGATCTCCAGCGCATCGAAATTCCGCCGTGCTATCAAATTCTCCAGCACCGCTTCGGAGATCGCGGCCCGCCCGTTGACCTGCCAGTATGGATGTGACAAAATCGCCAGCCCGCCGTTCTCGCGAATGTGCCGAAACGCCCACTCCGTCGACGCGATGTTCCAGCGATCCGTTACGGGAAGCGTCTCCGGCAATTCCCGTGCCGTCTCTTCGACTTCCCGGCGGAATCTTCCCTCATCGTGATCGGCCAGATCGTTGACGCTTGCCCCGCCGCCGAAATTCACCAGATGCACCGGCGACCGCCGCCAAACCCACCGCGTCCGGAACCAGGGAGCGGCACTCTCAAACAACCGTTCCGGCGCACCGGGCAAATGCACCTCTTCGCCCGGACAAATCAGCAATCCGTCGCCACTTGCGCACATCAATTCCGCCGCCTCCGCCGAAGAAAAATAACGCCGGTGATCGGTAATCCCGATGAAGTCCAATCCCCGAAACCGGGCAATCGACGCCACTTGCGCCACGGATTCCCGGCCGTCGGAACGGTTGCTGTGCAAATGAAAATCTCCCTTGATGGGACGCAGACGGAAAAGATCCGGTTCGAGAGAATAGATGCGAAATTCCAACACCGCATGTTCTCCGGAAAACAATACGAAACGATGTTCCCCCTCTCCGGACAGCGCCATTTCAAAACATAACGCGCCGTCCTCCCGAAGTTCATGCGCGACAGACTCCATCTCATCCCAGCAGGCCGTTTCGCCACAGGATAATCTCCCGTCAATACGGCAATAACGAAGACTCCGTCCGGCAAGTTCAGCAAATTTAAGCTCACCCGGCTCCAGTTCGAGCAGGAATTGTCCCCTGCGACCGGCCGGGACGATCTGCGGCGTAATCCGCGCCCGGAGCGGCATGCGGCAATGAAGTTGAAGAAACAATTCCAATTTTTCGTCTTTCACCGCATGCTTCCCCCGTTGCCGGAGGCCGCGTCAGCATCATGAACCACCCGTACGCCCCGCGGTGATTCCACATGCAATTCCTTCCCCTTTTCCCAGTGCAGTTCAAGTATCCCGTCCCGGACGGGAATCGCGGCGTCGACAAATTCCAGTTCCCCGTCGATTTCCGGGGCGACGATGATCGTCCGGCCGCCCGGTTCCGGATACCGGATTCCGAACAACCGTTCCGGCAGCAGCGCCGCCGGACCGGAAGCCCAGCCGTGACATAGACTCCGCCTGTTGCCCTTGTAACAATGATCCCCTGCTCCGGAGTGAATCTCGCATTTCCCCGCTACCGGAAGTTCATCGATCCGCCCCGCGTTCCGAGCACGAACCGGATCGAACTCCTCCCAGAACGTCGTCGCACCCAATGAGAGCATCCCGCCCCACTGCCGCCGCAGCTGCCTCAGCATCTCCGGAAGCGGCAACGTTTTCAACACGAAGAAACTGGAGAACATGTCCAGCCGCTGCGGATGCATCGTGCTCAACTCTTTTCGGCGATCACAAAGCCCGCTCAACGTCTGGAGTGCGGCGGGAACCGGATTCGAACGACACTCCGGTTGATGACAACGCACCTTTTCGATTGCGGCGGACACGCCGGCAAAATCCAGTCCGAGAACCTTCCCGCAGCGTTCCGCCGCCCGGAGCGCCCAGTACAACACCGCCTGCAACCCGGCGTGCTTCACGGCCTCATCATCGTGGCTGTACCAGTCGAGAAACCGCATCGCTCCAATTTGTTCGCGCCCGTCTTCCGCCACCTGGGAAACGATGATCCGGCAGAGTTGTTCGACCATATCGCGCTCCCGTTGGAGCAGCGCCACGTTCCCGGTGACGAAGGCGTAACGATCCAGCGCGATCAGCCACCAGAGGGAAAAACTTGCGATCCCCCCGAGCCGCCCCGGATCCGGCGTGTGACGCACCGCGAAATCGAGCGAGTCCGCGATGATTCTCACATCCCCGAACACCGCCAGAACCGCCGCAATTTCCACGTAAAGATCCCCGCACCAGACCAGACGATCCCGCTTGATGCCGTCCCACAAATAATCCTGCATGTTCAGTTGAAGCGTGTACGCCGCCGTCTCCCAGATCCGGTTGAGTTCCGAATCCGAACAGCGGAATGCCCCGCGGCGCGGAAGATCACGGAACAACGCCACTGCCAGAACGTTACGCAATTCGACCGCACCATCGCCAACCGCGTCGATCCGGATGAAACGGAATCCGGTGTTGCCGTATTCAAGCATTCCCATCGTCGGCAGTTGCAGCACCTCGTCATGGATTGCGTGTTCCTGATCCGGTTCGCCCATCGCCTCGGAGACCGATTCCCCGAACCGGAGTCGGATCCGCCCCGGCGGCGTTCCGTTGATGATCCGCACACCGCCGTGGAGTTCACAGCCGAAATCGAGCAGCAGCGCCCCGCCCGGTTCCAGGCGCACCAGCGAACCGAATGTGTTTTCCAGAATCGGCTGGAGCAATTGATTTCCGACGAGCACTTCACTTTGCGAAGAGTTCCGCTGCCAGACGACCCGCCGGCATGGCAGAAACTCCCGCACCCGCTCGTCACGCAGCGCCCCGGGATAAAAACTCATGATCGCTTCCCACCTTCCGCACAATGGCGGAATCACATGACACACTCATTTCGAAACAATCCGGAACGCGGTGACCGCCACGCCGCGCGAATCCACCGCATTCAAAAAATAATCGGTCGCCCCCTCCGGCAATTCCGCGGAAATGACATTCCCGTCACACGTTGCCGGCATCTTCCGCCAGGCGCGGCGCGGTTCAGGGATTTCCGCAGAATCGCTGCTCCACCACAACTCACCGCGAATGGGTTCCGTTCCGGCATGAACCGTCGCGGCAACGCGGTTCCCCTGCACTTCCAATGGTCCGATCTCCGGCAGCGGCACGGCGCCGTTGACGATTGAATCGATGAAGACCTCCCCCTCCGGACGCAATCCACAGGTGTGACTGTGACCGAAACACCCCGGCACGGAACGAACCGCATGCGCGGGCAACATCGCGCTCCTGCGCCATGAACTCCATTCATAGGCCGTGTCGTCCGGGCGGTTGATGAAGAGAAACGGACATTTCACCTCCGGAAGAACCCGGGCGGGATCAAACAATTGAAACCATTCATCCGGAGCATGTTTCACCGTGTCGCGCGATTCGGGAAGAAAGCCGCATCCGTAAACCGAAACCGCCGCCTTGAAACGCGAATCCGCCGCAGCCGCAAAGCACGTAAGATACCCTCCCCAGGAGATTCCGTAGATGGCCGTCCGCTCCGGGTCGATTTCCGGCAGACTCCGCAGCAACGTGTGTCCCCGGCGAATCGCCTCCACCGCCTGAGTTGTCCACGCATCCTCCGGATTTTGAAGATCCCGTTCATATACCTGGTACTCCGGTCCCCTGTTTCCCGGGAGGCGGCTGCGCACCCCCGTTTTCGCTTCCCAGCGCAGCAGCGGACGGCAGCCGACCGTATCCATGGCGATCGCACAATAACCGCGCGCCGTCCATTGTTCGACCCACTGCAGGAAAGCGGTTCCGCCGCCCCCGTGCACGAGCACGATCCCAGGAGCCTTTTCCCCCTCCGGCATCTGCGCAGGAACGCCGACCCACGCGAAAACCTCCGTCGGATGGCCCTGATAATCAGCTCCCGCGTAAAGAATCGGGCGGATGTTTTCCGGGACGGGAAAATCAAATTCGAACTCCGCCTCACGCCACGCCGGAAGCGGAAACTCCTTCGTATCCTTCTCGACGGCGCAGGCGCCGATCTTCATTTGTTCCCCCGCCGGAACCGTCAGGAATGCGCCGGAAGCGAGCAGAAGAAGCAAAATCGCCTGCAATGATGTTCTCCTCATTTTACAATCTCCTCCTTTCGATGGGTAGTGTCCGCTGGCTTGCGCACTTTTGCTTCTGAATGATTACAGATGGCAACCGTGACTTGTCGTACTCTTGCTGTTTTTATCTTACACCTGATTCATAAAGTTTACAAGTGTTCCCGTACTGACAAGTTCCCCATTTCTCCGTGGAAATATGCCTGAGTCCGGCCGCGATCAGCATCACAGCCGGGAATCCGGCGGCACCCTTCGTCATGGGCGCAATTTTCCAGACGTCATCATTCGATGTTCCCGATCACATTGTCCTTCTCGACCACCCCGGTCACGTTGATGAAATCGATCGGCATGGTGTCACTCGGGAAATCCATCAGATTATACGCGCCGATCCGGTTGCCGACCACCGTGACGTTTTCCGACGCCCAGCAGCGGATGGCCGTCTGACCGCAGCGGTCGATCGTGTTGCCGCTGATCGTGATGTTGCGATTGGGGCGGTCGGTGAAGTTGTCCGGGCCCTGATGAATCCGGATGCCGTTCGCCCAGCCGATCCGCGTGAGCTGAATCAAACCGAGATTGGCCGCGTTGAGAATGGTGTTGTTCTCAATGCGGATGTTCTCCGCCCACATCCAGCACCAGTCACCGCCGGGAAACTGATAACCGATCTCAATGCCGCCGAACGTGGTGCCGTCGATGCGGCAGTTGCGGACGACGCCGCCGGAGCCGTGGATTTTCACCCCCTTGCCGCGCAGATTCTCAATGACGCAATTCTCGACGACGAAGTTCTGATTGCTGAAGCTGCGGTTGAAGAGCTGGTCGCCGACTTTAAGCGCTGTAGTCGGAGCACTGAGACGGAGCGTTTCAAGATGGTAACGTTTGCCGTCGATCATTTCGACGCGATCGTTTTCAACTTTGGCGATCACCGGAAGTTTGCCGGAGCGTTTCCCGCTTTTCGGATCGATCGCCTCCAGAGAATTGCTGCCGAAGAACGGCACCGCCCATGTGCAGCGCACCAGATAGGTGGAATCATCCACCTTCCCCACCACCGGTCGACCGTGTACCGGCAGGACAATGCCGTCATCCATACCGCCTTCAAGGTGACAATTCCGCACCACCGGAGCAGTGCAGCCGTCGAAGAACAGACTGTCGGCATTGACGCTGATCATCCGGCGGGAATCCGGCAGAATGCGGATCTGCACATTTTCCAGATGCGGTTGTTCGGTGCCGAAACGGAACACCATTCCGATATGCGAGGAGGAGAACATCGTCACATCCCGGATCTCCGGCTTCACGCAGGCATGAAAGACAATCCCGTTGCTCGGATTGCGCGAAATCAGAACAAACAGCCGTCCCGCCTCAACCCCGTCGGGCGAACTCACCTCCTTGAGCGTAATCCGAAAAAGATGTTCGTCGATCTTCTCAACCCGTTCGACGGCTTTGTGGTTGTCGTTGAGCCGCGCGGTGAAGAGCTTCCGGGTGACCGGATCGTAAACGAAACCGATCATGAATTTCCCCTCCGGGGCGTAATTCTTGAAATTCTTGTTGTCGGCATCCGGAAATCCCGGCTCGATTTTATAGGTGAAGCTGCGGGGATTGTCAGGATCGACAGAGACGATTTCCCCCTGGGTGAACGCCACCGGATCCCAGTCGAATTCCAACGACTTCAACTTCAGATTCGGCGAAAGGTAAAAGAGAATGCCGCCGTGTTCGGGATCGGTGAAGACGATCCGCGCATTCTCTCCTTCGATCGTGGCGTCCTTCATGTTGCGCACGATGATGTGGTACCGCTCGTGAACGAACTTCTCCGCTCCGGTGGCGACCCGGTAGACTCCCGGTCCGATCTTGAGGGTGGAACCGGGATTCGCCTTCAACGCTTCGAACGCCTTGACGAACGCTTCGCGATTGTCGGATTTCCCGTCCCCCTTCCCGCCGAATTCACTGAACTCGAATGTCGCGCTCCACACCGCCGCGGGCAGCAGCGCCAGCGCCGCAATCAATGTTGAAAAACATCTCATTTCTTCCGGTTTCTCCCTGTTATTGCCGTTTGATTCGATTTGTTCTCTCTCGATCAGTTGTCATGCTGCTGGCATTGATAGGCCCAGAGCGGCGAATAATGCCCGTAAGTATATTTACTTCCGCACCCTTCATAGCTGTCGTTTTTCAAAAGCTGCAGCGCTTCGTGACCGCGGAGCGACTGCACGTGCCCATCCAGAAAGGATAAATTCACTCCGCCGCCGTGCCGCTCCCAGGAGATGCTCTCCTTGCTCTCCAGCCAGCCGCCGCTGCCGGCCGTCCCCTTGACGTAAAATCCGGTACCGCCCTCAACCCAGTCGCTGTCGATGAAGGCCAGCGCCAGGGACGGCTTGCGCAAACGACTCATCTTTCCGTTACTGAACGCAAGCCCGTTCACCGCGTAGGTCGTCGCTTTCGCTCCCGTAAGGTTTCCCTCCTGCCGAACCGGTTGCGCCGACGGACAATGAAACGGCCCCCGCTCCAGATCGTCATACGAAGTCAACTTCTGAGAAAATCCCATCAGCGACAGAAACAAAGTGTTCGTCATCCACTGCTCGGTCGTGCTGGCGATATAATAATTGAACAGAAACGAATCCGAGCTGTCCGCATACATGTGAACCGCTCCCCCCATCGATTTGAGATTGTTCACACAACTGATCGAACGCGCCTTCTCCCGCGCCTGATTCAACGCCGGCAGCAGCATCGAGGCGAGAATCGCAATGATCGCAATCACGACTAATAATTCAATCAATGTAAAATGACGCATTTCCGATTTCATCATCACCCCTTCCTTCCTTCTACGTTTCTATGTTTGCGGAGCCGGAACCCGATAGGACTCTCTTGAAATAAACTCTTCCTCGATAAGAACTTTTTCAACGGCGGGATCTCCGTTGAGATTCTTCAAAATAATCCGGGCCGCCCGGCGGCCGATTTCGCGCAGCGGAATCGCCACCGAAGTCAACCCCGGCTCCAGATATCGCAGAAATTCGCTGTTGTTCCAGCCGATGAGCGACAGATCCGCGGGAATCCGCAACCCGGCACGCGGCGACAATTTCAAAAGCAGCCCCGCCAACGAATCTTCACAACAAAGCGCCAATGAAAACTCCCGGGCATGCGGCAGAAAAATTTCCGTCATTTCCGCATCGGTCGAACCGGGAAAAACAAACGTCTCAAGTTTCACGTCATCAAAACATTTCGCCGCGTCACGCGCCCCCTGCAACCGCAACCGCGGTCCCGGAAGCATATCCTCATACACGAGAAACGCGATGCGCCGATGTCCATCGGCGATACACCGCCGGGTCAGTTCGTAACCGCTCCGATAATCGTCGCCCTTGACGTAGGAGAGAAGCGGGTTGTCGGTCTTTTCCAGCAGCACCAGCGGACAGTGCCGGGCGAGATTCTCCAGATGACGTTCGTCCGAGGCGGTCTGAAGCAGAATCACCGCATCGACGTTGCGTCCGGCAAGATTCTCCAGTTCCTGTTTCTCCCGGTCGAGACGGCCGTCGGTATTGCTGATGATCACGTTGAAACCATCACCGAGTTCATCGGCGACCGCCCGCACCAGGCCGAACCAGAAATCGTGTTCAATGTTGTTCACCACCAGCGCGACCAGAAATGTCCGCCGCAGACGGAAATTCCGTCCCGCCATGCTCGGTTTGTATCCAAGCTGCCGCGCGCTTTCGAAAATCCGCCGCCGCGTCTCTTCTCGAATCTTCTCCGCCTTCGGATGCCGATTCAGCACCTTCGACACCGTGCAGACACTCACGGCCGAGAGCCGGGCAACATCTTTGATCGTCGCCATTCCAAAACCTTGGGTAAACGTTTATCTTGTGTTAACTATATTATGACACATTTGGAAATAAAAGTCAATAGCCTTCGGGGAAAAAAGTCGGAATTCTTCGCACCGACACTGGAAAAGTGCATCGGGATTCCGCTTCCTGAGCTTGCCTTCCGTTTGGCGAAAATATAAATTCCGGCAGCGCCTTTTCAAGGTTTCGACGGAAAATAACAAGTTTTTCCCGTTTTGCTCTTGCATTTCACGGAAGCATTCGGTATAATTTATATAACACGCGATATTACGCCCGAAATAAACTGCAGGAGACATCAAGTGATGAAATCATTCGCTCTGGCCGCAACGTTTCTGGTGCTCAGCGCGGCGGCAGCC
This sequence comes from uncultured Victivallis sp., assembly GCA_944389815.1. GTDB lineage: Bacteria > Verrucomicrobiota > Lentisphaeria > Victivallales > Victivallaceae > Victivallis. Next base: position 37,669 of record CALXNS010000112.1, on the reverse strand, counting down.
GCGGCCGAACTTGTTCCGCAACCGTGGAGCAGCGACCTCAACCGCCCCGAACGCTGGCAGCCGCGCTCTTCGGGTTCCCTGGAAAAGCAGGTCGATGCCGACGGCAGAACCATGACTTTTCATTCGAAGAGTTCCGGCGGCGATTTCTGGGTCTATCCGATTCTCCGGTTCCGGGAGGAGGAGTCGCTCGAGAATGCCGAAGCGATCCGGTTTGAAATCAAGGCCGCCCCGGAATCGGTGAACGCGGGCTTCCGCTGCTCCTATCTGCAGCTGGCGCCGGCCGGACAGATCGCGTATCCGGCGCCGGATACGCAGTGGCGAAGCGTCACCATCCCGCTGAATGATCCCGATGTCGACGCCGCCGAAGCCGGAGGCATCAGCATCGGCGTCAACCCGCTCGGCAGCGACGTCACCTTTTCGATCCGCAACATCGAAGTTCTGGTCAAACCAGAACACCGCACGGAAATTCAGCAGAGCTGGCGTACCGATGTTTCCGCCGTCGTCCATGCCGCAGCTCCGGGCGCGGTCTTCATCGCCGGAGAAGCTCCGCAGTTCACCATCGAGTCACCCGCACCGGGATTGCGGTACAGCGTGCGCGACTGGAAAAACAAACCCATCCTCGAAGGCGAATGGCCGGAAAACGGCGCCGCGCCTCTGATCCTTCCGCCATTCCATGAGGGATACTATTTTCTTTCCCTCTCGGCTCCCGGCGTGACGTTTGAGAAAACCCGTTCCTTCGCCGTCGTCGTCGATCCGGCCAAACGCATTCATACCTTCGACACCTTCTTCGCCACCGACACCGCGCAGAGCTGGCTCGCCGGAAACGCCATGAACAACGAACGTTTCAGCGGAAACGGCTTCGAACTGGTCAGCGACCTGGTCCGCCTCGCCGGTTTCACTCATGTGCGCGAACGGATGAGCTGGAACGACGTTAACCCCACCCCGGATCAATACAACTGGGGCGTATACATGACCAACGCCGATCTTCTTCACGACCGCGGCGTCCGGGTTTCCGGCATGTATCATGACGCGCCGCAATGGGCGAAAACCCATTCGCCGAAACTGCCGGACGACCTGCTTGCAACTTATGAATTCGCCCGGAAACTTGCGCAGACGTTCAAGGGAAAAATGGGCGACTGGGAGTTCTGGAACGAACAGGACATCGGATTCGCTCCCGAACCGGGCTGGGATTACGTCGCAGCGCTGAAGGCTGCCTATCTCGGCTTCAAGGCCGGAGACCCGGATCTGCCGGTCTTCGCCGGCGCCGTCTGCCGTCAGGATCGCAATACCTACGATGACGTCTGCTATGCGAACGATCAGGCGCTCTACACCGACGGCATGAACTTCCACACCTATGCGGCGCTTTCGGATTATCCGCACAACTTCGCGGAATTGCGCGATTTCATGCGCAAACAGAACATCGCCGACCGTGCCATCTGGGTAACTGAGTGTGGCACCGATCTGGAAAAAATGTGCGAGGAAACCAGTTTCCTTCGCGAATACGGTGCCCATTCGCCCGCCCAGGAGATGATCGTTGCCGAATTCTATCCCAAGTCCCAGATATTGTTGATGATGGAAGGTGTCGCACGCAATTATTTCTTCGTCTTTCCGCCCTACAGCGAACGCGGCGGCGTCAAGGATTGGGGCATCATGCGGCGCGACGCCACGGTGAAGCCCGGGTTCGTCGCATTTTCGACGATGACCAGTTTGCTCAATCGCGCGAAACTGCTCGGTGAAATCAAAGTTGACCCGAAACTGCGCGTCTTCCTCTTTGAACAGCCCGACGGCTCCCAGACCGTCGCCTTCTGGACGATTTCCAACCTCGACACCGCCGATATCTCCGCCAAAGTTGTGTACGACGGCGAACGGGAGGCCGCCTTCACGCTGCCCGCTGCCGACGGCGCTTATCGCGTGACCGACATGATGGGACAAACGGAAACCGTCACTGCGAAAAACGGCGAACTTCCGCTTCGATCGACCCGTTACATCGCCTATGTGGAAGGGTTGAAGAACCTGAAGGCCGATGTTGCGCCGGTTCCGGCCGGGAAAATTCTGCCGCCCGACGACGGCGGGATCGACCGCACCGTCATCGTCAAAACCGTCCTCGACCCGGCGGATTTCCAGATCGGCGGACTTAAGAGCATCGCCGAAATGCCCAACGAAACCGGAAAACTGAAACTCCAGATCTGGAACCTCGACGGCAAAGCCAAACGCGGTACGCTCGACGTCAAGGGCGGTACGCTCGACGGCGTCCCCGCCGAAATTGAACTTCCCGCATTCGGGAAAGCCGAATACGATGTCGTCTTCCGTCCTGAATTCGCTCCCGGAAGAGTCAAATCCGTTCTGGAGATCGTCGGTGTCTTCGACGGGAAACGCAGTTCGAAATACCATATGCCGCTCTTCTTCGACAGTCAGCTGACCGCCAACACCGAAGAGGTCGCAATCGACATCTCCGACCCGGCCCGGTGGCGTAAAAATTCTTCGGCGGAAACCAGTTCGATCACCTTCGACGAGAAGGAACAGGCCATCCGATTCGACGGCGAATGGAAACGCGGCGTCGACATGTGGATGTATCCGGAGCTGGTGCTCGATCTGCCCGCAGAATCAATGCGCGACGCGGTCATGGTCACATTCGATATCAAGGCCGAGCAGAACAAGGTGGAAAACGATTTCAAATACGTCTATCTGATGCTGGTCGACAGCGACACTCCCGAACGCGGCAACACCGAAATGGCTCCTTTCCAGCCGCCGAGCGCGCAGTGGGAAACGCGGCGCTGCCGCCTTGCCGACGTGAAAATTCCGCTCGAATCGGTCAAGATGATCCGTCTCGGTGCCAATCCGAACGGCAACAAACTCACCTACTGGGTGAAGAACCTCAAAATCATCCGGTTGAAACAATAATTCCCCCCGCCGGAACAACCGGGATTACTCGAAGAGAATAAAACCATACGGTTTCAATTCGAGCAATCCCGTCTCCGGCGAAATCACCTCGAATTTCTGCCCGTTCAGAACGGAGCAAACCGCGATCCCGGATTCCGCGCGCCGCACGTTGGGCGTGAAATTGAAAATTGCAGTCAGTTTCCGGCCGCCGCCGGTTCGGCTGAAGGCGTAGAGCTCCTCATCCGGAAGCGTCAATTCGGAAAAACTCCCTTCCGCGAGCGCCGGAACCAGCCGCCGGAGCCGGATCAATTCCCGCAGAAACTCCATGCGACGGCGCCCGGATGGCGTCAGCGCATTCTGCCAGTCGATCACATTATTGTGTCCATGTTCACGGTCGGCCCACAGACTGTGGCGGTTGCCGTCGGCAACCTCCTGCCCGTTATAGAGCATCGGCACCCCGTCGATCCAGAAAATCAACGCGAGCGCCGCATCGGTCGCCCCCGGCGCGGCAACCGTTTCAGCCCGACGATCTTCTGCGTCGTTGGCAATGTCGTGATTATCGAACATCCTCAGAAGCCGGGCACCGCCGGTGGAAATGCGCAAATCGCGTTCGACCCGCCGGAAATCCGCCACCGGACACTCCTGTTTGACCAGTTTCTCCAATGCGAGATTGAACTCAAATCCATAGCAAAGTTCAAATGCAGACCGTTCCTCCGCCAATGATCCGGGCGATTCCGCAATCATCATCAACACTCCGGGCTTAAGCGCATCAATCCGCCGCCGGCCCTCTTCCCAGAAATCCAGCGGCACTCCACCGGCAACATCGCAGCGGTAACCGTCGACATCGTATTCGGAAACGAAATGCTCCATGTTATTCCAGAGATATTCCCGAAGACCGGCTGAATCAAAATTCAACTCATGAAAATGATAGTCGTTGAATTTCGGCGTTCCGTCTTCGTTGCGGCGCACCCAGTCGGGATGTTCCGTAACCAGGGAGGCGCCGGGACCGCAGTGCAGATAAACCAGATCGAGCAGCACCCGCAGCCCGAAGCGGTGCGCATCCCGGACGAAAGCCTTCAAATCATCTGCAGTTCCGTATTCCGGATCGATCCGGAAATAGTCGCCCAACCGGTAGGGATTCTTCGGATTGTGCAGACCGGAACGCCGCTGGCGCGGACTCCAGAACTCTTCCCGTGCGTCCCGATCGGCCTCCACCACCGGACAGAGATAAACCACGTCCACCCCGAGCGAGGCGATATGTCCGAGCATCCTGGAAGCGGCACGCAGCGTCCCTTCCGGCGTGAAGCTGCGAAGAAAAATCTGATAGACCACCGGCGCAGCGGCGACCGCCGGCAGGGGACGGATGGATGAAGTTTTCATGACAATATCCTTTCTTCTATTGCAAAATCACCGCAGAATCAGCCGATCCGGCACAATTTCCATGTCGTTAACATAATTAAAAAAGCACCCTTTCATCTTCTTTTCAATCCGAAAAGAAGAAAAATCCCGTTTTCATACAAAAAATATTCCGGCAATCTTTTTCTCGCAAATTCTCAACGGCCCTCTTGACAATCCCGCTTCTTTCTGGTATAATTAATGACATAAACTGGGTAGGACAGTTAAGGAATTGCATGGATGGAAAAGAGTTCGACCTTTTCGAAGGCGGATCATTTAAAGGATCTGCTTCTGGAGGATATCCGGATCGGGGTGTACAAGCCCGGCGACCGGATACCGTCGGTACGTGACCTGTGCCGGAAATACCAGGTCAGCAAACAAACCGTGGCGCGGGCGATTTCCAATCTGAACGAACTTCAGGTTCTGGAACTTGCTCACGGGAAAGTCACGCGGATTCGTAATTTTCCCTCCCGTAAGCGGATCGAACTGATTTTTTTCGGTTACGGGAATCTGGAACGGCAGGATTTCTGGTCGGAGTTCTATCGTGGAATTTTCGATGAAGCCTTGAAGGAACCGGATTACTATCTGCACATTTCCGGATTCAGTTCGAAGAATCTGAATTTGTTTTTGAATGATTTCCGCCGGGAACAGCTTGCCGGCGCCCTGATTCTCGGCACCTCCAATCCGGTGTCGCTCGGCGCACTCCACCGTTTCCCCATCCCGATGCTCTCGGTGCATGACTTCAATTACGCCACCGGGATCGATGCGGTCACAGTCGACATGAACGAACCTTTGAATGAGGCGCTCGATCTCTTCAGAGAACAGCAGCGCAGACAGGTGGCGTTTTTCTACGCCGGAGAGAACGTCGCCCCCGGGGATGACTGCGGAATCAATCGCGTCAAACGACAGGATATCTGCCGGGCGTTACTGGAAAACGGTCTGATGCCGGACGAAAGCTTCATCCGGAAAATGGAATACACCGAGGATGCCGGTTACCGGCTGCTCATGCAGATGGCGCAGGAGAAACGCCTTCCTGATGGAATCGTGTTGTTTTCCGATGTCATGGCGCCCTCGGTTCTCCGGGCAGCCTACGAACTGAAAATCGAACTTCCGCGTCAGATGAGTCTGCTCGGGCTGGACAATCTCGGCTGCGGCCGGTTCACGATTCCGTCGCTCACCACAATCGACTTCCGGCGGTACGAACAGGGCCGACTCGCATTCCGGCGTCTGGTCGAGGCGATTGAATCCGGCGAAGCGCCGCGCGGCGAAATTTTGAAAGCAGATCTGATCCGGCGCGAATCGCTGTAGAAAAACGAGGTTCTTTCATGGAAAACGAACTCATTTCCGACATTTCCGCAGTGGAAAGGGATATCGAAACATTTCTGCTTCACTCCGGGTTCGTCGGACCGGATGGAATTCTGAATGAATCCTGTTATCCGCAACGGAAATATTTCACCCATGAAAGTTACGCCGGCAGCCCCCGGTTCCCGCACGAAGGCTGGTACCGCCGCGAAAGCGACGGCGGCAACCCCAATGCGATGACTTACGGCTTCGCCATCAGTGAATTCGTTCGTCAATTTCTGGAAACGCAGGATGAAGAACGACTGCGGATCGCCGAAAAACTGGCGGACTATATTCTCAAGTATCAGATTCTCGACCCCGGACGGCGGACGTTCGGCGGATTCGGTTCGGGCGAACTGCTCAACGACAGCGCGCATCAACTGCCGTATGCGCTGTTGCGTCTGGCCCGCGTCTCCAGCCGCGGGACGCGTTACCTGGAGAGCGCCATGCTCTGCGTCAACAATTTCGTCTTGAACCATCACTGCCAATGTGACGCAAACGGGGAACCCACCGGGATCTTTTTCGATTTCTTCAGCGAGGAACGAAACCGCTTCGAAAGCTGGAGCAAACCGGAACGCTGTGCACATTCGCCGCTGTGCTTTGCGTTTACGCTCTTCGCCGCATACGCGGAGACGGGGGACAAACGCTGCCTGAACGCGGTTCTCCGGGCGTATGACTGGCTGATTCAGGCCTACCGGGGGGAAGTGCTCTCCGCGGCGAACGGGATCGTCATTTCCCCGGAAAACGAACCGTTCCGCATCCTCGGATTGTGCAACCGTCAAACGGTGCCGCGTTACACCGGATATTTGATTCATACGCTGCTTGGCGCATGGTATTTTTCCGGCGGAGAAGAGCGTTACCTCAACGAAGCTGTCCGTTGCGGGGAACGCATTCTCGAAGCGCAGCGGCCGGACGGCTCCTTCCCGCTCACCAGCGAGATCGAACGTTATTTTCCGAATACCGCCAATGACGCCTTCGGTTATCTCGGCGGCACCCTCCATCTGCTGGCGCAGGCCGCCGGAGACAACCGGTTCGAAAATGCGGCCCGGAGAGCGGTCGCGGCGCTCCGGCTCGATCAGTGCCGCAACCCGGAAATGGAGCAGTTCGGCGGAATTTTCCGCAAGGGCGGCGCCTCGGTGCCGGAGGGAATGGTGCATCCATTCGGTTACAACTGGGTGGTGGACGGGTTTCAGACGCTGCTCAATTTGCAGGGGGTGATGCTTCTGCAGGAGAAGGAGTCCTATCTTGGTGGAACTCAGGACATTCAGCCGTTTTTTGAATTTCTGCGGCATGGCGGCAAACCCAAAGGGAATCGTGAAGATGAAACGATCCGCTGAAATCGAATACAATATCGAACGCTCGGCTGAAACCATGTTGGCCAGGTATGAGTCCACTTTGTGCCGCAACGTGTTTCTGAATATGAAGTTCGACGCCGCAACCGGGCGGGATTTCGATGAAACGGATGCTCCGTTCAAGCGAGAAGATTTCATCTACGGCTGGATTCAGGGACGCGGTCTGGAGAGTTTCGCCGTCCACGCCGATTATTTCGAACGACACGAGAAGCGGGCGCTCGCCGAACGGTTCGACGCCGCGCTGTCTTCGCTGGCAAACGGCATGGAAACGCTCCGGAAGCAAAACAACGGACGACTCTTCTTCGCCATGCATCCGGATGGTTCTCCGCGCGTTCCGGTCAACTCGAATGCGGCAAGTTTCACTGATCTCTTCTATGCGCGCGGCCTCTTCGCCGCCGGCTGCCGGTTGCGGGATCTCCCGATGCAGACGGAGGCGCGCCGGTTGGTCCGGCGGGTGAACGAGGCGATTGCCGAACGCAGTTTTCTCTCGGATCAAATCACGTTCGACCCGAAAAATCACGGCGGGCATGTTCCCGGGAAATTTCCGCTGGGGCCGATGATGATCGCCATCGGCGGAGCTGCGCTCTTCGAAGAGTGGGAAACAGCCGATTGCTTCATCTCTTATCTGCTTGAACACCATGTGAATACCGGGCAATGGCCGGAGCTGAAAATGTTCGATGTCGTCGAAGCGCTCGATTCCGAAAACCGCCCATGGCGTGACCGAGGGGGCGTGCTCTGCGATCCGGGGCACGCACTGGAGTTCATCGGCTTGACGGGGAAATGTCTGCTGCAGATGCCGCATGATGCACGATTCGCCCGGTTGTACAAGATGAGTGAAACGCTTCTCGTTCAACTGTTTTGTCATGTATTCGATCAGGGATGGCAGGCGGCCGGCGGCGTGGCGAAATATTATAATTTATCAACCCGGCAAGTTGCCGACGGCGATATGCCGTGGTGGGTTCTACCGGAAACGATTCGAGCCGGCGCGGCTCTCCAGCGGCTCTTTCCCACACAATGTTCCGGGGTTGCGGAACGAACCGCTCAGGCGGTTGATGCGCTGCTCGACGGCTGGCTTCGCGCCGGGTGGAACGGTTTTGCGCCCCAGACGCGCGATGCGGCAGGCCGGGCGATCCCGGTGATTCCGGCGCTGCCGGACACCGATCCCGGGTATCACACCAATCTGCCGCTCATCGACGTGCTGGACGGCTTCGTGCCACACCGCACCCTCAGGAGGAATCCGACCATAAACGAACACCATTCAAACGACACATGGGAGAGCGCAGATTCATGAACCATCATCGCACCATCAGCTGGTGGATCACCTGGGAGGATCTCGATTTTCCCAACACCGCCATTGAGGAAAAAATTCTCGCCCGAGCCCGCGCGGCGGCGGATGCCGGCGTGGAAACGGCAATCATTTTCGGATTGCATTTCAGGTGGGATTTCGTCTGCTGTTTCGAAACGGTTCACGCACTGCTCAAGTTCATCGCCGACGCCTGCCACGCATACGGCATACAACTCATCGATCATCACTCCGCTACGCTGACACATCGGCCCCGTTCCCGGGCGGGCAGAGAAGATACCTTCCGCCGGAATCATCATCATGTTCCGTTCACGCCGGATCGTGATGTCGCCGCCTATCTGCAATATCACGGGACACGACTCAATTCCTGGCGGGAACGGCGGGTCGATACCGGGGAACCGGCCTTCATCGAATGTTATCAATCGGAACTTTTCTGCACGAACAACCCGGACTTCGTCGCGGCATACATTTCTTATGTCGAACGCCTGTTCAGGGAAACCGGCATCGACGGTCTCATGTGTGACGACATCGGCAGGTACGCCCACTGGAGTGTCTGCGGCTGTGACTTCTGCCGACAGGATTTCAGAATGTTCACCGGGCGCTCGCTGCCGCCGGGCAACGAGTGGAGTTTCTGGGGAAATTTCGACAATCCGCATTTCCGGCAATGGGTGATCTTCCGCCACAATTGTGCAACAAAGTTTCTGTCGGCGGTTCGGACGGCGCTGCCGGGAAACGCATTTCTGACCAGCTGCTGCTGCGGTTCCATCGATAAATCCCACGATGCGGATGTCGTGGACATTTCAAACTGGCATCCCGCATTGAACATGCTGATGCTGGAAATGTGTGGAAGTATCGCCGACGATAAACTCTCTTCCCGCGTGGCGGACATGTTGTTGCAGCATTCCATCGCCCGGACCCGCGGCATTCCCGTCCTCGGCGCAGGTTACGCCTATTACCCGGACGAAGCATTTCTGATCTGGAGCTGGGATCGTTTTTTCAACAATGACGTCTGGATTTCCAGTCACAAAACCAGGCTGGGGATCGGCTATGCGGAGCAGAACGCCCTGCCCGACGAACCGGAAATGGTGCGGGAAGCATTTCTGTACGAAAAAAAATACGCGGAACTTTTTGAAGTGGACGATCTGCTTTCCGTCGGGTTGTATTATTCGGCTGCGTCACGCAGTTTCAACGGTGACGCGGCAGAGGATTATTCCGCCGGAGTGACCGGAACTGCGCAGGCTCTCTACTCTGAAAACATTCACTTTTCCGTCTTCTGCACTGTGCCTGATCCGACACAGGTGCCCATTCTGATCGCGCCGGACTGCAACTGCCTGCGGGACGATGAAATTTCCGCCCTGGAAACTTATCGGAAACGCGGCGGAATTCTGATCCTGTGCGGTCTATTCGGAAACTGCGACCATACCGGAACACGCCGGGAAACGCCGCCGCTCCTGCAATACGGAGTGCGCCAGGAAATTCCGCAACTTGACCGTGGGATTCCCGACAGGGAGCGGTTCTTCGAGCAATGGGGCTGGCGCATTCACCGCGCCGTTCCGGGAGAAATACCGTTTTCCCTTTCCGCGGACACGCCGCTGCGGCAGGATGGATTTCATCAACTGGCGGATCGGCTGTTCTGGTCTCCCTTCCGGCTTCATCTGGAGGAAAATCGGGCAAAACTGCTGCGGTTCCTCTCCGGTTGTCTGCCGCCGGCGGAATTCTCGATCACGCTGCTCGCAGATGCGACGGTACGCCATCGTCTCTACCGGGCTCGGAACGGTGACGGCTTCACGCTGCATTGCATGCCGGAGAACAATATGAAAGTTGTCTTCCATCCGTCGCTGCGGTTTCAGCAGAACGGGCCGCGCATCATACGTGAAATACATTATACGCCGCTTGCCGGGGAACTCCGGATCCGCAGCCGGCGAACCATGGCCGAAGCGGAACTTTATTCTCCTGATCTGCCGGCGCCGCATCCGCTCCCGGTGGCGGGCGGCCGGGAAATCTGTGTTCCTTTATCCGGATTGAAACGTTTCTTTTCGATCCGCATCCGACAGGGATTTTCTGAGCAAACATCATCAACGCCAACGATTGAAAGGATGTGAAAAATGAAAGCAAGCAAACCTCTTCCGGAGCACAAAACTCCTGCGCCGTCCCGCTGCCGGGCCGTCCCGTCGGCGCGCCTCTCCACTTTTACTTTGATAGAACTTTTAGTTGTGATAGCGATCATCGCGATTCTCGCCGCCATGCTGCTGCCTGCGCTCAACTCCGCCCGGGAAAAAGCGAAGGCGACGAACTGTGTCAGCAATTTGAAACAGGCCGGTCTTTCCTGCATCGCCTATGCGGGAGATTATCAGGATTATTTTCCGCTCAATTCGGTAGCCAGTTCCGGACAGGGATTCAACTGGAGCACCATTTTAGTTGACGGCGGTTATCTGGCGGACCGGGCGCCGCTGATCTGCCCGGGCAGGTATCCATTCACCAAGCTGATTGTCGGTGGCAGCAGCACGCAGTGGTGTTACGGAATGAACATCGGTGGCTGGGGCAACAATCCCTACTTTCAGGGTATCCGGATGAGCAAACCGCGATTCTACGGTTATAACACCAATTATCATCCGGAACTGCACCCGGGTAATTTCCCGCTGCTCGCCGACACGATCGAGCGAGGTGTCTTCATTTCCGTGCCGGAACAACCGGTCTGCCAGACTTATATGTTCTATTATCCGGGTTATCACATGACCGGTGATCTCGGCGGAATCGACCGCGGCATCGATCTGCGTCACCGCTCGTTCGCCAATCTGTGCTTTGCCGACGGCCACGTCGATGCGCTGTCGAAAGGCGAACTGGTCAACGATATCGGTTTCAAGCCCAATATGTGCATCAATTACAATTGAGGTTTTTGCATGATAAGCATCCGTTCCAGTTTCATTTCGCTGCTGATTCTATCCGCATGCGCCGCAGGAAATGCCGAAAGCCGCATCTCGGTTGCCTTCGACGCCGACGGCCTGCCGATCAACCGCGACCTTTTCGGCGCCAATCAAATCTCCTATCCGAATTTGAAGAACATCACTACCGGGGGGATTTCCCCGGCTCATGACCGAGGCTTTGGAATCTGGGATCCGGAGAAACACCGACCGGTTCCGGAGATGGTTGCCCTGAGCCGGGAGGCGGGCATCAGAGTTCAGCGTTTTCCCGGCGGCTGCGCCTCGCATTTCTTCGACTGGAAAAAGATGATCGGTCCGACGGAAGAGCGTCCGAATCAACAATTCGGGCTGCCGGAATTTCTGAAATTCTGTGAAGCCGCCGCATCGACTCCGATTCTGACGCTGCCGGATTATGCGGGAAATGCGCAGGATGCCGCCGATCTTGTCGAGTATTTGAATGCCCCCGACGACGGCACCCATCCATGGGCGGCACAGCGGAGCGCGGACGGACGCAGCGAACCGTGGAATGTCTTCCTTTTCGAATGCGGCAACGAAACCTATCACGGCAACCATCGCGAAGGCGCTGCGGCCCGCACGCTTTCCGCTGAGGAATATGCCGCCCGTTATCAGGATTTCCGGCGTGCCATGCGGACGGTCGATCCCCGTATCCGGCTCGGGGCGGTCTGGCATACGGGAGAATGGAACCGTGTTCTGCTTGAAAAAAATTCCGGTGCGGTTGATTTCATCGCGCCGCACATCTACGTTGGCGGCTATTCGGGCAACGACGGGAATCCGGCTCCCGAAGAATTTTTCCGGATCATGCTTGCCGGCGTGCGTCGTGTCTCCGGCGACCTGGAAGACTTCCGCGCCGAACTTGCTGCTGCCGGCGCCGATTCGGTGCCGATGGCGATCACGGAATTCAATTGTCATTTCACCCAGGAGAAACCGGCGCCATACCGCCTGTCACTTGGCGGCGCTCTGATTTTCGCGGAGATTCTGCGCCAATTCCTCTACGCGCCGGATCTCATGCTGGCCAACTACTGGCAGTTCGCCAATGAATACTGGGGAATGATCCGCAATTATCAGGAACCGTACCTGAAACGGCCGGCCTATCATGTTCAGGATATGTTCCGGCGCTATCTGCTCGATGAACTTTTCACACCACAAATCGAAACCGGTCGTTTCAACGCGCCCGGCGGCTACGGCGTCCCGCGGGCAGATGACAACCATCCGGCAGGTGGAACGGAAACTTCGGACAATCTGCTTTCACAACAGCGGTGGCATTTCACCCCGGTTCCCGAAGAGAAGATCCGGCAGCGCGAATTGCCCGACGGAACGCTGGAGGTAACGTTTCTCTCCACGGAAGACATCAATTACTACCATGCTGCAAAGTTCATGGACGCTTATCCTCTGTACGGTTACAAACTCACCGCCGAGGTACGTGTGGAGGGCTTGTCCAACTCCTCCGGCGCGGCTTTGCAGATCGGAGACGGCCGCGGGTTCAACGCCACACGCTCCTGTGCGGCCACTCCGGGCGTGCGCAATACGCAATGGACCCGGGTCGAAACGGTCTACACCCCGCTGGCAGATACGAAAAATCTGATCATTCAGGCGCGGCGCATGTCCGGAAATTCCTCCGGTACAATGTGGATCCGCAACCTCCGCGTGGAATTGACCCAGCCGGAAAACATCGGCAGTTCTCCGTTGCTCGAAGCGACGGTTTCCCGTTCGGCGGACAAACGGAAAATTTCATTTCTGATTGTGAACAAATCCATGCACACACCGGAAAAAACATTTCTGGCCATTTCGGGCGTCCGGTCCGCTTCCGCGGAAACACTGACCGCAGATTCCATCATCGCCACCAACGAAAATGCACCGGAAAATGTCACGCCCCGTCCCCTGCCGCTGCACATTTCTTCCGACGGAGTGAAAGTTGAACTGCCGCCGCACTCCCTCTCCGGCATCTCAATTGAACTTTGAGCCCGTCCGGCCCGGGACCGGGCCGGATTTTCCCGTCGCCGCGCCTTCTTCTTCCCCTTTCCGGCGGTCGCGACTATACGGAACTTCCCTCGTGAAACCGGGCGATTTTCGCGCAGACCCGGCGGGCCTCTTCAAGAATTTCCGCCTCGCCGGGAACATGATGATTCTCCATTAGAATCCGGCCGTCGCAGATCACGGTGTCGATGCAGCTCGAATCCGCCGAATAAACGAGATTCGCCGTCAAATTGTAATCAGGAACCAGGAGCGGATTGTTCAAATCCACGAGGAGCAGATCCGCCAGACGCCCCTCCGCGATCACACCACCGTCGATGCCGAACGCCTCCGCCCCGGTTCTGGTTGCGGCGCGGAAAATGTCGCCGTCACGTCCCGCGGTCGGGGACGCGGACTCGTTTTTGGCCGAGAGCGCGGCGAACTTCATCTCCTCAAGCATCGAAAGATTGTTGTTCGAAGCGCACCCGTCAGTTCCGAGCGTGAAACGGCATCCCCCCTCCTCGACCGCCTTCCGGTAACGGAACTGTCCGGAGGCAAGCTTGAAATTCGAACATGGACAATGCGAAATGTACGCCCCGCGCTCCCGGATGATTGCGATATCTTCGTCCGAAAGATGCACCGCGTGCGCAAGAACCGTCCGCGGACCGAGAATGCCGAGTTCATCGAGATACGCAACCGGAGACCTCCCGTGCGCCTGAATGCACTCCTCGACCTCGCGTGCGGTTTCGGCGGCGTGGATATGAATGATCCGCCCTTCGCGTTCCGCATCGCGCGCCACCTGGCGCAGCACTTTTTCCGAGACCGAATAAACCGCGTGCGGCGCGTGGGTTAACTGAATTCGCCCGGAATCGCCGCCGTTCCAGTCGATGAGTTCCGCGTTGCAGCGCGAATTCCGTTCGAGCACTTCGCCGTCGTTCCCGGAAATGTAGAGCAATCCGATCGCGGCGCGTACTCCCATCTCCTCGACCGCCCGGATCACATCCGGCTGATACCAGTACATGTCGTTGAAAAACACCGTCCCGGTACGGATCATCTCCAGCAGCGCCAGCCGGGTGCCCGCATAAATGTCCTCCCCGGTCAAACGCCCCTCCGCCGGCCAGATGTAATCGTTGAGCCAGCGGAATAATTCCATGTCGTCGGCGTAACCGCGCAGCAGCGTCATCGCCGCGTGGGTGTGCGTGTTGTAAAACGGCGGAACCGCCGCCTTGCCGGTGCCGTCGATCACGTATCCGGCGGGCGTTTGAATTCCGGAAGCGATCCGTTCAATGCGGTTGCCGTTAATTAGAATATCACAAACGTCGCCGTCGAGGGTGACGTTCCGGATCAATAAATTTTTCATGATTTTTTCACTTCCTCTCCAGGAATCCCAGTTCGGGCGCGATCACGCCGCCGGCACGAACCGTTGCCAGAATCTTCTCCTCCAGAGCGGCGGACGGAGTGTTCAATCCGGGGGCGCCTCTTCCGCCGAGGATTTCGAGCGCGCCGTAATTATCGAGCGCCATCGTCGGATCGATATATTTGAGATGGGTCGGTTCCTCCAGCACGAAATTCAACGGTTCCTTCGCGTTGAGCACCCGTTCGGCGGGGATCTCCGGACCGAATTCATCCTCGACGCCCATATTGGCGATGATCGCATCGCCGCCGGACAATAAATTCAGATCGAACAATCCGGACAGCGCGCCGCGCTTCCCGGTGGCGCAGACGACGCACCACGCCTCCCGCACCGCAGCTTCGATTCCGGCGCGGTCGCCGAGATCGACGATCGACGCGCCGAACGGCGGCACGACCCGCGCCGCATCATCGACGACGGTCACCTCCGCTCCGCCGAGCGCGGCGTACATCACGACTCCGGAGCCGACCTTGCCGCAACCGAAAACCACGATCCGCTTCCCGGCAAAATCGCCGAATCCGAAATGCGCCATGCCCCGCCGGAATCCGTCTCCGGTGCCGAGTGCGGTTTCGATCTCCTTGATCCGTCCGGCGTCGGCGAAGAAAACCGGCTGCGCCGAATCGCGATAACGTTCGGCTCCGGAACGGGTCAGCTCGACATAACCGTATGCGGCTCTCACATCGGCATTGACACCTGCGCAATCAAGTACGACGTCGTAATCGCGCCGAAGCGCCTCATCGTCCGCGACCGTCACGCCGAAGGTGCGCAACTTTTCCAGCACGCGTTCATCGAACGGGATGCCGCGACCGTAACCGACGGTCAAGTCGGCGCCGGCGGCGAGCAGTGCGACATATTTCATCATCGTGTTGCGGAAAACCGGTGTCGCATCGAAGATTTTCCGTCCGGCGAGCGGACGCTCGACGCGCCAGACCTGGATCTGTTCCGCGAGCGCCGGATATTCCTCCGGACGATACACCATTTTCAATTCATCATAAAGCAGATCAATCAGCATTGTTCCAACCCCGGAACCGGCTTCAGACGCGACTGCGTATCCGGTTCCTTTATTGATGACTCATCCGTGCCGGGCCGGACGCGGCGACGGCATTCGATCGTTTTTCAAATGTACTCCGGAATCCGGCGCCGCGCAAACCGGATTCCCTGCATTTTTCCGAAATTTCCTCCGGAAAAGAACCGAGAACCCATGCCGCGGAGCGCGGAATGGATTTGTAAAAACAACCGCACAGGGTTATATTTATCCAGTCAGGTTCAGATTGAGTTCTCATTATGGAAGGATTCCAACGCATGGAGGTTCTGTTTTCCGCCGACGAAATCGCCGCGCGCGTCGCACAGCTCGGGGACGAAATCAGCGAAACATACGCCGGAAAGCCATTGATTCTGGTCGCATTGATGAACGGCGCGCTGCCGTTCGCGGCCGACCTGATGCGCGCCATCCGGCTGCCGCTTCAACTCGACACGCTCAGCGTCGCGAGTTACCATGCCTGCCGCAGCAGCGGAGAACTTGAATTCCGTTCACGTCACAAACTCGATCCTGCCGGGCGGCACATTCTGATCGCCGATGAGGTGCTCGACACCGGCGTCACGCTCCGGCATGTCGTGGAATATTTCCGGAAGCTCGGCGCCGCCGACGTCAAAACCGCGGTCATGATCGAGAAAACGATCGAACGACCGAACGGGCTCGCGCATGCCGACTGGGCCGGGTTCCGGATTCCCGACCGGTATCTGGTCGGTTACGGCCTCGATGCCGACGAAGAATACCGCAATCTGCCCTGCATCGCCGCGTTGAATTAGAAGTTAGAGTTCCGCTCCTCGCTCACAACGAATTTCACGTTCTCTCCCTGTAACATGCACGGAGCTCCATCCCGCGACACATACTTTGTAATTTGGGCCCCCGCTCACGGGTTGTGATAACTCCCGCCGCGGAGAATGTTGACCGCGCGGAAGAGCTGTTCGAGCAGCAGCAGCCGGGCAAGTTCATGCGTGAACGTCAATTTCGAGAGCGACCAGAGCAGATCCGCGCGCTGCTTGATCTCCGGCGCGATCCCCCACGGCCCGCCGATGACGAAGATCACCTTGCGGTCAAAACTCCCCAGTTTCCGGGCAAACTCGACGCTGGTGAACTCTTTTCCCTCCTCACTGAGCACCACAAGCGCAGCGCCCCGGTCGCGTTCCAGCGCCCGTGCGAACGCCGCCCCTTCGCCTGCCATATCCGAATCGGGCAGCTCGCAAATTTCGATCTTCGCGTAAGGCCCGAGCCATTTGGCGAATTCGGCGCAGCGCGACCGGATCGCCGGATCCTTGATCCGGCCGATTGCCAGAACCTTAAACAACATCGCAGATCACCCCTCCGCCAAGCAGTTCGTCGCCATTGTAGAATACCGCCGCCTGCCCCGGCGTCACCGCACGCAGCAATTGATCGCAATGGACACGCATCCGACCGTCGGCGAGCGGTTCGAGTTCCGCGCCGGAGGGCGCGGAACGGTACCTGATTTGAAGCGACACGCGACGACTTCCCCCTTCCGCAACCGGGGCAACTCCGGAGATCCAGTTGATCTGTTCCACATCGAACTCCCGGCGCAGGAGCGCTTCTTCATCCGTCTCCAGCAGAATGTTCCCCGACTCCGGATCGATCGCCGCCACGTAAGCCGGAACTCCGAGCGCCACTCCCAGTCCCTTGCGCTGGCCGATCGTATAACAATGCACCCCCCTGTGGCGGCCGACGATCTTCCCGCGATAGAGAAACGCACCCGGTTTCGACGGAAGACCGCATACGCGACGGAGCGTTTCGCCGAAACACTCTCCGGAAACCTGAAAACACGCATCCTGACTGTCGGGTTTCCGCGACGTGGGCAGTCCGAGTTCTGCGGCGACGGCGCGCACGTCCGTCTTGGCCATGGAGCCAACCGGGAAATCAACCTTCCGCAACTCCCTCCGGGTCAAGCGATAGAGAAAGTAGCTCTGATCCTTGTGCGGATCGTCCCCGCGAAAAAGCCGAACCGTCCCATCGGCCGAACGGCGAATTTTCGCATAATGCCCGGTAAAAATCCGCGTCGCTCCCAGCGTCTCCGCCAATTCCTCAAGGACTCCGAATTTCATCACCTGATTGCAGACGCAGCACGGATTCGGCGTGCGCCCGGCGCCGTATTCGAGCGCACCAGGTTGAAGCACCTGTTTGAAAAACTGCGGAAAACACTCCAGATAATGATGTTCGATTCCAAGCTTGCGCACCACTTCGTCCACGACAGCTTCGTCGTTCTTCGACGCGCAGAACTGCACCGCCGAAAATGCCGGATCCGGGTGTTTCATCCGCAACGTCGCGCCGATCACCTCATACCCTGCCCGCACCGCAAGCGCGGCGGCAACGGAGGAATCAACTCCGCCGGACAGCGCGACAATGACTTTTTCCCTCTTCACGGAACACATTCTCCTGAATTTTCGGATAATATGCGGCATTGCAACGGATTTTTCAAGTTGCATTGCCGGAAAATCCGGTTATATTACCATTGCGAAGCAAGGCCGCGCCGCGGCCGCAGGCCGTGGCCAATTTGTGAGGAGGAACATTTATGGCGGATAACGACAACCACTTCGGCAATCTCACGCCCCGTGCCCGGCAGATTCTTCTGCTGGCCAAACAGGAGGCGGAACGATTCAATCACGATTACATCGGCACCGAACATCTGCTGCTCGGCATTCTCGCATTGAACGAAGGCGTAGCGGTCAACGTCCTGAAATCCATGGGACTCAACCTTGAACTGCTCCGGCTGGAAGTCGAAAAATCCTGCGGCTCCGGCGGCGAAACCCGCACCGACGGCCCGCTGCCGCTGACCGCCCGTCTCAAACGGGTGCTGCTGCTCGCCGCGCAGGAGGCGCAGTCGATGAACTACAATTTCATCGGCACCGAACATCTGCTGCTGGCCATTCTCCGCGAGGGAGAGAGCGCCGCCGCGCGCATTCTGCAGAATTTGAAGGTCAACCTCAATGAAGTGCGCCAGGCGGTCATCAAGACGCTCGATTCCGATTACCTCCCGGACGGCGATGATGCACCGGACATGCCGCAATCCGGCACCGGCCCCGGCGGCGCGCCCCAGGGAGGGCCCGGCAATGAACTCAATGCGCTCAACGCCTTCGGCCGTAATCTGACCGAACTGGCGGCAAAAGGAGAACTTGATCCGGTCATCGGCCGGCTCGACGAAATCGAGCGCGTCATTCAGATTCTCTGCCGCCGCACCAAGAACAATCCGGTTCTGATCGGTGAAGCCGGCGTCGGAAAAACCGCCATTCTGGAAGGACTCGCCGAGGCGATCGTCGCCAAACGGGTTCCGGATCTGCTCGCGGACAAACAAATTTACGCGCTCGACCTGCCGCTGATGGTCGCGGGAACCAAATACCGCGGCCAGTTCGAAGAGCGGATCAAGGCGGTGATCGACGAAGTGCGCAACTCCGGCAAGGTGATCCTCTTCATCGACGAACTGCACACGATCGTCGGTGCCGGCGGCGCCGAAGGCGCGATGGACGCCGCCAACATCATCAAGCCGGCGCTCTCCCGCAGCGAACTTCAGTGCGTCGGCGCCACCACGCTTGACGAATACCGCAAAGGCATCGAAAAGGACGCCGCGCTCGAACGGCGTTTCCAGCCGGTGATGGTCAATCCGCCGAGCGTCGAGGATTCGATCAAGATTCTCGAGGGATTGCGACAGACCTATGAGAAACATCACCACGTCCACTACGCCGAAGGGGCGCTGGAGGCGGCGGTGCGTCTCTCCGACCGATACATTTCCGGCCGTTTCCTGCCGGACAAGGCGATCGACGTCATGGACGAGGCCGGTGCACGCGCCCGGATCAGCAGCGTCACGCCGCCGCCGGACACCACGATTCTCGAAGCTGAAATCGACTCCGCCCGCGCCAGCAAGGAGAGCGCCATCGTCGAACAGAATTTCGAATCCGCCGCCCGCTGGCGCGACCGCGAACGCGAACTCAAACAACAGATCGCCGACCTTCAGGAGAAGTGGAAACTCGAATGCAACGATAAGAAAACCGAAATCACCCGGGCCGACATCGCCGCCGTCGTCGCCAAACTGACCGGAGTACCGCTCCAGCAGTTACAGGAAGGCGAGAGCCGGAAGCTTCTGCGCATGGAAGCGGAACTCAAGAAGAGCGTCATCGGTCAGGACAACGCCGTTTCGGTGATCTCCAGGGCGTTGCGCCGGTCGCGCGCCGACCTCAAAAACCCGGCGCGCCCGATCGGATCGTTCATCTTCCTCGGGCCGACCGGCGTCGGGAAGACGTTGCTGGCCAAGGCGCTGGCGGAGTTCATGTTCGGCGATGCCGACGCGCTCATCCAGGTGGACATGTCCGAATACATGGAAAAATTCAACGTCTCGCGCCTGGTCGGTTCGCCTCCGGGTTACGTCGGGCACGGCGAAGGCGGCGAATTGACCGAAAAGGTTCGGCGCCATCCCTATTCGGTGGTGCTCTTCGACGAAATCGAGAAGGCGCATCCCGATGTGATGCACATGCTTCTGCAGATTCTTGAAGAGGGGCGCATCACCGACACTCTCGGCAGAAGGATTGATTTCCGCAACACGATCATCATCATGACCAGCAACGTCGGCGCTGAACAGCTCGCCCGCAATTCCGTGCTCGGCTTCGGAGGCGACACCGCATCCGAGACGCAGAAGTCCGATGAAAAACTGCTCGGAATCGCCAAGAAATTCTTCAAGCCGGAGTTCATCAACCGCGTCGACGACATCATCGTCTTCCGGAAACTTGACAAAAACGATCTCATCGGCATCGTCGATATTGAACTTGGCAAATTGCGCGAACGGTTGCTCGGGCGCAAACTTGACCTCGTGCTCGACGATGACGTCAAAGAGTTCCTCATCTCCAAGGGGTACGAACCGGAATTCGGTGCGCGTCCGTTGCGCCGCGCAGTGGAGCGTTACATCGAAGACCCGCTCGCAGAGGAGCTGCTCAAAGGCTCCTTCGAAGGAGCCGATGCCGTCCGGGTGACGCTCGACCAGCAGAAACTTCTCTTCTTCCCGGAAAAGAAAGAAAAATAAACTTTCGTGCCGCCGCATTCGGCATTCCGCAGTGCGGCGGCACGAGGCCAATCAATTCACCTGAACCCCAGTGCGGTCCGGTTGATGATGAGGTCCTGCCACTCCTCGCTGAGCGACGCGAACCGCGCCGACCAGCCGGAGATGCGGACAACCAGATTCGGGAAACGGTCCGGATCGCGTTTCGCCGCCCGGAGCATCTCCACGTCGACGGTGTCGATCTGCAGATAAAAACCGCCCTTTTCCAGAAACACCCGCAGAAGCTGCGCCAGCAATCCGGCCGCGTCAGGCGCCTTCCGGATGCCCGCATCCAGACGAAGATCCAGCGGGCAACCGTTCGGAGTGCGCAGAAAATTCATGCCGCTGTAGGAGTTGAGCACCGCGCTCACTGAACTTTTGTCGGTTCCCGGAGTTGGGCTGAGATTCGGCGCAAGATATTCTCCGGCATGTTTCCCGAACGCCGTCGCCATGCGGTGCGGCGCAAACTCGATCTCCCTCCCGAAGGTGCTCACGCCGACGGTGACGGTGATCTCGCCGATACGCCGAATCTCCCCGGCAATCCGGGCGCTGTCATCGAACACCCGGCGCAGAATTGCGTCCACTTCCGGATTGTCGTTCCCGTAATAACGCAATGAGTTGGCGAATTCGAGCCGCAATGGTTCGGCGCCGCGCCAGTCGTTCCGCAACACTTCGATCAACATTGCAGGCGAAATGCGTTTTTTCCGGAACACCAGTTCCCGGATCGCGTACAAACTGTTCGCCACGTCGGGCAGCCCGGCCAGATGGATGGCACGGATCACATATCCGGTGCCATGAAGCGTGTAGGAGACCATGTTCCGGCGGCATGAGGGCTCCAGGAGCGACAGCACCACGTCGGCGTGGCGAACCTTGCCGGATGGATAGGAATCCGGAGAGGTTTTCCCCGGCAGAGACAATTCGGCAATCTGCTTTCGCACCCGTTCGATCAACGCCCGGAATCGTTCCAGATAATTGCGGTACAACTCCTCGAAATCCGCCGCCGGTGGCCGGTCGAACAGCGCCTCCTGAAACGGAATGAGCGCGTCCTGCGGCAGATAGCCGAACTGCGTCTCCCCGGGAATAATCACCTCCCAGCAGCCGTCATTGGTGAAACGGCGCGCCGTCGATTCCGGGAACCCCATTGAATGAAGCCCCGCAAGTACTTGATCTTCATGGTAAACAGAGACAATTCCCCCACCGAGGAGCTGCACGTCGGCAATGCGGCGCAGCAAACGTTCGGAAGTATGAGAATTCAACCGGACCGCCACCGGGTAATCGCTGATATGCAGCTCCTCGATCACGTCGAGCACGAGAAAGGTGACTTCGTTTTCCAGTGAATTGCCGTTTTCATCGATGCCGCCCAGGATGATGTTCTGATAATTCTGCGCATCGCCGGAACCGGGTACATTCGCGTTGCCTTCGCGCAGCCCGAAACACCACTCCGTTCCCTTGATCCAGAAATGCGCCAGCCATTCCCGGGCTTCCTCCAGCGTGATCGAACCGTTTTTCAAATCCGTTTCCAGCCACGGTCCGAGAATTTCGTCGATCCGCCCGATGCCGCTCCAGTTGCCGCAGAGACGCTGGAATTCGAAAAAACTCCACAGCGACTGAACCGCTTCGGGAAATGTTGCGGGGGGATTTTCCGGCACACGCCGCAGATTTGCCAGAATTTGCCGGATGTTCGATGCATAAGGAATACTCGCCGGCGACGTGAGCAGTTCCTCGTAGGCGACGATGTATCGTTTTGTACAAATGCGCATCGCTTCAATCACGTCGAGCAACCCGAGCAGAAACTCCCGGTGATGCGGTTCGTCTCCCGGAGGTGTCGCCAGCTGCTGACGGATCTCGCGCTCCAGGCCGACAAGCCCCCGGCGAACCGCATCGCCGAAATCCACCGTCGTATGGCTGATCGAAGAAACTGTTTCGCCATCAATCCTCAACCCGGGAATCTGATGATAAGTTGCGGCGATATTGGACGCGCTCCCTGCGAGGCGTTCCTGCGCCAGGATGTCCAGCGGGGATTCCCGGGCGGTGAGAATCGCGTTTTTCCCATGTCGCCGTTCCGGAGAAAAAACCGGTTCCGACGTGGAATCCGTCATTTGAAATCCCGCGTCGCGCAACCGGGCGCGATATTTTCCGGTGAGATATTCCCGCGCAAGATTGCGGGTCGATTCACTCAGACGCTGTACGCCGGTTTCCCCCAGCGGGTTCAGTTTCACTTCGTTCATCAGAAAACTCCTCTGTTTCGGGAAATTCCGCATAAGTGCTTTTTCCTATCATAACCGTTTTGCGGAAAAAGAAAATTGGAGAAAGTCCATAAAAATATCTATTTGTCCATTTGACAAAATTTTCGCATCAATTATCTTATTTATCAGCAACAGAAGGAATCCCCGCGAAAATGAGATTTGCGCCGTTGTCCCGCCTCCGTTACGCCGAAGGCGGCGATTTTCAATTGCAAAACGACGGGTATGTGCATTGCAAAACGCTGCCGCTCTACATTTTTGCTCAGGCATACGAAGGATTCTACGAAATCGAAGCGGGCAGTGAATACGCCGTCTGTGAAGAAGGGGGCGCGTTCTTCACCCCGCCGAATGTTCCGCTGAAAATCCGCCATTGCGTCAATGCTGCAACTGGCGTAATGCGAGTTCGTTACATCCACTTTCTCGCGGAAACCGAAACCGGGCTCGACCTCTTTTCCGGACGGAAACTGCAACTGGCGATCCCGGCCGCTGATTGCGTCGCCCCGGCGGAACGCCTCTCCGCTCTGTTGAAAAACGATGCACCGGATGAATTCTGCCTTACGGCGGAGATCCTGCTCTTGCTCTCGCAACTCTATTGCTTCACCACGCCCGCCGGAAACGCAGCGCTCCCGCTGGAAATCGAAAAGCTCTGCAACTGGATTCGCCGGAATGCGGCTTCGGCGATCCGCGCGGAGGATCTTGCCGGGCGCGTCGGGATGTCACGTTCGAAATTTTTCGCGCAATTCCACACGGCCACGGGCATGACGCCGGGAGAATTCATTCTTCGCGAACGAATTCGTCACGCGGCACAGCTTCTGCTGATGCATCCTTCGCTCTCGGTAAAAGAGGCGGCGGAACAATGCAACTTTCTCACGCCGTACCATTTCTCGCGCGTCTTCCGCCGGGTGATGGGCGAACCGCCCGGTCGGTTCCGAAACAATGCGCATGAATTATTCCGCGCTTCAATGACAACTCAGCCGCGCAATTCAATTGAATGAAACAGCGTTGCAAACGGC
This sequence comes from uncultured Victivallis sp., assembly GCA_944389815.1. GTDB lineage: Bacteria > Verrucomicrobiota > Lentisphaeria > Victivallales > Victivallaceae > Victivallis. The sequence goes on along the minus strand of CALXNS010000112.1, from coordinate 13,747 downwards.
ACCCTCTCCGGTAAAATCCCCGGCTCCAGTTTCCACTCCAAATCCCGGAGCTGCCGCCATGGAAGAAACAGCAACTCAAATGCCTCATCAATACATTGTTGATAAAGCATTTACAGTATCGCAACATGGAGTTGCACGGGCAGATGGAGAGCTCAGCGATCCAGTATGCTTCTGGCTTTTTCCGCATCAAGTTTGAGATTGTTTCCGAACGCGCCGATCGGAAACACCGTGAGCTTTTTCTCGTTGAAAATCTTCAACATCTCCATCAGGCCGGCAGCCGTCACCAGCGACAGTTCCAATTCCCAGTCCTTGATGCACGCGTCGACGAAATCGTCACTGAAATCACTGGATACCAGAATGGTTCTTGCCACATGATAGTTTTTGTCTTTGCAGAGTTTCTGATAACTCTTCAGCTGACGCGCCAGCGAAGAATACTTGTGATACTCCACCTCCCGGGACGTTTTGCATTCAATTAGAATGATCCGGTTCTGCCCGAGAGAGAGAACGATGTCGATCTTGTCCTTCGCGGTATTGATTTGCGCCCTCAATTTTTCATCCACCTGAAAATTCAGACGGCGGAAGATTTCCCTGGTCAACTCCTCGAACCGGCTTCCAAGTTCCCCCTCCCGGATGGTGATGCGATTGGTTCGGAGCGCATTGATGTCGCGTGCCGCAATCAATTCATAATTCTCCAGCAGGCGGCTTTCCAGGTCACCATATTTCCCCAGGATGTTTTTAACGACGTTGCCGCGACTGCTGATCTGCCGTTCTGCGCAGAACTGCTTCAATTCGGCCTCGGTCATCAGATAAGCCAGATCAGATGGTTTGATGTTGCAATCCATCAAAGTGGTGAAATTCATCACCTGTTCCGGACACAGTTCAAATTCTGCCCGCACCCGGTCGTTCATCTCCGGAACGGAGGCGGCGACGTCGGCGATGAAACTTTCATAAGCATCGACCGACATGTCAATATTATCCTGAGCATCCACCGTTTTAAAGTACTGCAGAATCAGCTCCAGCCGTTCTTCCGGAGAGGCTCCAATTTTGGAAAGTTCAATGTTCAGACTCTGCATGATCTTCATCAGGAAATCCTTAACCTCGGTCTTGGATGTCCCCGGCATGTGAATATCCGTCAGCAAAGCCCCCTTGATATTGATGCCCGCCGACAGAATGGCATTGACCTTCTCTTCATTGTCCGCCTTGTCGGTACTCAACCTGATATTGTATTTCCGGATCAGACGATTCAACTGCGCAGTCTGAAGCTGTTTGAGAATCCGCCGAAAATATTTGTTCGGTAAATCAATGTTCAGAATTTTCCGCAGCAGAACAATGATCTCATCGGGAATGTAAATTCTGAAATTCTTCCGGCTGTAAAAACCGATTCCCGCTTCTTTGATCAAACCGATCAATGCATCGATGTCAAGTACTTCGATCGGGCATTCCGCTGCGTAAAGCATCAACATCTCCGCATGAGAAAACTCAAATTCCTTTGCAAGAACATTCAATATCGACTTTTCATCCCGCGTCACCTGACAGTCATGATTATTCCTTTCATCATTTCCGTAGGCCTCCCGAACGCAGGCTCGAAAGATACGATAATCGCGGAAACGAATATTTTCCGGAGAAATCTCCTGAAGCTGCGCCACCTGTTCGGCAAGCTTCGCATGCTCTTTTTTATACAATTGCTCCAGCCAGTTCCGTTCCAGAATCGAATGGCCGTCCCGAACAACAATATTGGCAAGCAACAACAATTGCGGATCGAAATCAATGCGATCGCTCAGTGCCGATTGATAAAGCGCGGAAAGCCGGTCGAACAGCGCTTTGATCTGGCAGGCATCATTCACACACTTGCTCCCTCCATCCGGAACAAGAGTTATGCCGTCGCTTTCCTTTATCGTTTCCGATAACGAATCCAATATTTTAAAAAATGAACTTTTCTCGATCTGATTGACGATCTCAAGGACTTTGACCAACTTCATATCTGCTCCCGCCATACTACTTACTGCACAGCATCAGTAATTTAAATCTTCAATATTATAAGCTAACAGTCGTTTCGTTTTTTTCAAGTATGAAAATAAATTAAATCACTGAATAAAAGCGGGAAATGGCGGCGCCCCGAAATGAAGACGCCGTCAGGAAAAACAACTCCGCGATTCGATGAAAGTACCCCGGAATACATCCCGCCGCACTCCGGGGGTGACACAATATCCGATTCAGTCCACCGCCGCCGTAACTTCCACATTGAACGGCATCACCGGAACCCCCGCCTGGTTGACCAGGTTCGGATTCGCCGTCTTGTGCCAGCCGAACCGGAGGCGTTGCGGCTGTTTCACCTCGTCCGGCAGCGAAACGATCAGATGTTCCCCTTCCACCGTGCCGGCTGCGGGATAAAATTTCCCGTCCGGACCCGCCACCTCCAGATGAGTGATCCCCTTTCCGTCGCGGCTGCGCAACCCGTTGGCGAACCGGAATTCCACATCGATTTTTCCATACTTCCATACCGCCTTCTCCACATACGGAGAAAGCGCATCGTTCCCGCCGATGCCGTAGCTCTTGTACAGCACCAGTTTCGCCAGCCGGTCGCCCAGCGGCGCCTTGTCCCGCGGATGAATGTCATCCGGGTTCCCGAGATCGGTGGTCACCACGTAACCGGCGTTGCGGTCCTGTTCGGCAAAATGACGCTGCGCAGTCCAGAAACGCGGAATTCGTTCCGGATCTTCCTCTCCGTACTGCCACGGCGCGATCAGGACAACATAGATCGGCAGATCGGGATTCTCAAAATAATGACGCCAGCTCCAGGCGAACGCCCGCAGTTTTTCCGCGTAATCCATCCCTTCCCAATGATTGTCCTCACCCTGATACCAGAGGAGGCCGCGCACCGCAAACGGCGTGATGCTCCGCACCATCGCGTTAAACACCGCAACCGGAAGACGTTGCTTATCCTTGCGCAACTCCTCATCCTTCTGCGCTTCAAATTGCGCGACTTCTTTCTCAAACGTGGCCGTAAGATGTTCATTGACACCGGCCTCTCGAAACGATTCCGGCGCACACATCGCTTCAATCCGCGCGCCGCCCCACGCAATCCGGATCAATCCCATCGGCACATTCAGCGTCTGCTGCAATTTCAACCCCGTCAGGTAACCGACCGCACTGAAGCCGCGCGCATGTTCCGGCGTGCAGAGCGTCCATTTCGATTTCACATCCTCACGCGGCGTCCGGCTCCAGTCCGCTTCGATCTTGAACAACCGGATCTGCGGCTGCTCGGTGAATTTCAAAAACTCTTCCGCTCCGGTTATGCTCCGCAGATCCCACTGCATATTCGACTGCCCGGCGCAGAGCCACACGTCTCCAACCAGAACATTCGAACGGGTCAACTCCTCGCCCGAACTGCCTTTCACGGTTAAAACCGCCCCCTCGGCGGAGGCCGGAAGCGCCGCAAGCGTCACGAACCACTTCCCATCGGCATCCGCCTGCGCAAACCCTTCCCGACCCTTGAACTCCACCCGAACCGTTTCACCGGGCTCTCCCTTGCCCCAGATTCGGATTTCCCGGTCGCGCTGCAGAACCATGTTGTCGCTGAAAATCCCCGGCAACTCCAATGCCGTCAGCGTCGAAAAACAGCCGGCCGCCATCAGCATCATCCAGAATTTCTTCATCTTTCCCCCTTCCCTTTGAAATCACACACCCGTTTCAATCAATCGTTCATCCCCCCGGCGGCCTGCCCGGCATTTCATTGCCATGAAGCGTCCGGATTGCTTTTCATTCCATACCAAGATACTTGCGCAGATACCGCCCGGTGTGGGACGCTTCAATCTGCGCCACCATCTCCGGCGTTCCCCGGGCGATCACCGTCCCGCCGCGATCACCCCCCTCCGGCCCCATGTCGATAATGTAATCGGCTGTTTTGATTACATCAAGATTATGTTCGATCACGATCACCGTGTTGCCCATGTCGCGCAATTTGAAGAGCACCTTGAGCAACTGATCGATGTCCGCCAGATGCAATCCGGTGGTCGGCTCGTCGAGAATGTACACCGTGTGCCCCCGCGGCACCCGTGCAAGTTCCGCCGCGAGCTTCACCCGCTGCGCTTCCCCGCCCGACAGCGTCGTCGCCGGCTGGCCCAGCGTCACGTAACCGAGCCCAACCTCTTTGAGCGTATTAAGTTTGCGCGCCAGCGGCGGAATCGCGCTGAAAAATTCCGACGCCTGATTGACGGTCAGATCGAGCACATCGGCGATGTTCAGCTTCTTGTAGTGAACACTCAGCGTCTCCTTGTTGAACCGCCGCCCGCCGCACGCCGAACACTCCACGTACACGTCGGAGAGAAACTGCATTTCGATCTTCTTGATTCCGTCTCCCTTGCACTCTTCGCACCGGCCGCCCTTGACGTTGAAGCTGAACCGCCCCGGCCCGAATCCGCGCACCTTCGACTCCGGCAATTCGGAAAACAGCTTGCGGATCAGACCAAACGCATCCGTGTAGGTCGCCGGATTCGAACGCGGCGTCCGCCCGATCGGGCTCTGGTCGATGACGATCGCCTTGTCGATCTTTTCCAACCCCTCGATCGAATCGTGTTTTCCCGGAGGAAGATCCTGAATTCCCTGGTAACGGTTCAGCGCCCGCACCAGGATGCCGTTGATGAGCGAACTCTTGCCCGAACCCGAGACGCCAGTCACGCAGCAGAAGGTGCCCAGCGGAATGTCCACGGTCACATTTTTGAGGTTGTTGTGCGCCGCTCCGCGGATCGTCAACTTATTGCCGTTTCCGGGATTGCGCCGTTCGGGCACCGCGATCTTCCGCCGGCCCGCGAGAAAATCCCCGGTCGGGGAATCCGGAAAGCTCCCGATCCGTTCCGGCGGCCCCCACGCCACCAGATTCCCGCCGCGCACTCCTGCCCCCGGACCGAGATCGAGCACGTAGTCGGCCCGTTCGATCGTATCGAGATCGTGTTCGACCACCAGAACCGTATTGCCGATGTCGCGCAGTTTCTCCAATGTATCGAGCAGTTTGTCGTTGTCGCGCTGATGCAGTCCGATCGAAGGTTCGTCCAGGATGTACAACACGCCCACCAGTCCGCACCCGAGCTGCGTCGCCAGCCGGATACGCTGCGCCTCGCCGCCGGAAAGCGTGCTGCTGACCCGGTTGAGCGTCAGATAATTCAGCCCGACATCGCAGAGAAACGTCAAACGGCTGCGGATTTCCTTGACCACGTCGGCGGCGATGACCGCATGTTCGCCCTCCAGTTGCAGATCGGAAATGAATCGCAACGCATTCTCCACGCTCAATGCATTGAATTTATCGATCGCCATCCCGCCGACCGTGACCGCGAGACTGACCGGATTGAGTCGCGCGCCGTGACAGACCGGACATTCACGCGGACTGAGATATTCGCCGAGCCGTTCGCGCACGGATTCGGATTCGGTTTCGACCATACGCCGGCGCAGATTCTCGAGCACGCCTTCGAAGGGCTTGCTCCAGTGGAATTTGCGCCCATGCATGTAATAATCGAATTCCAGCGGTTCATCGCCGCTGCCGTAGAGCAGAATGTGCCGGACGCGTTCCGGAAGTTTTCCAAACGGCGTCGTAAGCATCTCCGGTTCGCCGAGCCATTCAGCGAGCTTGCGCAGCAGCAAATTGTAATAGATGATGAGATGCCGCGGCCCGCGCCGCCACCCCGGAATCGCGCCGTTCCGGATCGACAGCGATGGATCTGGAATCACCTTTTCGGGATCCATCACCTGCTGGATGCCGAGTCCGTTGCACTCCGGGCACGCCCCGTAGGGGGAATTGAACGAAAAATTGCGCGGCAGAAGTTCTCCGAAGGAGACGCCGCAATCAGGACATGCGAGATTCTCGCTGAATTTTTCCTCGGTAAAATCCGTCGCCCCGCCCGGAGTCGCACTCTCCAGCAGCACGCTCAGAATTCCCGAACCATGACGCAACGCGGTCTCCACCGAATCGGTCAAGCGCGAACGGTCGCATTTTCCGGTAATCAACCGGTCGACCACCGCTTCAATGGTGTGGCGGCGGTTCTTCTCCAGTGCGGGAATTTCATCGTCGAGCAGGAAAATTCCCCCATCGATCCGGACGCGCGCAAACCCTTCCGAACGAATCGATTCAAGGATGTCGCGGTGTTCCCCCTTCCGACCGGAAACGAACGGCGCCAGAATCGTCATCTTCTGGTTCGGCGTCAATTTGAGAAGCTGTTCGGCAATCGCCTGCGCCGACTGGGATTCCAGCACCCGCCCGCAATGCGGACAGTGGGCGACGCCGACATGGGCGTAAAGCAACCGCAGATAATCGTAAATCTCCGTCACCGTCGCCACCGTCGACCGCGGCGTGCCTCCTGCCGTCCGCTGTTCGATGGCGATCGCCGGCGACAATCCCTCGATATGTTCCACCCGCGGCTTCTGCATCCGGTCGAGAAACTGCCGGGCGTATGCGGAGAGACTCTCCACATAACGGCGCTGCCCCTCGGCGTAAAGCGTGTCAAACGCCAGAGAAGATTTTCCCGAGCCGGAAAGCCCGGTGATTACAGTAAGCGTGTTGCGCGGGATCGTCACGTCGATATGTTTGAGGTTGTGCTGCGACGCCCCGCGGATCCGTATCTCGTCAAACATTTCCTGCCTTCTTTCCTGAATACCGCGAACCGCGGAAACGATTCCGGTATTGTGATAATATACTTGCAAAAAAAACGTTCCGCAACTGGAAAGCGGGGATATTTTGCGTTATACTATTCTCCGGCAATTTGAAAACCGAAAGGATGCCGCATCATGTTCAACCCCGAATCCTTCACTTCGCCGATTCTGCTGCGGGGAGACGCGCACACCGCCTACCGGGACCCGGCCGTATTCTATCACGACGGGCGGTTCTTCCTCTACTTCACGCTGGTCGAAACCGAACCGGACGGAAAGGTTTTCCTCTATCTGGCCATGACCGAAAGCGAAGATCTGCGCGAATTTTCCCCGGTACGCAAACTTTCTCCGCGCAACGCCGCATTGAATTTCTCCAGCCCCGGCAACGTGATCCGCTTCGGAGGACGCTTCGTTCTCTGCTGCCAGACCTACTGCCGCGAAAACGGCGAAAAATACGGCAACGCCAACTGCCGGATCTGGATCCGCCGCTCGGACGACCTGCGCAACTGGGACGCCCCCGAACTGCTCCGCGTCAAGGGGCCGGATGTTCCCCGGGAAGAGATGGGCCGGATGATCGACCCCTACCTCCTCCCGGACAAGGACGATCCGGAACTTGTCTGGTGCTTCTACAAACAGAACGGCGTTTCGCTCTCCTCATCGCGCGACCTCGTGAACTGGAACTTCGCCGGGCACACCGATGCCGGAGAAAACGTCTGCGTCGAAGTTGTCAACGGCGAATATTATCTCTGGCACTCGCCAGAAAACGGCATCGGGTTGATGAAAAGTTCCGATCTGCACAACTGGAAACGTTCTCCGGAACTCATCACCCTCGGGCAGCAGTTCTGGCCGTGGGCGCAGGGGCGTCTTACCGCGGGCGTCGTCCTCGACCTGCGCAACGACCCCGCAGTCAGCAAAGCGCTGCTCTTCTTCCATGGAACCGGCCCGGAAAATGAGGAAGTGATCTTCGACACCTACGCCTGTATCGGGTTCGCGTGGAGCGACGACCTCGAACACTGGAAATATGTACGCTGAAAAAATTCCGCCCCGAAACGAACGATGTGTCATCCGGGGCGGAACTCCTTCAATCCGCGCGATTTAAAATCTGTTCGATGCGGTCGAGTTCCTCGTCGGAGAACTCCAGCTGGCGCAGTCCGGCAACCACATCGCGAATCTGCCCCGGACGGCTCGCTCCCACCAGCGCCGACGTGACGCCCGGCTGATGCAGCACCCACGCAATCGCCATCTCCGCCAGGGTCTGGCCGCGTTCCACGGCGATGTCGGTGAGCGCGCGCACTTTGGACAAGAGTTCCGGCGTCACCTGGTCGCGCTTGAGGAATCCGCCGCGCCCGGCGCGCGAATCCGCGGGAATTCCATTCAAATACCGATCGGTCAGCAGTCCCTGCGCCAGCGGCGAAAAGACGATGCCTCCGACGCCTTCCTTTTCCAGCAGCCGGAAACTGCCGGCCTTCTCGTGGGCACGGTCAAACATGTTGTAACGGATCTGATGCAGCACGAAGGGCGTCTTCAATTCCCGCAGAATCGCAATCGCCTCCGCCGCCCGCTCCGGACCGTAATTGGAGATCCCCGCGTAAAGCGCCTTCCCCGAACGGACGATCTGATCGAGCGCCAGCATCGACTCCTCCACCGGAGTGTCCGGATCGGGACGGTGATGATAGAAGATATCCACGTATTCGAGATTCATCCGCTTCAAACTCTGATCGCAACTGGCGATCAGATATTTACGCGACCCCCACTCCCCGTACGGACCCGGCCACATCAGATATCCGGCCTTGGAGGAGATGATCAATTCGTCCCGGAACGGCCCGAGATCATCCCGGAGAATCCGTCCGAAGGTGATTTCAGCCGATCCCGGTTCCGGCCCGTAATTGTTCGCGAGATCGAAATGGGTGATTCCCAGATCGAACGCCGTCCGCGCCATCGCCCGGCAATTGTCATAAACGTCGACGCTTCCGAAGTTGTGCCACAATCCCAATGATACGGCAGGCAGCCGCAACCCGGTGCGCCCGGCACGCCGGTAGGGCATGGTTTCGTAACGATTTTCAGCAGGACAATAACTCATCGTATTCACCTCCAGTTCAAGACAGGCCAATTCTTTTCGACGGCGATTTTCCGCAACTCCTCCGACGGATTGACTGTATGCGGAAATCCGACCGCTTCAAGCATGTTGCGATCATTGATGCTGTCACCGTAATAGGCCACCGCCGAAAGCGGGACTCCCCGCCTTCCAAGCACCTCCTGCGCGATCGTCACCTTGCCCGGGCCGACGCCGTAGGTTCCGGCCACATGTCCGGTACAGCGACCGTCGATCATTTCCAGCGTACAGCCATACACCTCGGGCACACCAAGCGCCTCCGCCACCGGGCGGGCGATTACCGAATTCGTCGAAGTTAAAATCGCCGTCGGTATCCCCTGCCGATGCAGCGATGCGAGCAACTCCCGCGCCGCCGGATAAATTTTCGATCGGACGCACTCTTCAAAATGCTGCCGGGCCAGCGCCTCCAGTTCCGGCATCGTCTTTCCGATGAACTCCCGAAACTGAAACTCATGAAACGCCTCGATATCCAGTTTTCCTGCCAGATAATCCTCAAAAAACCGATCCGCTTCCGCCGGCGCCTCCGGCCCGGCCAGGTGATGGGCGACGGCAAAATATTTCCAGCTTACGTCGCAGTCCAGATTAATCAACGTATGGTCCATGTCGAACCAGAATTCAACCGCACGGGCCATGAATGAATCCCCTCCAGATTTATCTCATCATTTCTCAATTCATTTTCGCGCGCCGTCATCGGTTTTCGCGCCGCGTGCCAGTTCCGCCTCGATCTCTCCCCGGAACCGTTCCAGAAGCGCTTCCGCCGCCTCGCGGGTCGAACTTTCCACGTTGAGCCGCATGATCGGCTCCGTGTTGCTCGACCGCATCAGGACGCGTCCTTCGGGCAGATCGAAACGCAATCCGTCGAAGGTCAGCGGTTCGAATTCCGCGTAGCGCCGCGCAAAAATGCCGATGATGTTGCGAGCCGGAAGCGGCGGCACATCGAACCGGGCGGAAAGATTGCACACCCCGGGAAATTCCGCGATCAACGCCGACAGCGGCCGCTGCGAAAACGCCAGACGTTCCAGAATCAAGCCCATCGCCACAAAACTGTCCCGTCCCGGATGCACCCGCCGGTAAATCACCCCGCCGCAATTGCCTTCGCCGCCGATCCACGCATCGTTTTCAATCATTTTTTCAACCACGTTGATCTCTCCGACCTTCGCATAAATCAACCGGCACCCGCAGGAACCGGTGATCGCCTCCAGCAACCGGGAGGTCTGCACATTGACCACCACCGGCCCCGGATCGCCGTTGTCGAGCACCTGATCGACCGCGAGCGCCACCGTATAGTGACAGTTGAGCGCCTCACCTTTTTCGGTGACGACGGTGAGGCGGTCTCCATCCGGATCCTGAGCGAAACCGATATCACATTTCTGCAGACGAACCACTTCGCAAAGTTCACTCAAATTGGCCGCCACCGGCTCGGGCGGACGGCGGAATACGCCGTCGGGCTGATCGTTGATCGCAAACACTTCGCAGCCGAGCGAACGCAGAAATTCCGCACTGTAAAGCGCACCGACGCCATTGCAGCAATCCACCGCCACCCGGAAACACCGTTTTCGAATGCGCTCGACATCCAGCACGGACACGATTTTCGACGCGTGTTCATCGAACACCCCGGTCCAACGCTGCACCCGGCGGAAATCCTTCTCCTCCCGACAGGGGAGATTTCCCTGATTGTAGAGTTCGAAAAGTTCCTGCGCTTCGCCGGGATCGAGAAACATGCCGTTTCCGCCGATGAATTTCAATGCGTTCCACTCCGCCGGATTGTGGCTTGCGGTAATCGCCACCGCCCCGGAGGCTCCGGAGTGCGTTACAGTGTATTGGATGGTCGGCGTCGGCACAATACCGATATGCACGACTTCGCATCCGGCAGCCAGCAGTCCGGAGGTGAGTGCCAGTTCAAACATATTCCCGGTCGGCCGGGTATCGCGCCCGACGATGATCCGGCCGCCGCCGAGATAAAGCCCGAAGGCCTGCCCGAGTTCAGCGACGAGGCGCGGCGTCAATCCTTCGCCGACGACGCCGCGAACGCCGCTTTCGGAAAATTTCAATGTTGTGACGGGTTTCATCATTTTCACATTCCCTGATGTTCGAGCAGCAGCCGGGCACGCCAGGCGCGCTCTTCGGCAGCCTCTTTGCGGCGTGATTCGGAAATCAGTCGCACCAGAGGTTCGGTATTCGAGAGCCGCAGACTCAGAAAACCGTCCGCCCAGTCGAAACGCAATCCGTCCAGATCACTGATCTTCACGTCATCGCCGAATTCGCGCCGCAACTTTCCCAGCAGCAGATGCGCGTGAGGCAATGCGCAGGGAATCTTCTGCTTGACGATATGATACCGTTTCAATGTGTTCAACTGGCCGCTCAGCGTCCGCTCGCGTTTCGCCAGCATCTCCAGCAGCAGTCCCGCCATCAGAAAACCGTCGAAGCCATTCATCCCGGCCACTGTGAACGAACCGCTCCCCTCTCCTGCAGCGGCGGCTTCCGATGTGAGCATCAAATCAATTCCGGCAGCCTGACCGACACGGGTCTTGCGCAGAATGCCGCCATGCCGGGCGACGACGTCGTCCAGCGTCAGAGTCGAACAGTTATTGGAAACCACCCCGAATCCGGGCTGCAGCCGTTCAAAATAATAATTCGCCACCAGCGGAAAAGTCAATTCTTCACTGAGCGGCTCCCCTTTTTCCGTGACGATCCCCATCCGGCTGAGGTCGCGGTTGAAGACCAGTCCTGCGGCGGCGCCGAGCGGTTTGATGATCGACCGGATCAACGATTCGCTGCGGGGACGCGGCTCGGGATCGCGGGGAATCACTCCCGACGGAGTATCGTTGACCGCGACGAGTTCAACGCCGACCAGCCGGGCGAAACGGGCCGAAAACGCCGCGCCGGAACCGTTGCAGAAATCCGCGACCACCTTCAGTTTCGCCGCCGCAATCGCACCGCAATCGAGTCGTGACGCGAGAAACTCCCAATATTTATCGAGAGCCCGGTGTTCCAACATCCGCACCGGCCGCACGTCCGTGGCCGCCGCCTCCCGGAAACGCCGGCTCTGATATACGTCGAACAATTCCTGCTGTCTGAGGCGGTTGAAATACGCCCCGTCCGCCGCCAGCGGAATCAACGCATTCCACCCCGCCGTCTGATGGCCGCCGGAAATGAGGATGCCGCCATCCAGCCCGAGAGCCGGAATCAGACAATGCATCATCCCGGCGGTCAGCACGCCGCCATCGATCGTTTCGCAACCGCCGCCGGCAAGTCCGGCGAGAACCGCGCAGCGCAGCATTTCCGAAGATACCCGCGGATCCACGCCGACCAGCACCCTCCCGCCGGGATTCAACGTGGCGAACGCCGCAGTGAATTCCGCCGCATTGGAGGGATTCAATCCTGCGCCGACCATTCCGCGCAGTCCGGACGACCCCAATGTCAATTGACGAATCATGATCGCTTCGTTATTCCCTTATAAAAAGATGTTGTCCACCATCAAGATACATAATTTCTCCGGTTGCCGAATCATTACCGGCGAGAAAGAGCACCGCGTCGACGAGATCCTTCACCTTCACCGGCCGGTGAAGCGGCACAGACGGCAAAGTTTTCACCATCCGGCTTGACTCCAGTCCTACCGGGGGCAGCACCGGGCCGGGAGCGACCGCATTGAAGCGGAGATTCCGGGCGCCGAGTTCGCGCGCCATCGCCCGCGTGGCGTCGGCGAGCGCACGTCTGGAGATCGCATAAACGCCTCCCGACGGCGACGGGCCGCCAAGTTCCTGATCGAGGAGATTGACCACCGCGCCTTCGGCAAGAGAAGTTTGCGCGGCAAAAAGCCGCATCAACGCAAGCGGACTCCAGAAATTCACTTCGAAGTGTTCACGATCGTCGGCTTCGTCACCTTCGGCAAGGCGGCTGCGATGATAGAGTGAAGCGTTATTAATAAGGACATCCACCCGGCCGGCCTGCCGGAAAAGTTCCGCCGCGGCGCCGGGGCGGGCGAAATCGGCGACCAATATCTGGTGGCGTTCCCTGTGCGGCAGTGACGCGACCAGGGTTTCCGCATCCTTGCAAGATGCGCGGCAATGGACGATCACTTCGGCGTCGGCCTGAGCGAATTCGCGCACGATTGCCGCGCCGATGCGTCTGGCGCCACCGGTAACAAGAACTCTTTTCCCCGTGAAATTCATCTTGACAAATATCCTCCGGCATATTATATTGCCCCTTGGAATCAAATTCAAACCGGGAAAGGGATAAAAAAATGAAATCCGGTCGAAAATTCTTCACACTGGTTGAAATTCTTGCAGCCGTGGCCATCGTCGGCATTCTCACCGCGCTTGGATTCGGGACCTATTCGTTTGCGATGAATTCCGCGCGCGAATCCTCCAGCAAAGCGCTCATTCAGCAGATCGGCACCGCACTTGAGGCGGCGCAGGTCAAGGAAGGGTATTTCCCGTCCACGGTTCCTACTTCCTCCAGTACGGGGACGAGTCAATTTGTCAATATTGAAGTGACATTCAACACCGATGGGACAGTTGATGCCATCAGCATCAATTCCAACGATTTGCAACCGGATTTCCAGAAGGAGTTCGTCCGTGTGGTGGATTGGGAGTCTTTTTCTAAATTCGTGAAAAATGGAGAAGTGCAGGATGCGTGGGGCGGTACGGTTTATTACTGTTATCCGGGCAAGATCAACACGACCAGTTACGATCTGATCTCTCCCGGAGCGGATATGAAGTTCGGGGACGGGCAAGCGGCAACGCCTCCGGATTCGCTTTCCCAATACCGTGATACGACTACTGGCGAACCGAATTGCGACGACATCACAAATTTCTGAACACAAAGTTTTGTGATGTCGGCAGGGGCCGGGGGGCGGCAAGCCCCCTGCGGCACAAGAAGGAGCGTAGCGACGAACGTGCCGTTACATGCCAGCGGGTGCTACCCGCCCGTTACATGCCAGCGGGTGCTACCCGCCCGTTACATGCCAGCAGGTGCTACCCGCCAGGGGCCGGGGGG
>CALXNS010000111.1 GCA_944389815.1 uncultured Victivallis sp. | reverse complement strand
AATTGATCCTGATCGAGCAGCGTCTGCTGAAGTTCGTCGATGTGGTGTTCGTAGACGCCGCGCGGCGTCGTGCCGTAACGCAGCGCCAACGCCGCGGCGGTGCCGACCGCCTGCCCCATCATCGCCGCAGTCGCCATCACCCGGGTCGCGCTCAGCGCCATGTGGGTGGTCGACGCCTGCCGCCCGGCGAAGAAGAGATTGTCGACGTTCGCCGAATAGAGCGAACGATACGGAATGCCGAAAGGCGACGGTGCCGGGTGGTAGATCGTCGGCGGACCCGGATGGCGGATCGCCTCCGGGTGATGGTCGTCCATCGTCCAGCCGCCGTAACAGACCACATCCGGAAAGCGTCCGCCGGCTTCGACCTCCTTCTGACAGAGCACGTGGTCGCCGACGAAACGGACGCTTTCACGTTTGCCGGGCAGGCTGCCGATCCAGTCGAGTTCCCATTCATGACCGCGGCCGTCGGGATGATTTTTGATGAGTTCCCAGACGCCGTAGGCGATTTTGTAGAGTTCGTCGCGGATCTCTTCGGCGTCCGAAATCGTGTCGCGCACGCCGCCGAACTCCATCCACCAGAAATTGTTCCCCTCGGGATGCAGATAACGGTTCGGCAGATCCGCTTCGGTGTAATGATAGGCCCACTCCGGAGCGCGGAACGGACGGTGGGTTTTCGTGCGCCGCAGCTGGATCAGAATGGTGTTTCCCATCGTTTTCCGGTCGGCGGTTTCGGGCGCGTGGGATTCGTCGAATTCGGAACGTGCCTCCCGCCCCTGCATGTATTTTGCTCCGGAAAGGCGCAGAATTCCGTCGCCGGAACAATCCGCGAAAAGTTTGCCGCGAATGCGGTAGCGGCAGTATTCGATCAAATTCCAGCCGGTCACGGAGAGGATCCGCCCGTTGTCGGTCTCGACGCTCTCCACGCTGGTGTTGAGCAGCATGGTCAGATTTTTCTCCCGGCGCAGGAAGGAGTAGATCACGTCGTCCCACACGGTGTATTTGAGCAGCGGGTTGTAATAATAGTTCTCCAGCTGCAGTTCTTCGAGCAGCCCGGTCTCCTTGCGGTTTTCGCCGTGCGCGCCGCAGATCCACATCCGGATCTCGCTGGATGCGTTCCCGCCGAACATCGGTCGATCCTGCACCACGAGCGTCCGGACGCCGTTCCGTGCCGCTGCCGCCGCCGCGCACACGCCGGCCATGCCGCCGCCGACCACCACGAAATCCGCCGACAATTCCCGTTCCGTTATTACCATGATCCTGAAGCCTTTCCTTTTCCTGAAGAATCCGGTTTGGTGTTTTTTATTTAATTTAAAAAATAAAGGATTCCGGCGGGAATACAACCGCATTTCGATGAATTATGGAACTTTTTTTAAAAAATTCCACATAGTGGAACTTGTATTTTCTGCCGAAAACGTTTATTTTGCCGGAAGGGAACCTTGGCGAAGGAATGCGACTGAGATCATGAAAAATAAAACCGTGGAAAAATGTTTTGCCGTTCTGGAGGCCGTAACGATGCACGAAGGGGCGGTGTCGCTGAAGGAATTGAGTGCCCGCTTGAACATGCCGCCCGGGACGTTGTCGCGCCTGGCGTCGGATCTGGTCGAAGCCGGTTATCTTGCCAAATCGGGTTATCACCGCTGGGAACCTGCTCTCGGCGTGGTGCGGCTGGGGCAGAATGCGATGAGCCATTTCCCGCCTGCGGCGCAGATCAATCCACTGCTGCGGCAGCGGGCGGCGGAACTCGGCGTGGAGGCGGCGCTCGGGGGGATCGACCGGGGGCAGTTGGTTTATCTCTACCGGAGCAACGCCTATGCCGACTCCGATCGGGCGCATCTTCCGTGCCGGGTGCCGCTTTATCGTTCCAATATTGCGATCATGGTGCTGGCGAAGAGTTTAGAAGTGGGGATGGCGCTGGATGTGTTGCGTGCGTCGCGTCCGCCCGGCGAATTCGATCCGGATGACGCCACGCTGCGTGAATTGCTGATTTCGGCGGCGAAGGAGGGGTATCTGGTGCGGCGCGAAGGCGGCGGGCGTTGGAACATCTGTTTTCCGGTTGAATTCGATGGAGCCGTCTTCGGGCTTTCCCTTTTTGGAGACGGAGCGGAACACGGGACGAAGCTGGACCGGATGCTGTTTGAAACATCGCTGCTCTGCGGCCGGATTCATTCGCAACTTCGACGACTTGCCACTTGAAAAGCGTTTTTTTCTGGTTATATTGTTCCTCGGCTGGAGTGACATCTCAGGAAAACAAACGGGCGTGGAGGCGCATTTCGCAATGGAAAACATGACGGCGGAGATTCTGGAACATATCAGAACCCATTGGAGTGAGACGGTTCGTTTTCACCCGGAGTCCGAAGGAACATTGCTTGGGTTGCCGCATCCATATACGGTGCCTTGCGCGCGGGATGTGTTTCAGGAACTTTATTACTGGGACACCTATTTCGCCAGCCGCGGGATGGCGTTGCAGAAGGAAGCGGTTCAGGTCAGGAACAACTGCGACAACTTCATCTTCGAGATTGATCGGTACGGTTTTGTTCCGAACGGCAACCGGACCTACTTTCTCAATCGTTCCCAGCCGCCGTTCTTCGGATCGCTGGTGGAGTTGACGTTGTCGCTCTTTCCGGATGACCGTGCGTGGCTGCGCCATGCGACGGCGGCGCTGGAGCGGGAGATGAAATTCTGGCGTGAGGAGCGGCGCGCGCTCTGCGGATTGCGTCATTACGGCAGCAATCCGGATGCGGAGGCGCTCGCGGAGTTTTATCGTGTTGCGGTCGAGCGGGTCGGGTATCCGGTTGAACCGTCTTCGGAAGCGGAACGGGACGCGGCGGCACTGGAAACGCTCGCGGAGGCGGAGTCCGGGTGGGATTTCACGCCGCGGTTCGAACGGCACTGCCCGGAGTGCGGTGCGATCGATTTGAACAGTCTGCTTTTCCGCAACGGCCGCATTCTCGGCGAACTTTATCGTGATCTCGGCGACCTGGAGCACTCGGAGGACTGGCATCATCGCGCCGAGATTCTGCAGGAGCTGGTCAACGGCTACTGCTGGAATGAGGAACGCGGCGTCTTTTCGGATTATAATTTCGTTGCGAAACGGCGGAATTCGATTCTGAGTGCGGCGTCGATCGTGCCGCTCTGGTGCGGACTCGCCACGCAGGATCAGGCGGAATCGACGCTCGCGGCGGTGGAAAAATATCTTGAATTCGATTTTGGGATCTCCGCCTGCGAACGGAACCAAGGATCATCACGTCCGCTGCAGTGGGATTATCCCAACGGCTGGCCGCCGTTGCAGTTCATGGCGATCGAGGGGTTCGACCGTTACGGGTTGACCGCCGCCGCGAAACGGATTGCGGAAAAATACGTTGAGTGTGTGACCCGGAATTTTCGAAAAACCGGTGATCTGTGGGAGAAATACAACGTGTTCGACGGTACGATTGACGTTCAGGGTGAATATCAGATGCCAGCGATGCTAGGCTGGACGGCGGGGACGTTTGTCTTCGCCGCGACCTACCTGGCGGAACATTGAACGTGAATGCGGTTTCGTGCCTTCGTTTCAGTTCATAATTTCCGGAGAAAACGTCCGATACGGAGTGCGGCGGGTCGTGAAGCAGGCAGTCATGATTGGCTGGAATTGGCCGGCTCACTGTGACGGCGGCGGCGGAATTCGCCGGGCAGCATGCCGCAATGACGCCGGAACGCCCGGGTGAAGGAGTAGGCTTCGGAATAACCGCAGTTTTCCGCAATCTCCGAGACCGCCAGTTCCGTGTTGCGCAGGAGGGATTCCGCATGGTGCATGCGGATGCGAAGCAGCATCGCTCCGGGGGAGGTGTGGAAAAATTGCCGGGTCAGCGCAAAAAGGTGCGGTGCTGAAACCGAACAATGGCGCGCCATCTCTTCAATCGTCCACGTCCGTTCCGGGTGGCGGTCGATCTCGCGCCAGAGTTCGGTGAGCATCCGGAGGCGGGAACCCTCCTCGCCGCCGGGCAGCGGCGCGAGAATCTCCCGGGAGGCCAGCGCCAGAATCACGCCGGAAAGCATCCGGCAGACTTCCGCATCACCGAACGCACGCTGCTCTCCGGCATTGCCGCCGTATTGGCGCGACTCCGACCACGCCATCTCCATGAGCGAGAGGAAGCGGCGCGCGGAAATATGCGAATGCAGCGGCCGTCGCGGCCAGCGCCCGTCATCGTTCACCAGCAGAAACGCCATCTCCGCCGGCTCCAGTGCGTGAAGATATTGCAGCGCCCCCGGAACCATCAGTACGAAATCCCCCGCGCCGATGACCGCCTTGAAGTGATCGCACTCCACTTCGAACCGGCCGCGGCTGCAGACCATCACCAGAAATCGCTTCGCATTCGGATAACGCACCAGATAGGCCGGGGAAAGCCGGCTGATCCCGGCAAGTTTTACGCCGCGCCCGAACCATTCCGCTCCGTCCGGAAACGCGGAAAAGTCAATGAAACGCTCCTGATCGGTCTCTGGAATGATGATCGTCTTTTCCGTCTGTGCCATCGGTTCGATTCTGGTTGAATTCGTGCCGTGTTCCGCCTTTTTATTTCTTCATCATTTAGTATAGCATGGATGAATTTCGTTTTCAATCGCGATTGCCGACGAAAAAGACGAGTATGCTTTCTCCTTCCGGAATTCGCCGGATTGTTCAATAGTTTCTGTGGGTTCATTCATAAGACTTTCCGCCCGGAAACGCTTTCTTTTTCAGAAAACGCAATTTATATTCCTGATAAAAGCCAACTCGGAAAAACCAAGGAGAAATCATCATGCAGAACCAATTGAAGCTCGGATACATGCCGACCCGCAGAAAGTTCTTTTCCCGGGAGGACGCCATCCGTTACCGGAAGCTGATCCTCGACAAAATCCGCGCCGTCGCACCGCATATCGACATCGTCGACATCGATACGCTCAATGAGGAAGGGTTGATTCGCGACGTTGCCGAGGGCGAGGCCGCCGCGCGGCTCTTCCGGGCCGCCGATGTGGATGCGTTGTTCATGCCGCACTGCAAATTTCGGCACCGAGGACGCGGTGACGCTCGCCGCCGCCAGGGTCGGAAAACCGGTGCTGCTGTGGGGACCGCGCGATGAGAAGCCCGGCGAATCCGGAGAGCGATTGCGCGATTCGCAGTGCGGGCTTTTCGCCACCTCCAAGGTCATGCAGAGATTCGGGGTGAAGTTCACCTACGTCACCAATTCACGGGTGGACGATCCGGTGTTCGTCAACGGTTTTCTGAACTTCCTCCGCGCGGCTGATGCGGTGCGCCGGTTCAAGAACGCCCGGATCGGGCAGGTGGCCACCCGGCCGCGCGGGAGACGGTGGGGCGGGATTTTTACATGCTCTCCTGCGCCGGAACTGCCGAACGGGACATCACGGTGGGGATCGATTTCTTCGATGCGGCCCGGATTGGGGGAGATGTTTTTTCGTGGCGTGATTTTTCCGTCGAAGTGGTCAATCGGGTCTTCCGGTATTACCCGTTTCACAATGTCTGCATTTACACCGACGCGGACAATCTGGTGCTGCGCGAGACATTCAACACCCCGGGGCAGGCGCGGGCGCGGGTCTCGTTCTACGGCCTGACCGGATTGCCGGTGACGGTGGGCGATGCGATGGATGAGCTCGATTCCGAACGGGTGGAAATGCTGCGGCGGATCATGCCGATTCCGGTGATCCGGCCGGGAGATTTCTGCCGGAAACAAAGTTCCGGAGCGCTCAAGGTGGTTGCGCTCTCCTGTCTGCGGGAATTCGGCGAATGGCTCGTTGCGGGATTTTTCAATGCCGGGGACGAAAGCGGGACAATCGATTTATCGTTGACGGCGGAACTGCGTTTGTCTGCGGGAAAAAGATATGCGCTTTTCGACTTCTGGCGGCGGGAATTTCTTGGAATCGTCGGCGATCGTGTGCGGTTGGAGATTCCGCCGATGGATGTGCGTGTCCTCCGGATTACGCCATTGGACGAGGATGTGGTCACATTGATCTACAGTTCGCGGCACATCACGCAGGGCGGCGTGGAAATCGACGCGCTCACCTTCGACGGCGGGAACCGGATTTTCGCTGCCGCAACACGGTGCGTTGCCGGCGAAACGGCGGAATACGCGCTCCGGCTGCCGGAACGTTTCCGTCCCGCCGGGAAAAACGGCAACTCCAATTCAGCGGAGGCGTGCGAAATTTATCCCGAGTGCGTCGAACCGGTCGAGCTGGAGGTAAAGGGTGAAATTCTCCTGCTCCGACTCACGCCGCGTACCAGCGGCGTGGTCGAGTGGAAAATTCATTTCCCCAGTGCTTCGGTTCCGGAGTCGGACTGTGAGAATTCGCCGCACTCCCAGAGTGCGGGAACGCCGCGGCGCTGACAGCTCAACCATTGGAGGGCCGGCGCGGCCAGCAGATCGTGTCCGCCCTCGAAGAGCGCCAGCTGGACGTTGCCGGAACGGCGCAGAAGATGAATCTTCCGGTCGCCGAATTGTTTCTGGTTGCGGCAGCGGATTTTTTCCGGAATCCGTTCTTCGCGGACGATGAAGGAGATTTCCTCCGGAGCGATCCGCATATCCGGCGCGGCCAGCAGGTTGAAGGCGTTGATCGCCTGACTGACCGGAACGCTTCCGGTGTGACCGTCATGAATTCCCGTGGAGATGCACAATGGCGGAATCCGGCCGGGTTTCAGCCAGTGAACCGGAGAACGGTGGAGCGCTTCGCGTTCCGCCTCCGGATTGCGTGACGGGTCGCCGCCGCACGCCTGAAAAATGTGATCGGCATAAGGTTGATGGATGGTGCCGGAACACTCCCGGAACCACTTCCCGACATCCGAGATCGGACACCATGCGGAGACGGCGGCCCATAATTCCGGGTGGCGTCCGGCCATCAGGAGCGACATGTGTCCGCCGCCGGAGCCGCCGAGAAGATAAATCCGCTCCGGATCGACCGGGGCGTTTTCTTCGACAAATTGAACCGCATCGACGATATCGCTCACCGCGGCGTCGGAACCCAGGGCGGCGCTCGTCCAGTTCGGTCCCCGGAAGTCGGGGTAGAGAAGCGACCAGTTGTGTTCGCGGCAGAAGGCGATGCAGTCGGGGCTTTTCTGGTGGAGGTCGTTGCTCCATGTGTGCAGCCCGACCAGGAGCGGGCGCGGGGTGTCGCCGTGTGCCCGGGCCAGAAGCAGCGGTTGTCTGGAATGGTCGAATGAAGACGTGAATTCGAAGAGTTGCAGTTCCATGGGCTGTGATTCCTTTCTGCGGATGCCTTTTCTGCGTCATCGAAGTATTCCGGGTAATATAGCATTGCCCGAAGACTAGTCCATCGTGGGGGAGAGAAAAATTTCGGTATTTTCCCGCGTTTTTTCGACGGGGAGGTGAAATCATAATATTTGCGGATTCATTCATAAAAGTTGCGCCGGAAGGCGCTTGGTTTTTCGCAAAAACTGCGGTATCATTAATGCAGATATGGATTGAGCAATCAAGTCGATCAGTTGGAATATGACAGGAGAAACAATGAAAGCACTCGTTTTTACCGACCGTCACTTCACCGTCGGTTCCGTGGATCCGCGGATTTACAGCGGTTTCATCGAACATGTCGGTCGAGCCGTTTACGACGGGATTTACGAACCGGGCCATCCGACGGCGGATGCGGACGGTTTCCGCAAAGATGTTCTTGAACTGGTACGTGAATTGAAGATGCCGCTGACGCGTTATCCCGGCGGGAATTTCGTTTCCGGTTACAACTGGAAGGACGGCATCGGGGAGCGGTCGAAACGGCCGGTGCGACCTGATCCGGCGTGGTCGGCGATCGAACCCAATCAGGTCGGCGTCGATGAATTTGTCCGGTGGTGCGCGAGCGCGGAGAGCGCACCGCTGATGGCGGTCAACCTCGGAATCGGCACGCCGAAAGAGGCGGGGGAACTGGTGGAATACTGCAATTTCCCCGGCGGTACCCAGTGGAGTGAAACCCGGCGTGCCAACGGCAGCGCGGAACCCTTCCGGATCAAAACCTGGTGTCTCGGCAATGAAATGGACGGTCCGTGGCAGATCGGCGCCAAACCTGCCGACGAATATGGGCGTACCGCGCTCGAAGCCGCGAAAATCATGAAGTGGATCGATCCGGAAATCGAACTGGTGGTCTGCGGTTCAAGCAGCGGAGATCTGCCGACGTTTGCGGCATGGGATGCGACGGTGCTGGAGCACACGTTCGACAAGGTGGATTATCTCTCGCTGCACGCGTATTTCGGCGATGTCAACAACGATCTGGCCGATTATTTCGCTTCGCCGGATCGGATGTCCGACCGGATCGATGAACTGGCCGCCACCTGCGACTACGTATCCGCGCACAAGAAATCCAAGAAACGGATCAATCTCGCGTTCGACGAATGGAACATCTGGTTTCATTCGAACAGTTCTTCGGCGCAGGCGAAGCGCTGGATCGTCGGTCGTCCGATTCTGGAGGAACTCTACACGCTGGCCGACGCGGTGGTCGTCGGCGGACTGCTGATCACGCTGCTGCGTCACGCCGACCGGGTGAAGATCGCCTGTCTGGCGCAGACGGTGAACGTGCTTGCGCCGATCATGACCCGTCCGGGCGGCGGAACGTGGAAACAGACGACCTATTATCCGTTTTATTACACGTCGCGTTACGGGCGCGGCGAAGTGCTGCGGTGCGCGGTTTCCGTGCCGTCGCAACGCTGCAACAACTGGCCGAAACCGGTCGAGATGCTTCATTCGACGGTCGTCTGGCGCCGCGAGGAAAATGAGATGGTGTTCTTCGCGATGAACCGTTCGCTGGAGGAGCCGATGGAGTTTTCGCTGGCACTCCAGGGGTTTCCGGTGAAAGAGGTCATCGAGGCGGTTGAAATTTCCGGCGATCCGACGGCGGTCAACACCGAGGAACACGAAGCGGTTGTGCCGAAATTCCGCGATCCGGCGGAGTTCATGCTCTCGGCCGGTTCGGTTTCCGGCGTCCTGCCGCCGATCTCCTGGAGCATGATTCGGATTCGGCTTAATCAATGAAGTTGATCAATCGGATATTCCGAGGAAAGATATTGTTTCAAGGCGGGTGTTTCAGACATTGAACGGAATCTGAAAAGAAAGGACGGCGGGAATGAAGCTTGGAATGGAGAACGAATTGTTTCGCGGATGGATTTTCTCATTGAGACCGGCACGGAACGCAGGACGTTTCACATTGATCGAATTGCTCGTGGTAATTGCGATCATCGCCATTCTCGCTTCGATGCTGCTTCCGGCGCTGAACCGGGCGCGGGAGAATGCCAAGAGCGTGAGCTGCATCAACAATCAGCGTCAGGTGGTGGCGGTCTGCATGTATTACAATGAGGATTACGACCACATGGTGCGCAATCCGATCTACATCGGGTATCCGATCGCGAGCTTCAACAAGGCGTGGTGGTATCTGCTGCGCGATTTGAAGTATGTCACCTTCCCCGATACCGGGTGGATGGGATACGGTCCGAGCGGGATTTTCCGCTGTCCGATGGGAACGCTGCCGGAACACGGCGGATACGGATAGCTGAAATCCCTCCAGGCAACCGATCCGATCGCGCCGGTCAGGAAGGGGAGTTTTTCTTCGCGGCTGCGCAAGCCGAGCTTCAAGATTCTGACCTCGGAGACCAACGGTCAATACGGTGCACTGCTCGGCGACCGGGACCGCTGGTATTTCGGGAGCCGGTTTTTCGAGAGTATTATGAAGCCCTCCGCCGGGCGGCGCTCGCCGGTGTCGAACCGCAGGAGCGGATCGCGTATACGGCCGCGCCCGGTGCGGAACGCATGAGCTTGAACCTCAATGGCGACAACTGGAAAATTTCCCGTGACGGCACCAACCGGCGCAAGGTTCGGCTGCCCCGGACGCATTTCAATCCGTATTATCGCGGGAATTATTTTCCAGTGAAGCCGGCTGATCCGAAGAACCGTTACGGCGCGATTGTCAAGAACCCGGGATTCGACCATTGGGAATATGACGACTCCTGCAACTGGCCGGAGTTCGTCGCTGAACTGGAATTCGATCTTCCGTCGGCGGGAGCGTACACCTTCCTCTGCGATCAGGTCAATGGAAAAATCTCGCTGGAACTGAACGACGTTCCCTGCGGGGAGTGGGCCGGTTCGCTCGGTCTGGTGCGCATTCCGCTCAAGAGCGCGAAGGCGATGCGGACGCGCCTGTGACTCTTCACCAATACGTGGTGCGTGACGGCACGATCGTTTTCCGGCTGCCGGAGAAGAGCGGTACGATTCCGGCCGGAGGAACGCTTGAACTGACCACGGGCGACCGCTGGGCCGATCCGGAAGTGTGGGGAATCGGCGGAAAATACGGCGATCCGGTGCTTTACACGCTGGTGAGCGATCTGTATCGTGACGGGAAACTGATCGACCGCCATACGGAACGTTTCGGGTTCCGGGAATTCTGGATCGGCGGCAGCGAGTTTTTCCTCAACGGGCGGCATATCCTGCTTCAGGGAGACAACGGACTGCCGGGAATCGACACGCCGAAGTCCAGTGAAATCACCTTCGATCTCCTGCGGCGTGACAACATCAACATCATCCGTTCGCACGATGGAGAGTTCGCGTCGCCTGATTTCCTGCGGACGGCCGACCGGCTCGGGATGCTGGCGTACCCGAACATGTACCCGATTCTTCAGCCGAATTCGACGCAGGAGAGTTTGACGGATTTCATTTCGTATGAGGATTGGCTCAAACATCCGCTGCACGAATTGAATCTGCGCAATTATCGGGAGTGGCTGTGGATGCTGCGCAACCATCCGAGCGTAGTGGTGCTCTCGACCGACAACGAAATCTGGACGCAGTCGTGGGATACCCCCGAACGGGAGGCGTTGAACATCCGCAACGACCGGCTCGGCGCATTTTATGAAAAATATGTCAAATCGCTCGATCCGGCTCGAGTGATGACCCGCAACGGTGACGTCGGCACCTGGGGATTTCACGAAAAATTCCGCGAGGATCCGCCCTGCGACACGGCCAATTATCATTATCCGGATTTCAACATCGACAAAGTCGTGCGCAACTGGCAGAGCGTTTTCGGATTCCGTCCGGTAATTTACGGTGAGACGCTCTATTATTCGTATGGGGCCTGGGATCAGTGGATCGGGGCGATTCCGACGCTGGTGGCGAACAAGGCCGCGCGGGTGCGTGAAGTGGCTTCGCTCTATCGGGAATTGCTCGTTCCCGGGCAGATTTACATGGGATTGTCCCATGACGGTTTCCTGAAATTCGACGATACCGGGCGCGGGAATCCCTGGGGCGTGAAGGCGTCGGATCACGATCGTGGCGAGGTGCCCGGTTTTCCGGGTTATCCGTGGGCGCAGGTGCATTGGCCGGCGGCGTCCGGTCCGGCGGCGCAGCGGGAGTTCGTCGGATTTTCGGTGAAATATGCGCCGATGTTCAACTGGTTCGATTCGCGTTACCCGAGCCACGTGCGCAACGAGGTCAACGACGCCTACCGGGAGTCGCTTGTGGCGATGCCGCCGCTGGCGGTTCCGGACAATGCCGAATGCATCGTCGAGCTGGGGGAAGCCGGGGCGGGCGCCGCGGTGACGGCCCGCGCGGTCGCATTTCCCGATCAGGTATTCGGGGTGATTGCCGATGCCGCGGGGCGGGCGTGGCTGGAATTGCCGCATCCCGGGGAATATGATTTCAAGGTCGGGGACCGGACGCTCCGGGTGAAGCTGCCGGGCCGGGAGGAGTATTTCCGGGAGCCGGGATTCGACCGGATCATGCGGATTGATTTCGGAGAGGAGGCATCCAGATGAATATCGTCGTTTTGCTGGCGGCGGCGGTGCTCGCCGCCCCGTCGCCGTCGCCGTCGCCGGAGGAGAATGCCGGGCTCGAACGCGAACTCGCCGCAGAGACGCGGGAAGTTTCCGCGCTGCGCAGCCGCAATGCCGCGCTGCTGGCGGAGAGACGGAATTTTGAAACCGCACTGGCGCAGCAGAAGGATCTGCTTGCCGGAGGTGACGGAAAAGCCGTGCAGAATGATCCTTCTTCAAACCGGAACGGCGCCGCGAAACCGAAATCAGTTGCCGCATGGGATTTCAAAGAATCCTCGTTCCGGATTCCCGGTTCATCATCGCATTTCGCCGCGGTCGAAACGTTGCCGGAGGGGGGCGCCATGCTGGTGATCGATTATCCGGAAGTGCGGGAAAAGACCAATCCGGTGGTGCTCATTCACGTCGACCCGGCGCTGACGGCGGGCAAAACGTTGAAATTCACCGTGCTCGCCCGGGGCGAAGGGATTTCCAAACCGGCCCGGGCGCATCACGGCGCGGTTTTTTCATTGCGGCTCAAGCAGCCGGACGGTTCGCTGCTCTGGCCGGGAAAAAGTCTCGGCGGCGGCGATTTCGACTGGACGGAGGCGTCGTTTGTGGAGACGATTCCGGTGGGCGGATCTTTCGCGGTGATGCTCGGTCTTCAGGGGGTGACCGGGAAGGTCTGTTTTCGGGAGCTGAAAATAGAAGAACTGCCTGCGGAATGATTTTTCCCGTCGAGAAATGAATTGATTGCTGGATTTCCCGTATTGTGCACGACGCGCTCCAACGAGGGGCAATCAATCCCGCCCGGCGCCATTCGGTATGGAATAAGGATAAAAAAATACCGCCGAACCAGCTGATCCGACGGTATCACAGCCATTCAGAAAATCTTATTAGCCCTTCTTGGCCTTTTCCCAGACGTCCTTGCTGACGAACGCCGTCAGACTGCGACCGTCGGCAGTCTTGCCCTTGAATGCATAACGCATGCGTCCGGCTTCGCCGTAAGTTACGAATTCAGTCACGTCCGCGTTGACTTTCGCCTTGGCCTTGACATCGTAGAAGGTATGTTTCATTGTTCCATCGCCCTTTCGCTTTGATGGTTGAACTACGTAACTGCTTTAATTATACCTAAAGAGTGACAAATTATCAAGTCTCTTTCCGAACATTTTTTCAAAAAAAATCAAATTTTTCCGGAAAAATACCCTTTTGAAAGAAAAATCACCATATTCCGCTCGAAATCTCCCTGATTTCCGCAGCCAGCAACTCCGGCAGGTCATCCGCGATCAACCCTCGTCCGCCGCGTTCGCCGGCCCGCCCATGAAGGAATACGCCAAGTTGTGCCGCCTCCCGCGCGGGGAGCCCCTGGGCCAGCAGTGCGCCGATCGCACCCGAGAGCGTGTCGCCGCTGCCCGCCGTCGCCAGCGCCGCCGAACCGGAACCGTTGACCGATATTCGCCCGTCAGGCGTCGCCACCACGGTGCCGGGACCTTTCAATACGATGACCGTGCCGAGCGTCGCGGCCAACGCTGCGGCGAACCGTCGCCGATCTCCCGGATTCGTCACGCCGAAAGCGCCCGCCAGGCGTGCCGCTTCGCCGGGATGCGGGGTCATGACCACATTATCGCGCCGTTTCCACAATTGCGGATGGCGGCTCAAGAGATTGAGCGCATCGGCGTCGAGCACCATCGGCCCGGAAAATCCGAGCAGCCGTCCGAGTTCCGCGCGCCGTTCCGGATCGCTTCCCCAGCCGGGGCCGGCAATGATTGCGTCCGTGGCCTTCAGGAGGGGATCGAGTTCCAGCGCTTTTTTTACCGGGCGGAAGATGGCGGCACTCGGGAGCTGCGGCGGCCGTTCTTCCATGGTGAGTGTGACCAACCCTGCGCCGCAGCGCAGCGCGCTGTGCGTCGCCAATACCGCCGCAGTCGGATATTCGCGGCTTCCGGCGGCGATCAGCAGCCGTCCCCGCCGGTTCTTGAACGTGTCGTATGGCACGGTTGGAAGGAGCGCAAACGCATCGGCGTCCAGAATGGTTTCCCCGCAATCGTTCTCCGGGGTTGGAATCGACAGCGGCACCAGTCGCAGTCGGCCCGTCTGCGCGGGGCCCCGGTTCTGAAACAATCCGCGTTTCGGATAACCGAAGGTGATCGTCATTTCCGCACGAATCGCCGTTTCGGCTTCGCCGGAGTCGCCGTTGAGTCCGGAGGGAATGTCCAGCGCGACGATCGGCAGTCGGGATTCATTCGCACAGCAAATGAAGGCGTCGAACGGAGCGCGCAGCTCTCCGTGGAATCCGGTTCCGAGCAGGCCGTCCACGATCAGGTCGCCCGGTTTCAGGTCGTTCAGTGTCAGACCATGGCGAATGGAGTCCTTCAGCGCCTCCGGCATGGCATCTGCGGCTTCTGCGGCTTCGTTTTTCAGCTCCGAGAGCGGCGCGACGGAGTGGATCGCCACCGGATAACGGGGAGCCAGGCGGGTTGCCGTCTCCAGCGCGTCTCCGCCGTTGTTGCCTTTGCCGACCAGAAAGACGATTCTGCGGAATTTTTCCCGTTCCATCCGGGCGCGGAGAATCTCCGCGGCACCGGCGGCGGCTTCGCACATCAATGCGTAACCGGAAATACCGCTCTGAATGGCCGACCGTTCCAGGCGGCGCATTTCATTCGTGTCAATGATTTTCATTCGGGTCACCTCGGAAATGGTCTTGTTGCGACGTCATTGCTGCGCCGGGACGGGTGGTTCTCCGCGACCGCGGATCAACTGGTTCGGGTCGGCGGAGAAGTTTTCCAGCATCTGCGAGAGTTGTTTCAATGTGTTGTCGAGGCGTGTCAGGGAGATTTCGACGCGGGTTTTCAAGGCTCCGGCTTCCATGCCGAGCGTCCGTCCGCCGTCGCGTGCGGAAGACATCGCCGACCGCGCCTCCGCAAGAAATGCGTTGAGCTGAGTGATCGTTTCAGAGAGCATTTTCGTGTCGGTGAGGCCTCGGACGTTGGCGAGCGAGGTTTCCAGATTGGCGAGCGACTGATTGACGCGGTTTACGTTCTCCTCCGAGAGCACGCCGCGGAGATGTGAGATGGCGGCGTCGAGGTTTGCGCAGATCGAATGGATTTTCTGGAGCGTATCGCGCATTTCGGTTTCCATCAGAAGTCCGTTGATGTCGTCCAGCGTGGTGTTGAGCTTGTCGGCCAGCTGGATGAAATTGACCTTTTCGAGTTCATCGAGCACCCGGCTGATGTTCTGAATCGCATTGCCGATGTGCGACGGGCGCGACGGGATGTAGAACACCCCCTGCGGCGGAGTGATATCCAGCGGCGGAACCGTCGGCTGCGAGGTGTCGTTGATGGAAAGTTCCAGATAGGATCCGCCCATCAATCCGGCGGCGTTGATGAAACACATCAGATTTTTCCGGTTCATGATGTTCGAGAGATTCTCTCCTGGCGAATCGAATCCCGGGATGTTGGTGTCGTCGCTCTCCACCGCCGATGGAAAGATGTCGAAGTAGACCGCGATGCACGCGTCGGCTTCGCGCATCGCCATGCCGGTGACCTTGCCGACCGGCATCCCGAGATATTTCACTGGCGATCCGATGGAAAGCCCTTCGACCGAAGTGTTCAGCACCGTCATCGCCCGGTAGCGCGGCGCGAAGAGCCGCATGGTGCCGACCGCCAGAAATCCGGCAACGATCAGCGTGATCGATATTAAGAGGAATGCCCCCAGTTTGACGCGATTTGCTTCCTGCATTGCTTGTCTCTCCCCCGTATCGTCGTAGAATCAACTCGTCACTCCGAAGAGCGTCGTCATCAGTGCGTCGGCCACCACGATCAGGAAAATCGAAGTGACCACCGCGCTGGTGGCCGATCGGCCGACGCCCTGTGCGTCCCGGTTCGCATTCAACCCCTTCATGCAGCCGACCGACGCGACAATCATTGCGAATATCAGACTTTTCACCAGCCCCTGACAGAGGTCAATCGGCTGGATGACTTCAAAGGTTTTTCCGAGGTATTCGGCCACGGAAACATTGAGCATGGAACAGACGATCACCATGCCGCCGGCGATTCCGCAACTGTCCGCGATAATGGTCAATCCCGGCATCACCAGCAGCAGCGCCAGGAACTTCGGAAACAGCAGAAACCGGCCCAGATCCAGTCCCAGAGTCGTCAGTGCGTCGATCTCCTCGGCCGCCTGCATCGAACCAAGTTCGGCGGCAAACGACGACCCGGTCCGTCCTGCGAGAACCACGGCGGTCACCAGCGGAGCAAGTTCGGTCACCAGGACGGTGCCGACCAGGTTGACCACATAACTTTCCACCCCGAAACGGCTGAGCTGCACGATCGCCTGAAACGCCAGGATCACGCCGATCAGAAACCCCAGCAACCCGATGATCGGCATGGCGTCGCTGCCGCAGCTGTCCATGTAATAGGCGACGTTTTTCCATCTCACGTGGCGTGGATGGCGCATGGCGTCGCCGGCGGCCCGGGCGAGTATCCGATCGAACCGGCAGTATTTGCACAATTCGTCGACGATGTTCAGCGAGGCGTCGGCGATCTGCAGACAGAGTTCCTTGAGAGAGCGGGGGGAGCGCAGGCTCATTTTTTCGAGCTCCGCAAGTTGTTTGACGCGATGCTTTCGGCGAGGCGGCCGACCGCCCGCGAAGCGGCGGCGGCCACCGCCGCCGGGGTGGAGCCGTTCACCGGTTCGGAGTAATCGAACCGGTGAAGCGTCGCGCCGTTGTCACAGCTGAATTTCCCCGCCAGGCGGAACGTGCGTTCCGGCAGGAGGACTTCGAAAATCTCCAGTGAACCTGTGACCATCCGCCCGGCGCCGGACTCTTCTCCGGAATTCAGCGAGAGCGTCAATGCCCGCGCCACGAGTTCGCCCGGAGGAAGAACCCAGCCGCTGTAGGGATCGGTAGTCACCTGTCCGGTGGCGGAATTGCGATATTGAATGCGGCTTCCGGCGCTGGAATCGTTGCGGAATTCGGTTACGGTAAGCGGGACTCCCGACTGCGGTTCGACCGGGGTGACCGCGAGGTCGAAGCGGACGTTTTCCCGGTAGGGTTCGAAGAAACAGCCCCCGGCCAACGCGATGCAGAGCGCCGGCAGAAGGCAATGGAATAAATGCCGCAAAATCATATCCGCAACTCCTTTCCTTTGATCATCATGGTGATAACATACAGTAAAAACGGCGTAAAATCAAATGGAGCCGGGAAAATCCCGTTGAAATATTGTTTTCAAGGTTGTATTTTATCTTCTGCTGATATCGCATTTACCCGGAGAGGAAGATGTATCTGGAAAAAATCAACAGCCCGTCGGATCTGCGCGCGCTGCCCCCGGAAGATCTTGACAAGGTCGCCGCTGAAATCCGCGAAGAGATTCTTGATGTCGTCAGCGCGAACGGCGGTCATCTCGGCGCCAGTCTCGGGACGGTGGAACTGATTCTGGCGCTGCATTATGTATTCGATACGCCGCGGGAGAAGATTCTCTTCGACGTGGGGCATCAGGCGTATGCGCATAAACTCCTGACCGGACGGCGGGAATTCTTCCGCACGCTGCGGCAGTTCGGCGGCTGCGCCGGATTTCCCTCCCGGGCGGAGGATCCGGAGGCGGATCCGTTGATGGAGGGGCATGCCGGGTGCGCGATCAGCGCCGCCGTCGGCATGGCGGCGGCGCTGCAGCGGAAGAATTCCACCGACAAGGTCGTGGCGGTCGTCGGCGACGGTTCGCTCAACTGCGGCATCTCTCTTGAGGGGTTGAACAACGCCCGCTGCGGCGGAAAAAATCTGGTGGTGGTGCTCAACGACAACAAAATGTCGATCTCCAAAAACGTCGGCGGGCTGTCGCATTATCTCAACCACATCATCTCCGGCAACGCCTACAACCGGTTCAAGGCGGCGGTCAAACGTCTGGTGTTTTCCCTGCCGCGCCATGAACGGCTTCACCGCGCCATTCAACGGGGCGAGGAGTGGGTCAAGAGTCTGTTTCTGCCGCCGGGAGTGGTGTTCGAAATGCTCGGATTCCGTTACATCGGGCCGATTCACGGTCATTCGATGCCGGAACTTCTCCGGGCGCTGCGCCGAGCGAAGGCTTCCGACGAACCGCTGCTCATTCACGTCATCACGGAGAAGGGGCGCGGGTGTGATTTCGCCCGGCACGATCCGGCTCGCTACCACGGCGTTCCGGGATTCGATCGCGAGACCGGACGGTTGCCGGAGTCGGCGCGCGGCGGGTTCTCGCGGACGTTCGGCGAGACGATGTGCGAACTTGCCGAAGAGTTGCCGCAACTGGTGGCGATCACGGCGGCAATGGGATCCGGAACCGGTTTGACGAAGTTCGCGCAACTCTACCCCGGGCGGTTCTACGACGTCGGCATCGCCGAGGGGCACGCGGTTACCTTCAGCGCCGGGCTGGCGGCGGGCGGGCAGCGTCCGGTCTGTGCGATTTATGCGACGTTTCTGCAACGGGCGCTCGACTGCATCTATCACGACGTGGTGCTGCCGAAACTGCCGGTGATCTTCGCGATCGACCGGGCGGGAGTGGTCGAAGACGGTCCGACCCATCACGGGATTTTCGATCTTGGGTTTCTGCGCGCGCTGCCGGGGTTGACCATTCTGGCGCCCGCGACGGAAGCGGAATTGAAGGAGATGCTGCACTGGGCGCTGCATTATGACGGACCGGTGGCGATCCGTTATCCGCGCGGCGGCAGCGCCCATCCGGATGCCGCGGTCGCGAAACTGGAATTCGGGCGCGCCGAAGTGGTGAAAGCCGGTGACGGTGCCGACGTGATCTGGGCGATGGGGCCGCAATTGGAGACCGCTCTGGAAGTCGATCGGCTGCTCGGCGGAAACAATACGGTGGTCAACGCGCGGTTTCTTTCGCCGTTCGACGGGGAACTCGCGCGACGTCTCGCTCCGGGGAAACGGATTGTTTCCATAGAGGATCATACGCTTCGCGGCGGGTTGGGGTCGGCGCTCGACGAAGCGCTCTGCAACGCGTCGCACGGCGAAATTGTTCACTTCGGCTGGCCGGATGAAATCATCCCGCATGGAGCGCCGGAGAAGTTGCGCGAGTGTTTTCACCTGACTGCACCGGAGATCGCCGCACAGCTCCGGAAGTGAGGGCGGCGCAGCGCGACGGAGTGAAAAAAATCGCGGTATGACGCCGGGTGGTTGAAAAATCGATGCTGTGACGGTATATTATCGATTCAATCAACGAATTGCAGATATCTGTTCCGGTAAAACAAAAGGAGTGCCGAAGAATTTATGATTATCCGGACGATTGCCTATCCGCGCGCCGCATTGATCGGCAACCCTTCCGACGGGTATTTCGGCAAGACGATCGCGTTTGTTTTTCGTAATTACTGCGCCGAGGTGCAGCTGTACGAAACACCGGAACTGGAACTGCTTCCGGCGAAGCGCGACAACAACGTCTTTCACGATATCGACGCGCTTTCGGCGGATATCGAACTGTACGGTTATTACGGCGGCATCCGGCTGCTCAAGGCCGCGGTCAAGAAATTCAACGATTACTGTAAACTCAATTCGATCCGCCTTGCGCGGAAAAATTTCACGATGCGCTACCGCAGCACGATTCCGAATCGTCTGGGGTTGGCCGGTTCATCGGCGATCATCACTGCGGCGATGCGTGCGCTGCTCGCCTTCTACCATGTGGAGCTTGATCCCGCCCGGCTCGCCAATCTGGTGCTGGCCACCGAGACCGAGGAGCTGAACATCCCCGCCGGGCTTCAGGATCGGGTCGCACAGGCGTACAACATGCCGGTCTTCATGGATTTCGACCGTGATTACATGGGCGAACACGGCGTCGGGCGCTATGAAGCCATTGAGATTCCAGACGATCTTAAATTGTACGTCGCTTATCGAACCGATCTGGCCGAAGGGTCGGAGGTGCTGCACAGCCGGCTGCGCGACGATTTCGAAGCCGGCGTGCCGCAGGTGATCGACGCGATGCACGAATGGGCGCAGTTGACCGTCGAGGTGAAACATGCACTTGGTGCGCGTGATTTCGATCGGATTCCGGCGCTGCTCAACCGCAATTTCGATCTGCGTTGCGAAGTGTGCGGTTCCGCGATCAGCGCCAAGAACCGGCGGATGGTGGAACTGGCCCGTTCGACCGGGGCGTCGGCGAAGTTCACCGGTTCGGGCGGGGCGATCATCGGGACGTATGCCGACGAGGCGATGTTCCGGGAATTGAGCCGGGTGCTCGGCGCCAACCGGATCGATGTGATCAAGCCGGAGATCGTCAGCACGGGGGCGGCGCGATGAAGGCGATCCGCAAAGCCGTCATTCCCGCCGCCGGATTCGGCACCCGTTTCCTGCCCTTCACCCGGGCGGTGCCGAAGGAACTCATTCCGCTGGTGGACAAGCCGGTGATCCAATACGTCGTTGAGGAGGCGGCCGCTGCGGGAATCGATGAGATTGTAATCGTGATCAGCTCCGGGAAGAACGCGATTCAGGAGCATTTCAATCCGGTGCCGGCGCTGGAGGAGCGCCTGAAGGCGAACGGAAAAAATGAACTGCTCGATGAACTCCATCGCATCGACACCATCGCAAAAATCCATTACGTTTACCAGCCGCGTCTCGACGGCCTGGGCGACGCGGTTCTTCGGGCGCGCGCCTTCGTCGGCGGGGAATCTTTCGCCGTGCTGCTGGGGGACACGGTGCTCGATGCCGCGCCGGGCCGCCCGCCGGTGATCGGACAGCTGCTGGCGGCATATGAAAAACACGAGGCGCCGGTCGTTGCTCTTGAACAGGTGCCGATGGAAAGAGTCAGCCGTTACGGCGTGATCGATCCGGCCGGCCGGGACGGGCGGCTTTATCAATTGCGGGCGCTGGTGGAGAAACCGGCAGTCGAGGAGGCGCCGAGCAATCTGGTGATCGCTTCGCGTTATGTCTTCACGCCGGACATTTTTGAGGAACTTGAAAAAACGCCGCGCGGCAAGGGCAACGAAATTCAGTTGACCGATGCGATGCGGCAGCTTCTGCGGCGTCGTCCGATGTACGGTTACGAGATCGAGGGGCGGCGTTACGACCTCGGCAGCAAACTGGGATTTTTGAGCGCCACGGTGGAATTCGGGTTGCGACGCCCTGAATTCCGGGCGCAGTTCGCCGCGTATCTGCGCAGCGTCGTCCGGCAGTTGGAGGAGCCGGAATGTGCGAATCCTCCGGAAAAATAATTTAAAAATCGAAAAGAAAAGAGTAAGTCAACGTGTTGAATTCATTGAAAAAAGCGCTCCGGGAACTGCTTGGAATCGCTCCCGGACGGACGGTGGTGGTGAAAGTTTCCACCGGAAAGAAAAAATCATCCGCCCCCGCCGTCACGGTGGAAACCAGAGAAAAGAAAAGTGAAAAGCGGAGCGGCAAAAAACGCAAAGGCGCTTCCAATTCCCCGATGTCGCAATCGGAGATGCCGGAGAAGAAGCGTCCCGCCGGAAAGAAGCGCAGGGAGACTTCGCCCTCCGTTTCCGCCGCTGCCGCGGTCGAACCGGTGAAGATGCCCGAGCGTCCGGCGGCGCTTCGCGAGGTGCCGGTTGCCGACGGGAAGATCCGGTTCCTCGATCTGCCGCTGCATGAAGCGGTGCAGTTCGGGGTGCAGCAGATGAATTTCGATTACTGCACGCCGATTCAGGCGCTGGCGCTTCCGGCGCTGCTCGAAGGACGGGATCTGGCCGGGAAAGCGCAGACCGGCACCGGGAAGACCGCGGCGTTTCTGCTGGCGGTCTTCACGAAATTGCTGAACGACCCGCGACCGGAGCGGCGGAACGGGCAGCCGCGCGCGCTGGTGCTTGCGCCAACGCGCGAACTTGCCATGCAAATTCACAAGGACGCCGAGGCGCTCGGGGTATTCACCGGGTTGAACAATGTGGTGGTGTTCGGCGGGATGGATCACGAAAAACAGCGTCATTCGCTGCTCAAACGCGTCGATCTGCTCATCGGAACGCCGGGACGGGTGATCGATTATTCGCGCAGCGGCGACCTCGATTTGAGTGAAGTGGAAATCCTGGTGATCGACGAGGCCGACCGGATGCTGGACATGGGGTTTATACCCGACGTCAAGCGGATCGTTTCGCAGCTGCCGCGTAAAGGCGAACGTCAGACGCTGCTCTTCAGCGCGACGCTGGAGGAACATATTCTGCGCCTCGCCTCCGGCTGGCTGGCCGATCCGGTGACGGTCGAGAGCGAACCGGAAAAACTGGTCAGCGAAAATATCGAGCAGACGTTTTATTCGGTGTTGCGCGAGGAGAAGCTCGCGCTGATCCTTTATCTGCTCGGGCATGAAACGTATGACCGCGTGTTGATATTCGGCAACCGCAAGGACGTGAATTTGCGGTTGCAGTATGATCTGGCGCGTTACGGTTACAATGTACCGGTGCTGTCGGGGGATATTCCGCAGGACAAGCGGATCCGCATCCTGGAGAAATTCCGTGCCGGGACTGAAAAAATCGTGATCGCCACCGATGTGGCCGCGCGCGGGATTCATGTCGATGACGTGTCGCTGGTCATCAATTACGATCTGCCGGAGCGGGCGGAGGATTACGTCCACCGGATCGGCCGCACCGGTCGGGCGGGACATACCGGGCGGTCGATCAGTTTCCTCTGCGAATACGGAGCGTATTATCTGCCGGACATCGAAAAGCTGCTCAATGTCCAGTTTCACAGCACGCTTCCCACGGAGGAGATGTTGAAGATGCCGCAGGAGGTTCCGGGGGCGAAATTGCCGAAGCGGCAGGAGTCTGCGGGACACCGTTCCGGTAACCGTTCGGGCCGGGGGCGGCGGTGAAATTCGGAAATCAGGGCAAAAAAATGGAGCGGGTGACCGGAGTCGAACCGGCGTCGCCAGCTTGGGAAGCTGGAGCATGACCGTTTTGCTACACCCGCTCGTGCGTATGGAAATAGAATATAACGCTTCCGGCTGGATTTTCAAGCGAAAGGGCGCAATTGTTATGAAAAAATTTTTATTTATGCTGTTCTGTTCTGCGATGGTTCTTTTCGGGGGCTGTGTTTCCCGGGAACGGCTGCCGGCGGAGGATCTGGAGGTTCCCGTCGTCTGCGCCGATGAGATCCTGATTCTGCGCAACCCGAACATTCCGCCGAACAGCAAGGAAAAATATGACGCGATCAAACGGATGCTCCGCAAGGTGGATTTCACCTTTACCCGTGAGACGAAAACCCTTAACGCGCTTCTCTATCACGGTGACGGTACCGTTGACGTGCCCAATCAGCGTTCCCGGACGATCACC
Organism: uncultured Victivallis sp.; assembly: GCA_944389815.1. Classification (GTDB taxonomy): domain Bacteria; phylum Verrucomicrobiota; class Lentisphaeria; order Victivallales; family Victivallaceae; genus Victivallis. Next base: position 2,057 of record CALXNS010000111.1, on the reverse strand, counting down.
TTCAATTATCAGTACGAGGATCATTACGTGCGTTTGAGTTTCGTCCTCTACGACACCTTCGTTCTGCGCACCGACGTGGAAGAGAAATAATGTTCCCGGAAGCCGGATCATCTGACGAGGAATTCATGCGTCGGGCGCTTCATTACGCCCGTGAGGCGGCCGCCGCGGGCGAGGTCCCGGTCGGCGCAATCGCAGTCTGCGACGGTGAAGTCGTCGCCGCCGCGCGCAACCGCGTCGAAGAAAAGCATACCGTCACCGCCCACGCCGAACTCGAACTTCTTCACGCGCTTGAAACACTCTCCGGTGACTGGCGCATGGAGAAATATACCTTCTATGTGACCAAGGAACCGTGCGCGATGTGTACCGGTGCGTTGATCAACGCCCGGGTGGGGCGGATCGTCTTCGGGTTGCCGGACATGCGGTGCGGCTGCTGCGGATCGGCATTCGACCTGACCGGTCACGCAGGAATGCTCTGGCGGCCGCAGGTGACCGGCTGGGTGCTTCCGGAAGAGTGCCGTGCCGTGCTTCGGGATTTTTTCCGCGCCCGCCGCCGGAACGCCACTCCTTCAGGGACGATACTCCTCCAGCGTAAAGCCGGAGAAGCGGAATTGCGACTTCATGCGTCCGAAAAGAAATGAAAGACGCATCTGCTGCTCCGGCGGCCATGCCGCCGGCGCCCGGAAGACAAAGGCGTATTCATTGTCGCCGGAGGCGACTGCGGCGGCATATTCATCATAGAGCGCATAAGCCGAGTTCCGATGAGGCAGGAATCCCTTCGGCGCGTAGAACACCCGGATGAATCCCGGCTGTGACAGCTTCGGCGCGTCGATCCGGTAGCGTATCCGGTAAAGTGTTCCTTCCTTGAGCGTGATCGGATAAGAGAGAATGCAATCCTCCCACTCTTCGAATTCGGGATCGGCTTTGCGCACTTCGAATTCAGCGCCGGTCTTGTCGTATTTGACGGCGAAACGCCCGCCGCATTCAACGATCCAGCTGGATTTTTTCTCGCCGGTCAGGGGAATTTCACTGGTGGCGGTGTCGGCTGCGCCGCCCCGCACGGTGGTGATGAAGCCGGTTGCGGCGATGACTGCCAGAAGGCAGGCAAGACGATGTACTGCGTGTTTCATTTCTGTATCCTCATTGAATACGCCGGAGCCGGAGCAGCAGCGTCGATTTCGGCGGAATGGTCATGGTTTCAAACTGCGCTCCGGAGTCTGCCGGATGCGTTTCCGTAAGACGGATGTTGTCCGTACCGAAGCTGTCGTAGGAGTAATAACTCGGCCCGGTCAAGGTGATGCATTTCTCCAGCGCGTAAGAACCGTTTTCAAACGTGAACCGGGTCGGCCGCGCATTGACCGTGTCACGGTTGTTGATTAAAAGCACGAGAGTGCCGGAATCCTCCTTCACCGTCGCGGCGCAGAAATTCATATCATTTTTCGTGGGGTCGGCGTACATGCCGCGCGTTTCGGTCGCGACGACTTCGCCCGGCTGAATTTCGGAGAGCATCCGGTAATATTTCATCAAACTCCGCTCCACCAATATTCCGGAACGGTGACGATGCAGCAGTTCCCAGAAGTAGGCCGAATACGCCACGTCGGGCCGGTTGAGCATCCGTGTGCAGAAGGCGCCGGCGCCGAGAATGCCCCGCAGCGACCAGATTTGATAATGGTTGCGGCCCCATTTCGTTGGATCGACGGTGTTGTCCGGCCAGACGCCGTGTTCGGTGATGATCGTGCGGATGCGGTTCGAACCGGTGACCTCCCGGACATCGTCGCGGATGGCGTCGAGCTCTTTTTCAATCGTTCCAAGCGAAATGCCGTAATAGTAACCGTGATAGTCGAGGAATGCGATTTTGTCCCCGAATTCCCGCAGCAGCGCCCGGTGCCATTCGCGCCACGAACCGTGTTTGGCATGAATCGGATTGTTGCTCGGGAAGGTCGCCACGTTGACGGCGATGACCGCATCCGGATCGGATTGCAGAAGTTGCGGAATGAATTTCCGGCACACGTCCAGGTAGGCGGCCAGCGGTTTCTCCTGCTTCTGGAGACAGAGGTCCG
>CALXNS010000110.1 GCA_944389815.1 uncultured Victivallis sp. | reverse complement strand
TTTCAAAAAAATTGTTTTCCCAAGAAATCGAACTTGCATTTGCCGTTTTCCGGGATAGATTGAGTTGCAGTGACAATTGTTTTCGGGGGAGCGCATGCGTTTTCGAGCATGGCTGTTATGGCTTTTGATACTGGTGGGCGGCGTAATTGAAGCGAAGAGTGTTCCTTCAGTGAAGATTTCGCCGCAGGAAGGGAGCGGTGGTGCACGTTCCGGCTACCAGTTTTATCGCATATCGTATCGGAATCCGGAGGCTGCGCCCCGGCGTGTGGAGTGCTTGTGGCAACTGCACGGCTGGGTGAAGAAGACGCTCTTTCTGCCGGGCAATGAGAGCGGGGTGCTCGAAGTGGGGATTCCGCTGACTGCGGATCGGAATAGTCCGGGCACTTTTTTCGTTTACGATGAGGATGGTACGCAAGTGGAGAAGAGTCCGCTTGACGTATTTTCGCCGGGATGGGAAGTCGCATATTCGAACAGGCTTTCCGCGCAGGAAGCGGAAAAAATCCATGATTCGCTGCAACCTTCTTTACTGCGGCATCGGGCGGTTTCGGTCGAAGCGGTCGGAGCGTGGCCGACGGATTGCCGTGCCTACCTCGGCGGAAGGTGGATCATATTGCCGGACGCGGAGTTTGAGAATCTCACCACCACGCAGCAGGATGCATTGCTGAAATTTGTCGCACTCGGGGGCGTGCTGGTCAAAACCGATTCCGGAATGCGTGACCAGGCGGAACGGATTTACGGTCGGGGTCGCATTGTGGAGCTGCCGCGCTCCCCGGAGCGCTGGTCGAGCCTGGACTTTCATGGAGATGAGGCGCAGGTGTTTGATGTGAAGCAGGCGCAGCTGAAGGCGCCGATGCTGGCGCTGCGGGGGATATTCTGGGTGATGACGGTATTCTGCGTGGCGTTCGGTCCGCTGTGCTACTGGGCGCTGTTGAAATTGGGAAAGCTGTCGCATATCCTCTGGATTCTGCCGGCGAGTTCCGGATTGTTTGTCGGGGGGCTGGTGATGTTTGCCGGAGTGAGCGAAGGCTGGGGGACGAAGAGCGCGTTGAACAGCCTGACGTTTCTGGATCAGAAGAGCGGGCTTGCGGTATCCGGGGGGACGCTGGAATATTACGCGGCGTTGACGGAACCCCGGGGAATGGAGTTCAGCGACAAGATGATTTTCCTGTATGCCGGGCTGGACTCGTCGCCGATTCTGAATTTAACTGACGGCCAGCGTTTTTACGGCGGAGTCGCGCGTCCGCGGATGGTGGGGATTCTGCCGTTCCGGCGTGTGGAGTTTCGTTCGGAGCGTCTGCTGGTGCGGCGGATATCGGAAACGGAACTTGAGGTGGAGAATGCGTTGAATGCGCGCCTGCTGGAAGTGGAAGTGCGTGATGGAATCGGACACATTTATCGAGGCGCTGAACCGATAGAATCCGGAAAGAAGGCACTGCTGAAGCGGGAGAACGGGAAGGTTGTGTTGAACTGGCGCGGGCGAAATCTGGGGGGCCTGGTTCCACCCGGAGGCTATGCAGCGCAGCTGGAGGCGACGCCGTTTCTGGAGCCGGGAGCGCGGGCGAAGCAGGAGGATTCCTGGCTGATCGGAACACTGGAGGCGCAGCCGTGAAACTGGAAGTGAATGAATTGACCCGTTCGTTCGGGAAGGTGATGGCGCTGGATCACGTCAGTTTTTCGATCGATTCCGGTTGCGTTTACGGATTCATCGGGCCGAACGGGGCCGGCAAGACGACGGCGATGCGGATCATCGCGACGCTGGATCAACCGGACAGCGGCGATGTGATCTGCGATGGCTTTTCGGTGCTGGATTATCCGGAACGGGCGCGCCGGCTGATTGGTTACATGCCGGACACGCTGCCCGGGAGCAACGATATTCTGGTGTGGGAATATCTGGATTTCTTCATTCGCTGTGCGGGTTTCCGTGGAGCGGCGCGCCGTCGTCAGATGGCGCACATCGAGGAGTTCACCCAGCTTGGGTTGTTGCGAGGGAAATATCTGCGGGATCTTTCGCGCGGGATGAAGCAGCGTGTCAGTCTGGCGCGGGCGCTGGTGCACAATCCGCGGATATTGATATTGGACGAACCGACGTCAGGTCTCGATCCGCGAGCGCGGCTGGAGTTGCGGGACCTGCTTCGCGAACTGGCGCAGAACGGGGTGGCGATTCTGATCAGTTCACATATTCTTGAGGAACTGGAGGGAATCTGCAACGGCGTGGTGGTGTTGGAACGGGGACGATTGTTGAGCGCAGGACCGCTGCAGTCACTGCGGAGGGCGGAAGACGGTTTCATTCAGCTTGAGGTGAGTGTGGACGGCGACCTCGATGGAACCGGATTGTATCTTCAGGAACATCCGGTGGTTGTCTGGGTGCGTCATTCCGCGTCACCGGGGCAGTTGGTTCTGAAGTTGCGTGGGGATTCGTCGACGGGGACGCGGCTGATGGCGGAATTGATTGAATCGGGTCACCGGGTGATCGGTTTCCGGCGGATCGACCGTAATCTGGAGGATCTGTTCATGCATTTGACGGCGGGGGCGGTGCAATAATGAGAATCGCGACGCTGGCAAACTGGCTGGATGATTGCTGCAATCCGATTTTAGTAAAGGAATTGCGTCAATTTCTTCATAACCGGGCAATGTTGACGGTGATGGGGGGGCTGCTGGCGGTGCAGCTCGGAGGGATATATTTCTCGTTGACGCGGGAGCTTACGGAAAGTGTCAGCCTGGGGCGGTTGTTTTTCCAGGGCGACATGCTGATCTTCGCCTCGTGTTCCGGGGTGCTTTCTTTTCTGGGAGCCTTGCGCTTCTTCCGCGAGCGACGCGGACGCGGGCAGGGTCAGGATCTGGTGTTTACGACGCCGTTGTCGCCGTTTCGTCTGGCGTGGGGGAAATTTCTGTCGGCGGTGGTGATGGAACTGCAGATCTACGCGCTGTGCCTGCCGTTCATGATGATCAGTTATTATCTGCGCGGGATAGGTTTGATGGAAATTTTGCTGATTTCCAGTTTAATTTTCATCTACGCGTTGTTGCTGATTGCGCTGGGCTTGTGTCTGGGGGCGACCGGGTTTCGGATGGGGATTCTGGTGCTGCCGGGGTTTATTGCGTTGTATTTGTTCTGGACATGTCTGCTGCTGGACGGACGTTTTTTCGGTCCGATTTTCGGGATTCTCTTCTGGATTCGCGGGGCGGTGTTTGCGCTCTGGAGCTGCGGATTTCTGCTGACGGTTCTGCAGAGCATGCTGGGGTGTTCGGCGGGGAACCGGATCTTTGTGATGCGAATTTACCTGTTGCTCTCGGCGTTTCTGGTGGCTCCACTGTTTTACGAACTGACGGAACGGGTTTCCCGGTTGTCGTTTGCGGGAGGGATGCTTTCTCTGCCGTCGTGGGAGACCTACGGATTGTATGCGACCGGAGCGATTGTGTTGATCGCCGCGGTCGAACCGTTGCTGCCGTCGCGGCGGATTCTGATTGCGGCGCCGGGGAATAGATTATTGCGGGGAATTTATTTATTGTTTTCGTCGTCGTCGGTGAATGGTCTGACGCTCGGCTGGATTTGCGGTCTGATCTGCGTTCTGGCGCCGTTTGCGTCGTCAGAGGAATATTCATCGCAGCTGCCGTATGCCGTGGCGGGGACGGCGGGGTATCTGATGGGATATGCTGGAATCGCGATATTCCTGCGCCGGAAGTTGCAGCGGCGCTGGCCGCGGATTTCGGGATTTTCGGTGCTGTTGACGGTATTTCTGGTGTTGTATGCCATACCGATGGTTTACCTGACGCTTTACGAGGATTACATCTACTGCAGCATGGTCTGGACTCCACCGTGGGCGTCGTGGTTTTCGCCGCTGGCGCTTCATTATCAGAATGCGCGCCCGGGGTGTATCGGCGCTTTGAGCTGCGCTTTGACCGGCGTGATTTTGAACTGGCCGCTGCTGTATCGGGGCTGGCGGCGGAATTTCCGGGATTCCTGACCGTACGGCTTGAAAATTTTTGAGGATGCGTCTATTTTATGCGAGCGTAAAAATCCGAAGAGCCGCGACGGGTGGAGGAATGTGAGTGGTCGTCAGTGTGAATTTGAGCGTGAAAAAATTTCTTCCGGCATTTTTGTTGCTGTTTTTCGTCGTAACGGGCGCGGTTCTGTCCGGCGGAGATTTTTCGTTTCCGGATGATCATCATGTTCTGCAGACGTCGTCGACTTCTGATTCGAAGGAGTTTTTCTCCGCGCCGAACGTTCCGGTATCGACGGAGTGGGATGAGTTTGATGGCGCATTGTCCTGCGGGAAAGATTTTGAACTCCAGACCCGCCGCGGCGGCGATAGCGCCCGGCAGCTTCGTGGAGCGGTACGTCATTCTCACGGTGCGTCGCGTTGCTGCACGTCGCGTTTGACGGCTCCGCCGGCGGCGGTGTTTTCGCCGCGCGGCGGAATTCTTCAGCAATGCTTCTGTGCCGGTGCGGGCCGGCGATCCGGATCGGGGATGTTGTTGCCTGCACTGGAGTGGATTGTTTCTGCGCAGGCGGTACGGGCGGGGCCGGAGCGCTCCGGTGTCGCGGCCTGAGAAAAAGAAAGCATTTCCGGAATGAAGTTCCACTGGAAAGAGTGACGAAGCGGGCGTTCGGCCCACTTGACGTAACACATGGTTCGTGCGGAACGGGTTTGAAACCACATTTTTCCCGTCCCGGAATTTTCCTTCCGGATTCGGAATATTTCTCCGGTTGCGTTGCATTCTTATCCTGAAATTCTCGTCTTAATTTCATGATTCTTCGTTTTTCACGGATGGATTGTGCCTTCACGTTCCCGGGGGGAGGCGCGAAGCGGCTGGTTCGAGGCGGAACAACCCTGCACGGCCGGCCGGCGACGGGCGACGGGGCGGGAATTGATTCGAACATTGTGGCAAGAAACATTTTTTTCTGAAGATTGAGGAAGGAATTCCAATTGTGAATATTGCAAATAGAACCGATGAAAATTCATGGAACCATTCTTTATGGAAATTGCTGTACAAATTTGACGGCGTATTGCAGCCGGAGTGTCGATTGGACGGAATGGGAGCGTAAATTATGGATGGACGTTTTCTTAAATTGCGTACGATCGTGATCGCAGGAGTGATTGCGGTTTTTGCCTTGTCAATCCATCCGCTTACGCCGCGTGATTTCTATGAAACGTTTCGCTCTACGCTGCGGAACGAAGGAGATCCCGTGGCGGAGGAGTTGATTTCAGCGGCACAGGCGCGCCAGGAGCGGACGCCGGGCTTGAATCCGGCTACCGCGCTTCTGGAGGCATCCGAGGAGTCGGGGACGGATCTTTCCGAACTGGTGGAACCGGGCGATTACAATGCCAACGGCGACGTGGTTGCGATGGTGCGGAAAGCTGCGTCCAGTTCGATTCGTCCGGGTCTGGATCTGGCCGGCGGAGTGGAGTTCGTTCTGGAACTCGAACCGGAAGCGGGCACGGAGAGTTCTCTGAACTTCAACCAATACCGGGATCTGGCGGCGGAGACGCTGCGCAAACGATTGGAGTCGCAGAATATTTTCGAATCGGAAATCTCCTCTTTCGGGAGCCGGGCGCTTTCGCTCAAGGCGCCGCTGGTTTCGAAGGACGAGAAGGATAAACTGCTCCGCCTGGTGCAGATGAGCTGCAAGCTTGCATTCCGCCTGGTGCACCCGGAAAGCGACCGTTATGCTGGTCGTCCGGCGCCGGTCGGTTACGAATGGCTTCAGGAATCGGAGGAGATGCCGGCAATTCTGGTTTCCAAGCGCGTGGAAATGGACGGGAAGATGGTGTCGGAAGCGATTCCGATGCGCGATCAGTTCGGACAGTTGCGGATCGCGCTGCGGTTCTCGCAGGAGGGTGCGGCGCGTTTCGGAGAGATTACTGCGGCGAACGTCGGCCGGCAGCTGGCGATCGTGCTGGACGGGAAATTGTATTGCGCGCCGGTGATCCGCGATGCGATCACGGGCGGTTCGGCGGAAATTTCCGGTTCATTCAGCAACGAGGAGGCGCAGGAGATTGCCGATGCGCTCAATTCGGGCAGTTTTCCCTTCAAGATCAAGGTGGTATCCGTCTACGACACGGCGCCGTCGCTCGGCGCGGACAACATCCGCAACGGGGTGTTTGCCGGGATTCTGGCACTGGTGCTGCTGACGATATTCATGTGCATATATTATCTTCGCGCGGGTGTGATCGCGGTGATTGCGCTTGCGGTGAACATCGTATTGATTCTCGGTGCGATGGCGGCCTTCGGCGCGACGATGACGATGCCTGGAATCGCCGGGATCATTCTGACGCTGGGGATGGCGGTCGACGCGAACGTGTTGATCTTCGAACGGATCCGGGAGGAGCTCAATCGCGGCAAAAGTCTCGCCGCTGCGATCGATCTCGGTTACGAGAAGGCGTTTTCGGCGGTGATCGACGGAAATTTGACTACGCTTTTGTGCGCGGTGATTCTGATGATGCTCGGCAGCGGTCCGGTGAAGGGGTTTGCGGTGAGTCTGACGATCGGCTTGCTGGCAAGTTTGTTTACTGCGGTATGCATGACGCGGTTGATTTTCGATTATGCGCTGCGGTTCTGGCACTGGAAGAGTTTGAAGATGTGTCACATCTTCGAGCGGCCGAATTTCGATTTTCTCTCATGGCGGCGTTGTGCGTTTCTCTGCTCGGGGATTCTGGTTCTGGCGAGCCTCGGGCTGTTTGCGTGGAAGGGAGAGCGGATGCTCGGGGTTGAATTCACCGGCGGCACGCTGATTTCCTGCAACTACGACGAGGCGGTTCCCTCCGGCGAACTGGAAAAACAACTTCAATCAATCGACGGCGGCGCCCGGATCGTCTACAAAACCAATCCCGCCGCGGCCGACAACCGCAAACTGGAGATTCTGCTGCGCGGCGGCAACCGGGAAGGCGATGACGCCTACGCTCTTGCCGACGAAGTGGTCGGGATGCTGAATGACGCGCATCCGCAGCTGCGTCTGACCGGTACGCAGGTGACGAGCGTTGGCGGTCTGGTCGGAGCGGAGGCGTTGCGGAATTCTGCGGTGGCGATTTTGCTGGCGCTGCTGGGGATGAGCGTCTACGTGGCGCTGAGGTACGAATTGAGTTTCGCCGCGGTGGGAGTTCTGGCGCTGGTGCATGACGTGATCATTTCGCTGGGAATTTTCATTCTGCTGGGACGGGAATTGTCGCTGCCGGTGATGGCGGCGCTGTTGACGATCATCGGGTATTCGATCAACGACACGATCGTGATTTTCGACCGGATCCGGGAGGATGCGCGG
>CALXNS010000109.1 GCA_944389815.1 uncultured Victivallis sp. | reverse complement strand
CGTTCGGAGATGTTCAATCCGGAGATGATCTTGACGCGGCTGATCACCGGGATCGCCAGACTCTTCGGCGGTTCCGGCATCTCCACCAGCGCGCCGTCCACCCGGTAACGAACCCGGAAATTGTTTTCGAACGGTTCGAAGTGGATGTCCGACGCCTTGTCCTTGATCGCCTGAAGAATGACCACGTCGACGAACTTCACGATCGGCGCGTCGTTGGCGCGGTCTTCGTCGCTGCGGCCGTCATCCTCTTCTTTTTCGGGACCGAGTTCGGTCAGAATGTCGGCGACTGAATCGGTCTTCTCCGGATAATAGCGCTCCAGTTCCTGGTCGAAGAGCTCCGGGTCAACGGCGATCGGCAGCACATCGTGTCCGGTAATGAAACGCAACGTCTCCACCGTCTGATAATCGAGCGGGTTGCGCATTGCCATTTGAATGCAACCGTCTTCAAACGCAAGCGGAATTGCTCCGTAACTGCGGGCAGTGTTGACATCGATAAGTTCGATCGTCGCGCGGGGCAGATCGTTGTCGTCCGGCGTCCAGACCCGGGAACCGAGTGTGTTGGCAATTAAATTGAGCAGATCGCCCTTCCGGATCAAGCCGTAATTGCAGATCACTTCAAACGCGGGCTTGCCGCTGCGTTCACATTCTTCGGACACCTCCTGCAACTGTGCCTTCAGCCCGGGGTTGGAGGCACCGTATTCGCTGAGCAGAAGATCGATTATCGCGGAACTTTCAATATCCAGCATTTTCCTTCACTTCCTGCCGAGAATTAATTTTCATCCATCATCGTAACCAGAATCACCTCTTCAAGCGTCGAGATTCCCGCTTCGGTTTTGCGCATGGCGTCGTCACGCAGCGAACGCATGCCGTTCTTTCTGGCTTCCGCCCGGATTACGCCCGAGGGCTGGTGGGCGAAAATCAGCCGGCCGATCTCTTCAGTTACTTCAAAAATCTCGTAGATGCCGATCCGGCCCTTATAACCGGTTCGGCCGCATTTTTTGCATCCCGTTCCCTTGTAGAACTGGTGATTGGCCAGATATTCCGGCGTCAACCCGAGCAATTTGATCTCGGAACGGGTCGGCGTGTACGGTTTTTTGCAGTTCGGGCAGATGCGCCGCAGCAGTCGCTGCGCCATGACCGCGCGTAGCGCCGTCGCCACCAGGAACGGTTTCACCCCCATGTCCACCAGACGGGTGATCGCGCCCGGCGCGTCATTGGTGTGCAGCGTGCTGAACACAAGGTGTCCGGTCAATGCGGCGTTGATGGCGATTTCGGCGGTTTCAACGTCGCGGATCTCTCCGACCATGATGATGTTGGGCGCCTGACGCAACATTGAGCGCAGGGCCGCGGCGAAGGTCATTTCCACGTGGCGGTCCACCTGCACCTGGTTGATGCCGGGGAGCTGATATTCGACCGGGTCTTCGCAGGTGATGATTTTGCGCGCAACGGTGTTGATCGTGTTCAAAAACGCGTAGAGGCTGGTCGTCTTTCCCGAACCGGTCGGGCCGGTCACCAGAAACACGCCGTTCGGCAGGTTGATGAATTTGGTGATCATTTCGAGGTCGTCGGGATAGAATCCGAGCTTCGGAATGTCCAGCTGGATGCTCTCCTTGTCGAGGATACGCATGACGACGCTCTCTCCGTGCACCGTCGGGATCGACGATACGCGCAAATCGATGTCCTTGTCTCCGACCCGGACCTGAATACGTCCGTCCTGCGGGATGCGTTTTTCGGTGATGTCGAGCCGGGCCATGATCTTCACGCGGCTGGTGAAGCTTGCCTGAAGATATTTCGGCGGGCCCGGCACTTCCCGGAGCGAACCGTCGATCCGGTAGCGGACGCGATAATGTTTCTCCATCGGCTCGAAGTGGATGTCCGACGCCTTGCTCTTATACGCTTCGATAATCAGCATCGTCACCAGTCGGATCACCGGTGCGTCGTCATCTTCGGCGGCTTCGGCGGTACCGATGTTGCTGGTATTGTCCATCCGGGCGTTTTCCGGCAGGTCGTCCTCGTCGATTTCTCCGAGGACGCCCTTGATGTTTTCCGCCGAACTGCGGTAATAGCGGTCGATCGCGTTCTGGATCTGGGCTTCACTGGCAACGACCGCCTCAACGTCGGAACCGAAATAATAACGCAGCGTGTCAAGGGTCTCCATGTCCGACGGATCGCTCATCGCAACGGTAAGAACATTGTCGTTCTTCATCACCGGAATAACCTTGTACTTGGTGACCATGTCGGCGGAAAGTGATTTGATGACCTCGTCCGGAATTTCATAATTTTTCAGATCGATCACTTCCATGCCGTACTGTTGGGCGAGCATGGCGAGGAGGTCGCCTTCCTGGATGATGTTCATTTTTTTCAGCATGCCGATGACGTCGATGACGCCGCCGCTGGCTTCGGATTCTGCCCGGGCGGAAGCGATCTGTTCCGGCGTGGCCATCCCGTATTCGATCAGCAGTTGAAGGATGTATTCCGTATTCTTAGCCAAAGTGTCTACCCCCGAATTCTGAAAGGAATGTCGTCAAAAATATCCATAAGAAGAATTTAACGTCACCGCGGCGAAATTTCAAGCATAAGTGACAATATCCTCTATTATTTTTTCAATCTGTGCCGGATATTCGGGAATTCTGCACTCTTCGGCCTCCGCCAGCGCTCGCGGCGTCGCCGTCGACGGCGACGAAGGGGCGAAGACGGTGCAGCTGTCCGGCACCTGAACGCACGAGAGCGGATAACTTCCGATTTTTTCGGCGATTGCGATTGCATCGTGTTTGTCGGCGCCGACCAGCGGCCGCAGGATCAGGATGTCGACGGCGTGATTGATGGTGTCGAGATTGACCAGCGTCTGGGAGGCGACCTGACCGACGGCTTCGCCGGTGACGAGGGCGCGGCAATTGTTTTTCCGGGCGACTTGTTCGGCGATGCGCATCATCGCGCGGCGGTAGAGCACGGTGCGGAACCTTTCCTGACAGTTGTCGCGGATCAGTTTCTGCAGCGGGGCCAGATTGCAGCAGTAGAGTTTGCCGGGCTGTTGGAAGGAGTTGAGCAATTTTGCGATTCCCCGGACTTTGTCGACGGTTTCCGGCGGCGTGTAGGGGGCGCTGTGAAAGGTAATGAAATCCGTCGGGCAGCCGCGTTTCATCGCCAGATAGGCCGCAACCGGAGAATCGATTCCGCCCGAAAGCAGCGTCAATACGCGCGGATTGCTGCCGACCGGAAGCCCTCCGGGCGCATCGAACCGCTCCCAGAAGAGGGCGGCGAATTCGTCGCGAACTTCACACCCGAGGGTGATTTCCGCGTGATCGAGATCGATCTTGAGCGACCCGGGCGGAAACAATGCGGCGATGCGGGTGACCAGATCGATTTCGATTTCGGTGGAGCGCAGCGGATATTTTTTGTTGCTTCGCCGGGCGCGCACCCGGAATGTCAGTTGATCGCGTCCATTCAGTTTCGGCGCGATCACGTCAGCCGCGGTACGCACCGCCGCCTTGCGGATCTCCTCCTGATCTGGAGGCGCGATGCGCACCGCGGGCGAAAAGGATTCCAGTCCGAACGCCTTCGCCAGCTGCGGCCGGATCGCATCGAGTTCGGCGGAGGTGAATTCGATGCCGTCGCGGTGTTCGACCCAGACGCGGCCGCGGACGCGGCGGACGCGGCATGGGGCGACGTCGCGCAGCAGATATTGGATGTTCTCGACCAGGCGGCGTTCGAACATGTTGCGATTGTTTCCCTTGGTCGCGATTTCGTGATAACGGCAGATGATCGAATTATACATGATTTCCAGAATTTCGCATTTGATGTTTTTCAAAAGTATAGAATTTATCGCCGATTCGGATGAAAATCAACCGCTTTCGATTGAATTTTCCACGATTCTGGAGTAAAGTACGAACAGGACAAACGGGAAATGCACAGTTTTTTCTGCGATATGATTGGTGACGCCGGTTCGCATCCGCTTCTGGACGCGCGCGAGCGCGATCACCTTTTCAAGACGCTGCGGGCCCGGCCGGACGACGAAATCCGGCTGCTGGACGGACGCGGCACGGCCGCCCGCGCCCGCGTGTTGCCCGGCCGGGAAATCGAGGTGATGGAACGGCGGGAATTTCCTCCTCCGGCGCGGCGGCTTCTGCTCTGCTGCGCCGTGCCCCGGCGGGCGAAGTTCGATCTGTTGCTCAAACAGGCGGCTGAACTTGGCGTGTCGAAGATTCTTCCGGTCATCTGCGAGCGTTCCGTCGCCCAGCCCGAGGGGAGCGAACGTTGGACGACGCTGTTGCAGGAGGGGTGCAAGCAGTCGGGCAATCCGTTTCTGCCGGAGATCGGTGCGCCGTTGCCGCTGAAAACGGCACTGGAAGAATTGCATGCGGAAAATGTCGCAATCTTTTTCGGCGCGGTTCCGCAGCAGGAGCTGGAGGCGGCGGCGACGGTTCCCGGAGACGGAGGGGAACCGGGCGCTCTTTGTCCGGCTGCTGCAACCACTCTGGCGTGGCTGGTCGGGCCGGAGGGGGGATTTTCCGCGGTCGAGGAGACGCTTCTTCTGAAAGCCGGCGCGCGCGGGATCAATCTCGGGCCGTACATTCTCCGGCTTGAAACCGCCGCCGTCTGCGGGCTGGCGGTGCTGCGGCAGCGAATGATGACGGAGGAAGCATGATGAGAGCGCGCGGGCAAATGGTTTCGTATGGCGGTGCGGTTCTGATTGCCGTGGCGGTTTTCCTTCTGACGGCGTTGACCGGCTGTGCCGATTCGTCACCGCGGAACAATCCTCTGATGAAAAAGGGCGACCGCTACCGGGAGGAGGGGAACCCTGAACTTGCGGAACGCTTCTATCGGCGATTTCTCGAAAAACATCCGGAGAGCCCCGCGGGTCATCTGGCGTTGGCGACCCTCTGTGACGAATCGCTCGGCAACCCGGCCCGTGCGCTCTATCATTATAACGAATATCTCCGGCTCGCTCCGGAGGACGATCCGGAGCGCGGCACGATCATGGGGTATCGCGAACTGGTTCGCGCCAAATTGCGCAATGAACTCAATGCACTTGCCGCCGCCGGCGGTTTACCGCGGGTGACGGATGAAGCGTCCGCCGCGGAAATCCGCCGGCTGAAGGATCAGGTGGAGATGTTGAAGCGTTACATTCTCGCCCAGCAGCAGCGGATTGCCGCGTTGAGCGAGGCGCGAACCGGTGCTGCGGCGCCCCCCGTGCCGCCCCGGAATGAGGAATCCGGCGGCGGGAACGTCGCGCAACCGGAGGAGCGCCGTTCCCGCGGCGGAGGACAATATTATACGGTTCGCGCCGGAGATACTCCGGCACGAATTGCCCAGAAGTTCTACGGTTCATCGCAGAAATATCGGATCATTATGGAAGCCAACCAATTGCGGGACGCGACCGCACTCCGGGTAGGACAGGTGCTGCGCATCCCCGCGGAACGGGAGCCGTGATGACGGCGGAGCTCTTGCACCGGAGACGGCGGAATGCGGATAAGGAGAGTGAAATGAAAGAGGAAACCATGACGAGACCGGGAATCCGGCTGCTGTGCGGGATGTTGTTTCTGACGGTGCTGCTGTTGTTGTTTGCCGGCTGTTCGCTGTTGAACGGCTCCTACCGGGAACCGGAGGTGTTCGATCTGCCTGCGGCGGCGGATCAGGGGGCGCCACCGGAGGAGAAGTTGCCGGAGTGCACGCTCGGCCCGGTTCGGAATCTTTCGGGAGCCGATCGGCGTTTTCTTTTCCGTTCCGGAACCGGCCGGATGGAGCCGGACGAATATTCCCGCTGGCTGCTGCCGCCGGATCAGATGCTCGAACGGCAGCTGCGTGAAACGGCGCTGGCCGGGCGGCCGTCCGAATCGGGGGGGCGGGATTATCTGCAGCTCGGCGCGGAGATCCGGCGTTTGGAATTCAACCGCACAACGGACGAGGCGCAATTGGACGTGGAGTTCACCGTCCGGGTTTTCCGCGATCGGCGTGCGGTGCGGAGCGTATCGGAAGTGGTGCGTTGCGCGTCGCCGTACTCCGACGGGAGCGCCGCCGAATGCGCCGCGGCGATGACGCAATGTTTTCATACCGCGGCCGAAGCGGCGCGGAATCTGCTTTTGCAGCAGGCGAAGGTGAATCAATAGATAAGCGAACCATAACCAATACGGGAGAAACATTTTTATGGAACACTTGAATGTGCCGCCCACGAATCACATCAAGGTGCTCGACGGGCAGGGCTGGGTCGGTTTGATCGACCACCTCGGGACGGAGACGACGATCGTCAACGCGGCGCGGGTGTCGTTCGGCAAGATCAAGACCGAAATGGATGAGCGGGACAAGGGACTCCTGGCTTATCTGATCGCCAACCGGCACACCAGTCCGCTCGAACATATGGTTTTCACCTTCAGCATTCATTGTCCATTGTTCGTGCGCGGCCAATGGCACCGTCACCGGACGTGGAGTTACAACGAAATCTCCCGGCGTTACACGGAGATCGACATGGAGTTCTACACTCCTGCGGTGCTGCGCCGTCAGTCGGAAAACAACCGTCAGGCGTCGTATTTCGATCCGGATTTTGATGGAGAGGCGTTGCGGAAGAAGATTCGTGAATTCAATGAGAGCGCGTTGAAGCTCTATGAGGAGCTGCTCGCGTCCGGAGTCTGCCGCGAACAGGCCCGCGGGGTGCTGCCGCAGAACATGATGGTGACGTTCTGGGGGACGGTCGATCTGTCGAATCTGCTTCATTTTCTTGATTTGCGCGACAGCGATCACGCTCAGGCGGAGATCCGGGAATACGCCGTGGCGATCAAACGCTTGATCAAGCCGTTGATACCGAACGTTGCGGCTTATTTTGAAAAACAGGGACAAGTCTGGTAGGAATGATGTGCCGCGAATTGCCGATTCTCGGGATAACGATGGGAGATCCGGCCGGCATCGGTCCGGAACTTGCGGTGCGCTGTGCAGCGGATCCCAAATGGCGTGATCGCGCACGGCTGGTGATTTACGGAGAGAATTCGGTTCTGCGCGAGGCGGCGCGTCGCTGGAGCGGCGGGGTGTTGCCGGAAGTGCGGAGTGCGGGAGTTTTGCCATGGGGATCCTTCGAACCGGGGCGGGCGGCGGCGGAATGCGGCCGTCTGGCGTATGACGCGTTGACGTTGGCGACGCGCGATGCGTTGAATGGTTCAATTGATGCAATCGTCACGGCGCCGATGAATAAATATTCGGTCAATCTGGCGGGAATCGCCTTCACTGGTCATACGGAACGGATTGCGGAGCTCTGCAATTGCGGAAATTTCGTAATGATGCAGTCGGCGGGTTCATTGCGGATGGTGTTTGTGACGTGCCACATACCGCTGGCGGAGGTGGCGCTTCGTGCGACGAAGGGGGAAATCGAGCGTGTGACGCGACTGCTGGCGGAAGCGGTGCGGGCGGAAGGGATTCGTGAACCGCGCCTCGCGATGGCGGCGATCAATCCGCACGCGGGGGAGAATGGTTGCATGGGGCGTGAGGATGAGGAGACGGTGAAACCGGCGCTGGAAGAGCTGCGGTCGGAGGGGTTGCGGATAGACGGCCCGTTTCCGCCGGACACGTTGTTTATTTCGGGGACGCGTGAAAAGTATGACGGAATCGTCACGATGTACCACGACCAGGGACATATTCCGTTCAAGATGCTGGCGTTTGACTGCGGGGTGAATTCGACGCTGGGGCTGCCGGTGATTCGGACGAGTCCGGATCACGGGACGGCGTTTGAGATTGCCTGGGATGCGAAGGGAGCCGGGCAGGTGAATTGCGGCAGTTTTGATGCGGCGCTGGAGCTGGCGTATCGACGGGCGTTGAGGGCTCGCGAACGGAACGGATTGCGTGCCTGAAGGGCTGATGATGGGAACCGGATTCCGGTGCAAGAGCCGAAATGGGGGGATACTGATTTGACGGTTCATAGAGCTCGCCATGTTGAAAAAAGAGCGATCGCACCTTCAATGTTTTCCCGGCACAACCCGGAACCAGTACGAATCGGGCAAAAGGGTCATAAAAGAATTGTTCCAGGCATATAATCAGGGTAGGAATAATGCGTTTCTGTCCCCGATTGGACAACTTTTTATTGAAAGATCGGCGTGAAAGCCATTGAGTTATTATATCCCATTGCTTACCGATTACAAGTTCCGAAATAGACTTCATCAGGAAACATTCCATCTTTTCTCTGCACGATCCGAATCGAACATCGGCCCTGCCCGATCATGCTGGTCTGAATGCCGTGGATGCGGAGTTTTCGCCGCAAACTCCGGTCTCCGCGTTTCGGGCTTCAGGATACTGGATCGGGGGACGTTCCGTAAAAACTCAGTTTCGACTGCAAAGCGCCCGATTTCCTCATAAGATCGTCCTCTGGATTACGGCTTGTTCTCTTGCCGTGCGGCACTGGGGGGGGGGGTTGGGAGAGGGCGCTCTTCGTCTTCCGGCGACGGGAATTTTACGTCAAGTCAGGTTGTCCAGTTTTGGGAGCCGGTCGCAGAAGGCTGCTTTAACTTATGCGAAACTTGACAAATACATCTTCAGAGAAGACAATTCGTTGCGGATTGCTGCGGATATTTTTTGTAAGATATTAATAAAAAACAACTTGGATTATTTTGTAAACTTTTGTAAAAAAGCCGTACCATTTTTTTTCAAAAAATATTGACATCGTCATGATCTTCGTTCATAATAAAGACGTGAACCTGATTTGTCAGAACGGAGAGAAGTCATGATTCTTGAACATACCACCATCAAGGAAGTTGCCAACCGGGCCCGCGTCAGCACCGCGACGGTCTCGCGCATCCTGAGCGGCAAACACTGTCACCGTTCTGCGACAGTTGAAATCGTCCGGCGAGCCATCGAGGAGCTGCGTTCCGCCCGTCCGGTATTGACCGGCTTAGAAAGCACGATGCCGGAGAGCGTCGGAGTCGTAATGTTCGCCTACCGTGATTTCCTGAATTCCAGCTATAATGCGACACTGGCAACCGCCATCATGGAAACGCTGGCCGCAGAGGATTTTTCGGCACAGTTCATTGCATTGAGTCCCCGGAGCCTGAGCATTGATTACATCGAATTTTTGGTTCGGGAACATCGGTTGAAGGGGCTGCTGATTCCGGAGTTCGAGATGCTCTACGCGGTTTCGGAACAGCTCGCGAAGCTGCCGATTCCGGTGGTCTGCATCGGCAATCTGGCCGAAACCGGATTGCGTTACAGCGTCTGCGTCGACAACGTTTCGGCAGGACGCGATGCGGCAAATTATCTGTGGAGTCAGGGACACCGCCGCTTCGGCATCGTAACCATGAGCCGCAACGACATCTGTCAGGCGCAGCGGGTAGCAGGTTTTCTCGAAACGATCCGCGAACTCGGCGGCGCTCCCGATCGGGTCATGATCCACGAATACCGATCATTGAACGATTCGATCTCGGGGGTGATTTCCGCACTTTTAAATATGCCGGAGCGCCCGACAGCGCTCTTTTCCACCAACAGTCTGATGACGCAAAAATTGATCGCCGGAGCGGCAGAAGCCGGAATCCGGATTCCAGAGGAGCTCTCGCTGCTGTCGCTTGAGGAGAACAGCGAATTGCTGTACATGTCGGTGCCGATCAGTGTGATCCGACAGCCGACCCGCGAACTCGGCGAGACGGCGGTTCAGATGTTGATCAACCTGATCCGCGGCCTCACGGTGCCTGAACACGAGGTGCTTAACTGTTCGCAGCTCGCACGCGCCAGCGTCGCCCAACAAAATTAATCAAAGATCAACCACCGGACGGACAATCGCAACAGCATCAACCATTCAAAAGTATCGGGAAAGGAAAAACAATGAATATCATTTCATCACACAGCTCTGCTCGTTTCCTGGTGTCGGCATTGGGGCGTTCAGACGCCAGGAGCAACGCCGCGCCCTTGTCACACAAGGTGAAATTTCCATATCACAGCAGTTTTACGCTGATAGAATTACTTATAGTAATTGCGATCATCGCAATTCTAGCATCCATGCTGCTTCCTGCGCTCAACCAGGCGCGTGAATCGGCCAAACAGGGGAATTGTATTTCCAATCTGCGGCAGTACGGGCAGTGCTGGTACATGTATGCAAACGATTACAAAGACATGATGCCGCCAGGGCAGATGGGATCGAACAACGGGCTGCCGTGGTTGGTTGACGGCAAGGAATACGGCAATTTGTTTGCCGCGCGTCTACTTTATTTACTTAAATATATCGGTTCCGCCTACACCGTACTTTGTCCTTCCGCGCTTGGAATAGCCACCACCTTGAGTCCGGAAGCCACAAGCGATTTCAACTCCGCCCAATGGTACGCATATGGTTACTCAACTCGCTGGGGAGGGTGGTCTGGAGGCTATCGGCTCAGCGCTCCGGAATTTCAACACTCGTCCGCCGCACTCCGCGCGAACTACGGTCCGTATTCCCCGGCCAGCGCCATTATTTTCGCCGATGCGGGAAGAAAAAACAGCCTGGGGATTCAACCGTACAGTTTCATGACGGAAGTCTATTATGATACCAGTACGATTTCCCGAGGACGGGTTTACTTCGCTCACGGGCAGTCCGCCGGAGTCCTTTTTGCCGACGGGCATTCGGCAATGCTGCAACGCGGCGATTTCCGGCCTCATGCCTTTTTTGCCGGTCTGCTTAAGGACGGTACCATGGTCAACCTTTAATGCGGCAATTTTGCCGCAGATCCGAAAAAGAAGAGAAAATTCCGCCATGAAGAAATTGTTGATTCTTATCTCTGCTGTTGTTGCTTTTCTGATTCACGGAGCTGAAAAAAAGCTGGTATACGAACTCGATCTTGACAATCCCGGTGTTCAGAAATATGTTCTTCAGCATCCATTTGCAAAAATAGAACGCGATCCGGACGGTACGCCGGTTCTGACAATCACGGTTTCGCCGGAAGCGGCGAAAGCGGCTCCCGATGTGGTGCACAACACCAGGCAAAAGGCGCCACAGGTGGTTCGTTTCACGCTCGATCTGGAGAAAATGGGCGTCTCCGGACGACGTCTTTATGGGGAGGCGGAGATACGTTTCAGCAATGTTTCAAAGCCCGATCATCGCTGGAACGGGGTGAAATTTCAATTGGAATATGAAAGCGCGGGTGTCGCATGTTACCCATCTTACTTCTTCGGGATTTCTGGATTCGGAACGCAGAAAGAATATTTCCGTTCGTTTTGCGCGCATCCGATCGAAAGCGATGTGAAGAAAGCGCGGCTCGCACTCGGATTACAGGAATCATCGGGGACGGTTTCTTTCCGCAATGTCCGCTTCTACAGCGGCGTCCATGAGTTGCCGTCGGTTTTGGAACAAAAAATTATCCCGCAGGCAAAATACACGGATCGCGTTCTCAAGCAGCCGGTGCTCCGGGGGGTAATGTCGCCGATTTCTTTCAGGGAGGAGGATTTTTCGGAATTGCGGAAGTGGAACGTCAATCTGATTCGCTGGCAGCTTACGCGTGACGGAGGAAACGATGTCACTCTCGAACAATATCAAAAACAACTCGACAGAAAAATCAATGAACTTCAATCGGTGCTTGATGCCGCCCGGAAATACGGCTTCAAAGTCGTGATCGATCTCCACCCCTTTGGTGGTGCTCGAGTGATTCTCGATTCGGAAAAAGGCCGGAGTTTTCTGCTGGAATTCTGGAAAAAAGTCGTTGCGCGCTATAAAGATCATCCGGCATTATGGGGGTATGACATCCTCAACGAACCGGAATATCGTGCACTCCCGCCGGAAATTCCATCACGGCCTTCTATTGCTTCCGAAGTGATTCGGGAAATTCGGGCAATCGATCCGGAAACGCCGATCATTGTCGAATCTGACGGCTGCGCCCAGTATGATATGCTTGAATTTCTGCCGGTCTTCGACGCAGTGAACATCATTTACAGCATCCATTTTTACATGCCGGGAGAATATACGCATCAGCTGGAGGCTCATCGGAAACCATTCCTTCACTATCCCGACGATTCAAAGAAATGGAACAAGGCATACATTCGTCGACTTCTGACGCGGGCCCGTGAATTTCAGCAGAAAACCGGGGCTCGCATCTATGTCGGCGAAGTTGGCTGCATTCGCTGGGCGCCGGGCGGAAATCTCTGGTTGCGCGACTGTATTGATCTGTTTGAGGAATACGGATGGGATTGGAGTTATCACGCCTATCGAGAATGGGATGGCTGGAGCGCCGAGCACAGTGAAAATCCTGAAGAAAAGCAAATTCAACCCATGACTCCACGCAAACAGCTTCTGCTTGACTATTTCAGCCGGAATCGACGTTGATGTTTCCGCAGTGACAGACGCAATTGTCTTGGGGATTTACCCCTTTCATTTAAGGATATGAACGAATCATGAAAAGAAAAATCGATTCGGCTGTCGGTTTGCAGCTGTTGAAAAAACATTCGCTTTTCTGGAGCATGTTAGGGTGGCCTTACGACCCGCCACGCCTGAACGACGACGGCAAGCCGATCATGTTGCTGCTTAATTCGGAACGAATTCAACGCTATCATCGTGATTTTTACGGAGCGGGAATCAAGCTGCACACCAGTTTGCTTTTCAGTGGTTGGATCGGCACGGGAAAGATCGATTACACCGTAACAGACCGGACGTTGGAGGAACTTTTCGCCTGTGGTGACGAGATTCTTTATTTACCGCGTATCAAATTGAATGTTCCCTTGGACTGGGGGAAAAAGTATCCGGAGGAAATGTGTGTTTATTATCCGGGAACACTTTCGGTCGAGGCGATCCGCTCTATGGTGAATACGCCTCAACATGACATTTTCGGAACGGACCTCGGAGACGGGTACCACTCCTGGTTCAAACGGCGAGAGGATCAGTGGACAGATAACCGTCCAAATGTCAACGGCTTGATCGGAAATCAGAGTTTTGCTTCCCGACAGTGGCTGGCGGATGCCGGAGATGTACTGGCGCGCTTGATTCGACATCTGGAAGACGGTCCTTACGGTGATCGGATCATCGGGTATCAGGTTGCCTACGGCATGTGCGGAGAGACGACGCTCTGGCGTTCCTGGGATAATGGAAATTTCAAATTTTCGGATTACGGTTTTTGTTGCCGTCGCTCATTTTACGACTGGGGAATTCTGCATTACGGTTCCCGGGAGAAGCTGGCAGAAGTATGGCAGCAGCCGGAGATATCCCGGGACAATATCCGGCTTCCATCGCCGTTCGAACGAGAACTGGAGTGGCGGAATGCCGCAGAGTTTTTCCGTGCCGGAGCCGGAGATCGTCTTGCCATAGACTATGATCGTTTCCTCTCCGACCGGAACGTAGAGGCGCTTGAGCATTTCTGTCGCATTGTAAAGCGGGAAAGCAATAAAATAGCCGGGGCGTTCTACGGTTATTATCTGAATGTTCCGCGAGTCGGCCATGCCGGTCATCTGGGACTTGATCGGCTGCTGGCTTCTCCAGAAATAGACTTTTTCGCTGCGCCGAAAGCTTATCGGCATGTCGCGCCCGGAGAGCCTGGTGGCGAACAGGTGCCGGCGATGTCGGTGAATCGGAAAAAGTTATTTGTGGACGAACTGCGTGCACCATCATGATTGAAATTTGACTTTGATAATTTTACTGTTTTTCTGGGATAACCTCGAGCCAGTACGAATCGGGCACTACCCTCATAAAGAGTTGTTACCCATTACTTGCTGATACTACTTCTGTCGTTAAGCAATTATTCCTACTCAGCCGTAGTTAAAGCGATACAACGTAAGTCTTCATGACAGAAAATTCGCTTTATCAAGGATAGAGGCTGTATTCTTCGTTGCTAATACGTCAAACGGACATTTTTGCAGTATATCTAATGTCATTTGCTTTACTGAGTGATCACTTACATAGTCCCCATATATTTCAAGTCCTGTAACAAAGCGTTTGAAAACGGCTTTAATGCTCTCAATGCTATTATCTACACCTATCCAATGTCTGTTAAGTTCAAATGCGGCTCCTAATGTTGTACCGCTTCCAGCGAAGCAATCCAAGACGAAATCCCCTGGATTTGATGAAGTATTCACTATCATCTTTAACATTTCATAGTTTTTTTCCGTAGGATATCCTGTTGTTTTTTGTGCTTGGTTTATACTATCTCTATAATTAAGCCAAATGTCTTGTATTGGAATCCCTTTGTCAGGCTCGCAAAAAACCATGCGTCGTGGATTTCCTGTTGGACTCCAATAAATTTCTCCTGCTGCATCAAGCTCATCAAGTTTTTCCGGAGTATATTGCCAGTGCTTTCCTTTTGGCGGTAGTTTCCCTCGCCACTCCGTTCCTGTTTTTCCATTTCTTGTCCCGGGAGCGTGAATTGGTACTTTTTTATACCGCCGACCTGTTTTTATATCAACATATGGATATTGCTCAACCATTTTTTCATATTCCCACGAATCAAATGGTCTGTTCCAAATATATGAAGTTTCTTTAGAATAAAATAATATGTAGTCAGAAATATTGCCAAATGTATTTTTGGTATAGTTTTTCGTGCTACATTTTTTCCTTGTAATAAAGGCACGACAATTCTGTTCTCCAAATATTTCATCCATTATCAGCTTCATAGTAAAAGCCATATTGCCGTCAAGGTGTAAATAGATACTACCTGTGTCAGAAAGCAATTCTCGCATGACAATCAATCGTTGCCGTAAAAACTCCACATATTCACCTCCACTCATGGCATCGCTATATGCAAATGTTTGATCACGATTAACAAAGTTTGACGCGGTAGCAAAAGGAGGGTCTATATAAATCAGAGAGACTGTTTTTTTATAGCCATTGTTTAACATAAACAAAAGAGCATCAAGGTTGTCTCCGAAAAAAAACTTGTTTGCGCTTTCGCCATGCACTTGTCTCACAAGAGAAAAAGGATTAAAATCCTTTTGCAATATATTGGAATCACACATTTTTCCGTCATATTGTATACTGATTCTCAGTTTTTTTGAGCATTTTTTTCTATTGGAAGATATTCCGGTTGCCATTTAATCATTATCCTTTTAACCACGCTTGAGTCAATCTTTCATCAATCATTCGCAAAGTCAGAACTTTTACTTCATTTGGATATCTTTCTTCAATTCGCGAATAATCTTCCCACATAGAACCTAAAAGCAATCCTGGACCATCGTTCAAAAAAATAACCTTCGTTTTTAGATTATGCGAATGAACGTAATCCAAAATTTCATCTGCACAATTTTTATATCCTCCTATACGATCATCTTCCTGTGCTCCCCCACGATCACCATCATATCGAGCAAGCCCAACGGCATAAATTGTTTTTTTGTCAGCAGAAGAAATAATGAAATCCAAAGGACGACTCGGATTTGAGTAATCCTGCCAAAACGAAATGGCTTGAATGTCAGATCCTGACCGTTTGGGGCCCCATATTTTCATATCTGGAAATTTTGCTTGTATAATCTCAAAAAACTTTTCGGTAAGGTCATATCCTTTTTTCCCTCTGTCTTTGTATTCCCACAAAACCGCACACAATGCTTCATCAGGAAAAGGACGAGCATCAAAACGTTCTTGAACAACATGGATAGGTCTAAAAACGTCTCCAAATTCGGCACATATTTGCTTGGCTTGCGTGTTCCTTTTTAACATTTCAACAGGCGTTTCAGGCGAAACATACTTTCTAAATACTCTGCAAAGTTGCGTTCTCATCCATTGGTTTTGTATTTGCGACAAATTAATAAGCAATGCAGTTGAACTTTCAGAGCGGTGCAATATCTCTGAAAAAAATTCCAATACAGGGGAATATAGTCTACAAGCATCAGAAAGTATATCAGGGTAATACTCTCCTGTTGACAATGTTATATAATTCCTGCGTTCTTCTGGTTTAAAGTCTCTAAAAGCTCTCATTTTGATTTCCTATTTCTACATTTTCATAATAAGGGCATTTAATTTTCTGTTTCCAAGCACGAGCGAAGCAGTAGGTAACGTGCGTACCATCATAATAGCTTCATCTGTTCTACTTTTTCCACCAAATCAACACCAGATATTTTGGCATAACGTTCATTGAGCGTATCACGCAAACGAAAAAGACGCCGATTGGCGGTATCCACTATATGGGCAAATGTAATAGCTTTTACATAACCATTATCATCAACCTTTATAGTTCCTGAAATATTATCGATACGATTACCCACAACAAAGGAAAAAACTTTAACATTGGCAGGTAAGCCGCCTGAATGCAGTAAGTCTTCTACATATCCCTGAGCTTGATTTCGCTCAGTTCTACCAATTGTAAAACCGCCTCTCTTCAACTCAATTATTAAAATCTTATCTATTGTAGATATTTCATCATTGTCGTAACTTTCAGTACCTGTTATGCTATATACTTTTTCTCCCTTTACAACCAAGTCAGGACGCTTCTGTGGATTAATAAAATTTGCATCTTCTATATGAAAAATATTTTTTGCAATGGTTTGTAGTTGACGATTTGAAGCATATTCAGGGGAATCAAATTCTGGTCCAAATACCCAGCGAGCTTCCGTAATTAAAGGATGCAAAGTTGTCAATTCATCAACATCAGGGTCATCAGATAGTTTGCTAATAGCTTCTATGACAGAAAGCCTTTTATCAATTTCATCAAGTACAGTTAAGGCGTCTTTTACACTCCAATTTTCCAAAAGTTCATCTAGTGCACTAATTTCATCTGAACGTAACTGCGATAATTTTTGCAATAATGCTTTACCGCTTCTGGTTTGTTCAAGATTAATTACAGCTTCTACTGCCAAAGATATAGTTTCAGGTGTGGCCGATGGTCTTGTCGTCACAATATGAGTAATGGCTTCATCTACTTCAAATTTTCCTAACGGCGATAAAGTAGCATAGGAAGATTTGTAGTCATCTTTGATGCTTGATTTGATCTCGGCAAGATTATCTTGGTTAAGTTTTGCAAAAACATCCCTGACATGTTTTGCTATTGTTGCATATACGTTATCCATTGTTTTATGAGGAATAAAACCGGACCAATCAGAGGCAACAAACTCACCCAAATCGTCACTTTTCACAATAAAAATATAACGTTTTGCCATAGCAGTTCTTCCGTCCAAGATCTGGTCTTTCCCAAGAATCCAAGATGGTTCCCCTACTAGGCGATTTTGTTGCCAAAAAGCGATTCCCTGATATATGCTTTTTCTTGCTGCTTTTTCTGTATCTATAAACAATATTTCAAGTTTAATCTTGGGTTCGACAGTTAGTATTGCTGTTTCTGCGCTTTTAGTCAAGTCCTCAACAGATATTGATTCCCCATTCACGTAAATTGTAAAGGACGGATCTGCAACAAATCTTGCCGCCAATGTATTTAAAATTCGTGTTGGATCTGGACGATTATACTGGACTTTCACCTGCAACTCTGTACCATGTTCCTCTGGATTATTTGCAGTATAAATCACTTTCTTAAGAATAGTGAGCGGTTGGTCTCCTTTGGACGTAATTTCAAAATTACACACATGGCCTTTGTGAGTAGTAATAACAGTATAATTCTCTCCAAAACACAATAACCCATGACGCCCGATGCCGTTTCTTCCATATGCCAAACGAGATCGAGATCCATCTGTTGTGGCTGCCCATTTCCCTTGATGCTTCTGCCTGTTATAGCTTAATGTCATCCAGTGTTCCGAAAAGTCTTTCTCTGACATTCCGCAACCGTTATCTTTAACAATAAGCAACTCGTTACATTGTTCTGGAATTGTTATTTCAACAAAGGTTGCACCGGCATCCCAAGCATTTGCGACTAATTCTGTCAGGGCAATATCGGGAGACGATGTTAATAATTTGTGTGTACGAGTCAAGTATCCTTCTTCGAATAGGACGCCTTGTTCCAATGAAATGGTGTCATCATCAACAGGCATTGCTTCACCAAAGTTATTATTTCTCAGGAACAACCTCGACCCAGTAAGAATCTGGATCTTCGCAAAAGTAGATGTGCATCTCGGGATTTTCGTAGCAGATGCAGCCCATCTTTTCATGGCGGGCATGGGCGGCTTCGTAATCATCGACCTTGAATGCCAGATGAAATTCGTTGTCTCCGAGGTTGTACGGCTCCTTGCGGTCTCGGAGCCAGGTCAGTTCCAGCTGGTGAGAGCTGTTCCCGTCCTCCAGATAGACGATGATGAAGCTCCCGTCCTTCGCCTCGATCCGCCGCACTTTGTGCATGTCAAAGGCATCACGGTAGAATTTCAGGCTTTTTTCAAGGTCGAGCACGTTGAAGTTGTTGTGAACCATCCGGAATTTCATCGCAATACCTCCCATTGGCTACTCTTTGATAGATCACATCCTCTATTCGTAATATATCGTAAAAAATTCAAGAAATCAAACTCTTTTACTGCTAAGGCAAGAAAAATGGAGCTGACAAATCCATTGCCAGCTCCTGCTCTGCAGAGCTCAGTTCAATGCCTACTTCATGAGTTGAGGAGGAACCCTGATCATATCTACCCCTCGAACCTTCTTGGTCGCCAAGTTATGCTTTTTCGAGATCTTGGTCAAGGCTCTTCCGAAAAGGTTTGCGTCAAAATTTTCGTCTACCATGCCTCGGATCTCCCGGCGGCTTTTGAAGTTCCATTCCTCTTCTGCGGCTTCCCAATCGAAGAACTCTTCGATCTCCACTTCGTATTTGATGTTCTCCTGAGCAGGCTTATTGCGGCCTATCAGAATCTTCATCTCATCCTCATTGAGCCGGAAAGCATTGTTATCTTTCTCCCACTCTCGTTTAATCTGCGCCCAAAGTTGCCAGATTTCTTTGTGGATTTCCCGCAATGCAGGAAGATCAATATTCGTGACCGGAATCAACCACCAGTGACGGTTTTCTCCTTCTGTCAAAAACTGAGGGGTATTCACTGTCGCACAGTATGAGGTCATGCGCGGATGATCAATGATCTGAGTTTCATATTCACGCCTGTAGGAATCCTTGCCCTTGGTGATAAAACCTTTCAGCAATGCCTGATGTTTCTTGGTCGTATGGTCGCATTCGCCAATTTCCACAATCCAGTGGCTTGTCGCAACTCGAACAGAGTCCCTGTCATCTGTGTCGATCGCGATGCCACTCAAAAAGCACGTTTCAGGAATAGGAGTTAAATATCGAAAAAATGATGTCTTTCCTATTCCCTCCGACCCTTGCAGAGTGAGAATGCCTTCACTGCCCCAACTGCCCTCAGTATTATTCAGCATAGCCCAGCATTGAATCAGCCATTTTTTGACAAGCATCCTTGAAAAATCATCGAGGGGGCTCAGGGTATTGCAGACGGCACAGATGCGATCAACCCCGTCCCATTGAACATCTGCCAGTGTATCTTTGACAGGATTGTATGAGTGGCTATAACCGATCGCATTGATCAACCTCACCATGCATTCATAAGAACAACCCGTATACTTGGGCCGCATGAGAGCGCAAAGTTCGTCTGCCAAAATTCGCGTCATGTCATATCCGGGAGGCGTTTCAATCCAGGGGAAGCCAGAAACCTCCAACTTTTTCGTAAGCTCATTGTATTTGATTTCTCCTTTTGCGCCCGGTATTTTGGAAATGAACTCCTCCACATGATGAAAACGAACGGCAGGCTTTTTCCCTTTCCGCTCATCTGCTGCCAGTGGGATATTGCGCGTCACCATGGTATCCGAGCTTTCAGTGTTAAGCGACAAATTCTGAATACCATACTTCTGGTACCATTCGTCAAAATGCAGATAATCTGGAATAACAAATACCGGGTATTGATACCCTTGCTTGCGCCTGCCAAGCGGATATCGACTCCAACGCCCAAGAGATTTGCAATTCTCATCAGCGCTAATTCCATAAGACTTCGCGTAGCGATAAACCAATGCAGTCCGTTTCCTGTATTCTTCAGCGTTATCTGCTCCAATATGGATAAGTGCATGAATGCTTTTCCCACCGGAATGGATGCCTGCGAAAAGAGGTAACGGAACGCTTCTCAACAGACGATACTGCTCCTCAAGAGGCAACGCATCCGATTCCAGCAATGCCCAGGTAAACGTTTTTACATTTTCTGCTCGAACAGAATTTTTATCTGAGAGTTTCACTTTATTGAGCTGCCAATAGATCCCTTCAAAATCTTCATCTTCATCCATGCAAGATAATTCTGTTAAAGATTCCTGCAGTTCCTCTTCGGTATATTGCGAGATTTCAGCATTTCGGTTAATCCCCTTCTTGTCCCCGAGTGACCAGGCGAAACTCAGGTCAGGATGGATTTCATGGATGATGGTGGAGGCATCCGTTATCGCCTGCAGAGGGTTGAATACCGGAAGTGTCCAATTATTTTCGGCTCTCTTTAAAAGTTTTTCATACGCCTCCTCCGATGTTTCGTGAGGCGTCAACTGCCAGGCACTTTTGCAGGACTCTTCACTCTCATACTTTTCAGAATCACCTTTGCTCCATTCATGAAAAACATCGAATGGAAAGCCCGCGGCTTTACAAAGACCAGCGATGGCAAGCCAGTTATTATAGTCTTTGTACTTTTCAACAGGAATCTTTTGCATGATTTCCTCCGGTGTCATACGTCCTTTGCTCTCTCGGGTTGCATCTGTCAGTTTTTTGTTCTGCATTTTGGGGACGATAGTCATTTTTATGACCTCCTATTGCCGAGCGTTAATACGTGAAAAGTTTCGGCATTCCTATTCACGTCAGAGAGATCACAATGAGCCCTCTTACGCGTATCTATGAAGCGGTTTCTATTTTTCCTCTCGTTTTTAGCCCTTTTTTGGGGCATTTAAAGAGGGGTTTTTTAATAAAAACAGGCCCTTGCAATCTCATAACATTCTGGCAATAAAGGCATAAAAAAATTTTTAGATTTTTTTCAAAAATCCCATCGAAGCAGTATTCAAAAAAGATGTTTTGATTCAAAAGGGGGGGCTAAATGAAAATATATAGGGGGGAGAGGGGCGAAGGTTTTTCATTATCTTGCTTTTTTTCTTTTTTTAAACATCTTATTTTTCAAAAGAAGAGAAAAAAAACTCCCCCCGGCCCCCCTGGTATTTATCAGGATGGTAAAACTCGGACAACCTGGATTCTGGATGAGAATGGAATGAAGAGGCGGGGAGCCCCCCGGCCCCCCTTGTTTTATGGCGGCCGGGAAAACATCTTATGAGAATCGAAAGCCGAAAGAACTTCCAGATGGTCTAGACGGAAAGAGAAAAAGCAACAGAGCGGTTGATCCAGTAAGAATCAACCGCCCTGTATTTTGATGGGAACAAAAATTTTTTTCGCAGAAACGGAAGCCGTCCCCTTATAATCCGAAACTGCGTCACAGAATGATAGTCACAAGAAATAACAGCTTATTTCTGCTTGAGCATTCGAAACGACAACGCTTTTTTTGAGATTTTGCCGTTTCCCTCCTGCAACAGCTTATCCGAGTCAAAACTGTACAGGGGTTCAAGCATAAAGTAACATTCGACTTTATGCAGCCGTTCTTCCGGTTTAACACGCTGGAAAAGCGTTGTCACTGATTCCTTTTCATGAGAATACGGATTGAACCAATAGAGCTTCTCCAAACCGCCACGCAGCAGTTCCTCGTAATTGGACGCGATTCGCATGGCGTGTTCATCATTGTCAATGTAATCAATCAACGGTTGAACCAGTCCGGCATTCTTCATCGCGGTCTTTGAACAGAGAAAGGTTACCAGCAGTTCCGGGAGGTCGCAATGATTCACGAAAGACAGGTAATATGGAATCTCGCTGATGTGGCTCATTTCACGCAGTCCGCGCAGGTAACATGTTTTGATGTAGCGCGGTTTGTATTTCCATGCGTTTTCATTGTCTTCCAGACAGGGAGCCTCATCACACCCGATAAAGTCATCTGTCGGAGCGGATTTCATCCAACGAACCAGCAAATCCTTGATTTGTTCGAATTGAGACGCACTTACGCCCCACGGCCCCGGAGTCAGTTTTTGTTTCTCCATGGTAACATCCCTTCATGTTTGCAGGCTTCCTGATTGACGCCCTGCATTGATATGAAGCGGATGGAATTTTTCATTGAAATATTACAGAAAACTGTCTCAATAACACCCAAGAAACCTTGCAGAGTTGCCTTCTTCACCGATAAAGCTGAAAACGTAGTCACAGTTCTGAAAGGTAGAAGGCTTCTGTTCTGCCTGGTAGTATTCGATGTAGTCAGGGTAGGCTTCTTTTAAGCTCTTCTGTGTATGGCGGAGGAGTTTGATGCGTCTACGGGCTTTCGCATCAAATCCAGCCTGTTCCAAGATGACGGACAAGTTGAAGACAGCTTCTTTGGAAGGCATAGAGAGACCTTTCTCTTTGCTGGGCAATGACACTCCATTGCGTTGTTTGTTGATGTTCGATTTATTTCAAGTGTTCGTTTTGGTCGATTTGGGATTTGAGTTCTCGGATTTTTTTGTGGGCGGCTATTACCATCAGTGTTCCTAATATGATCGGGATAATAAAAAGCATTGAGAATCCAGAGATACCAGTGGTAAACAAAAAATTAATCCAGCATAAAAAGCATAAAATCGCGAGCCCCCCAAAAAAATATAATGCTCTTTTCAGCTTTTTTATTTGTTCTTGGGGATCGATGTTTACAGGTTTGACAAGCATGATCTTGGGGATCTCTATATTGGTTCCGCAAGATGGGCACTGGGTTTGTTGCCCTCTCCATTCGTCCTGAGCTTCAAGGGTCTGATTACACTGCGGGCAGTTAAAGGTGAAATTTGCCATGGTAGTCTCCTGATCTTGCTTGCTAATAGTGGAGCGTTGAAATCAAAGACCTCAAAAAAAAAGGTGCATCCCTGACCTATACATCCCTACATGCCTACCACAGCATCCATCGAAATACAGACCAAGAAATGCACCGTGTAAAAACACGGCACAATTCTTCTGTTCCTTCGATGGATCAGGCGTATTCT
>CALXNS010000108.1 GCA_944389815.1 uncultured Victivallis sp. | reverse complement strand
CGGGAGTCGTTACGATGCGCCAGTGCATGGATGCGGAAAGTCTGCATCGCAGAATGAGCAAGATCATCGGGCAGCTCAACGCCATCGACAGAATGATCGAGCGCGATGTCCCATGCGAAAAGGTTCTGATCCAGATCAACGCCGCCAAGGGCGCGTTGCATCAGCTCGGACTGATCGTTCTTGAAGGACATCTCCGTCACTGCGTCCGCGACGGCATCGAACATGGCGACGCCGACAAAACCATCGCCGCGTTCGCCGAAGCTCTCAGGCATTTCGCCAACAAATCCTGAATCCAGACTGCCGCACAGCAGGGAGGACAACGGAAAATTTTTTTTCTTCATTCTTCATTTACCGCGCTTGAATACCCATACCCCCTTTGGTATATTATAAAGAAAAACGAAGGAGTCCCCGAACGGGAGAAAAGATCATGTTTGCGAAATGCAGAGAGTTTTTTCTTGACGATGTCCGGCGCCAGATATTTTTTCTGATCCTCTCGGGGGCGGCCCTGGTCGCAAGTTTCTTCCAGATCGGCGGTGAACTGCCGTTCAACGCGGCGTGGGTGGCGATCATCCTCTGCGGGATACCGATTCTCAAGGATGCGGCGACCGGATTGTATGAGAGATTCGACATCAAGGCGGACGTGCTGGTGTCGCTGGCGCTGATCGCCTCGGTTATCATCGACGAGATTTTCGCCGCGGGCGAGGTCGCCTTCATCATGCAGATCGGTTCGTTTCTGGAAGAGAGAACCGTCGCAAAGGCGCGCGCCGGAATTGAAAAACTGATCCGCCTGACGCCGCGCACCGCCCGGAAATTGAACGCAGACGGAAATGAGGAAAGCATCATTCCTGTGGAAGAAGTCGAAGTCGGCGACGTGCTGCGCGTGTTTCCGGGTGAAAGCATTCCTCTGGACGGCGTCATCATCCGGGGGGAAAGTTCGATCGACCAGTCGGTCGTCAACGGAGAATCACTGCCGGTCGACAAAAAAAGCGGCGACGAAGTTTTCAGCGGCACGCTCAATTGCTTCGGCGCATTCGAAATGCGCGCAACACGCCGCGACGCCGACAGCTCCATCCAGCGGATGGTTCAGCTGGTTCAATCCGCCGACGCCGGCAAGGCGAAAATCGTCGGTCTCGCCGACCGCTGGGCGACGTGGATCGTTCTGATCGCGCTGGCTGCCGCCCTTGGAGTCTGGCTCGTCACCGGTGAAATCATCCGTTCGGTCACGATTCTGGTGGTCTTCTGTCCCTGCGCGCTGGTCTTGGCCACGCCGACTGCGATCATGGCGGCGATCGGCAATGCGACGCGACACGGCATCCTGATCCGCGAAGGCGACGCTCTCGAACGGCTCGCCGCAGTCCGGTGCGTGGTCTTCGACAAAACCGGAACCCTGACCTGCGGTACACTCAAGGTGACCGCGGTCATTGCGGAAAATGACGGGGAAATCAGCGAACAGCGGTTGTTCGAGCTCGCCGCTGCGGCGGAGTCACGTTCCGAACACCCGCTCGGCAAAGCGGTCGTTGGCGGATTCCGCGAGAGATATCCCCAGAAGAAACTCCCGCAGCCGGAAACTTTTGAAATGCTCCCGGGACGCGGCGTCAGCGCCGGAATCGGCCCGCATCGGATTCTTGCCGGAAATGCGGAACTCCTCCGGGCAGAAGGGATCGAAATTTCCTCCGCCGGAGTGAAACGCGCCCGTGAACAGGCCGTCGCCGGCGGCACGGTCATCTTTCTCGCGCAGGACGGGCGGTTCTGCGGACTCATCGCGCTCGCCGACACCATCCGGGAGAACACGCCTGAATTAATTCGCGGCCTGAAGGAGCAATCCATCCGCCCCGCTCTGCTCACCGGCGACAACCGTCACGCGGCAAAACATATCGCCGCCGTCGCCGGCATCGATGACGTTCACGCCGAATGCTTCCCGGAAAACAAACTTGAAATCATCGACCGCTTCCAGCAGGAGGGCGCCCCGGTCTGCATGATCGGCGACGGCATCAACGACGCGCCCGCATTGAAAAAAGCATACGTCGGCATCGCCATGGGCGGCATCGGCAGCGACGTCGCCGTCAGCGCCGCAGACATCGCACTGGTCAACGACGATCTGCGTCAGATTCCGTTCCTGCTGCAGCTGGCGAAACGGACGATGAAAACGATCAAATGGAATCTGACGTTTTCGATGGCACTGAATTTTCTCGCGATCATCCTCGCCGGACTCGGAACACTCAATCCGGTCACCGGGGCACTGGTTCACAACGCGGGGTCCGTCGCGGTGATCCTCAACTCCGCGCTGCTGCTCAACTGGAAGGGCAAAGGGAAATCACGCAGGTAAGAATAAGAACGGGCTTTGCGGCGGACTTCATTCAGTTCAGTTTGCGCCGTTGCGGTTCTTCCGCTCCCGCAAACGTTCCCAGTAGGCGAGACGGCGGAGAATTTCCCGTTCGAACCCCCGCTCCGGAGGGCGGTAAAACTTCCGGCGCGGCATCTTGTCGGGGAAATAATTCTGCCCCGAAAATCCCTCCGGCGTATCGTGATCGTACTGATACCCCTTCCCGTAACCGAGCTCCTTCATCAAGCGGGTCGGCGCATTGAGAATGTGCGCGGGCGGCGTGAGCGAACCGAACTCCTTTGCCGCGCGCTGCGCCTCGCCCCAGGCGACGTAGGAACTGTTCGATTTCGGCGCGGTGCCGAGGTAGATCACCAGTTCGGCGATGGCCAGCTCCCCCTCCGGCGAACCGAGCCGCTCGTAAGTGTCCCACGCCGCAATCGCCAGCGGCAGCGCCTGCGGATCGGCCAATCCTACGTCCTCCATGGCAAAACGGGTCAGGCGCCGCAGCAGATAGAGCGGATCCTCTCCGCCGGCGATCATTCGCGCCGCCCAGTAGAGCGCGGCGTCGGTATCGGAACCGCGCAACGACTTATGCAGCGCGCTGATTAAATTGTAATGCCCTTCGCGATCCTTGTCGTAAACCGGTGCGCGCTGCTGGACGATTTTCAATACCGACGCCGCGTCCAGCGTCTTCCCGTCCGGCGTCAGGTCGTAAACGCTCTCCAGAAGATTGATGAGATAGCGCCCGTCCCCGTCGGCCAGTTCGATCAGCGTCCGCCGCGCCTCCGCCGTGACCGGCAGCGGTCGATCGAGCAGATGTTCCGCCCGGCAGACGATCTTTTCGAGCGCCGCAGAATCGAGGGGATTCATAACGAACACCTTGCAGCGTGAAAGCAGTGCGCTGTTCAATTCGAACGACGGATTCTCGGTTGTGGCGCCGACCAGGATGACCGTGCCGTTCTCCACATAAGGCAGGAATCCATCCTGCTGTGCGCGGTTGAAGCGGTGAATTTCGTCGATGAACAGCAACGTCCCCTCTCCGTATTCGCGTCGTTTCGCCGCCTCGTCGAACGCCTTGCGCAGATCGCCGATACCGGAAAACACCGCAGAGAGCGCCGTGAAATGCAAACTCGTCCGCGTCGCCATGATTCGCGCCAGCGTCGTCTTTCCGCAGCCGGGCGGTCCCCAGAGAATGAAGCTGCCGAGATGCCCGGAATCGATCATCCGCCGCAGCGGAGCATCGCTGCCGAGCAGCTGATCCTGCCCGACGATCTCGTCAAGTTCGACCGGGCGGAGCCGATCCGCCAGCGGACGGTCGACACTCGTTGAGAATAATGTTTCCTGATAAGCCATCGAACTACGATTCTCCGATAATTTCCTCGCTTTTCTCCGGGAAACATTTGAAAAAAACGCCGTATGGCGGCATATTATCCGGAATGAACAAGCGAATGATTCCACCTGCATAATATGGAACTTGAAAATGAAATTTTCAACCGGAAGCCGTCGCGGAACGCCGATTTTGTCCGCATTTGCCCACCACCTTGTCGTCACGCCTCCACTCCTGGCGGGAGCCGTGGTTGAATCATGACCGCGGTGATGTCTTTCTGCGGACTCTGTCTGCTGCTGGTGCTGGGCAAAGCGGTGCGCACCGCGATTCCGATTTTTCAGCGTCTCTATCTGCCCGCCTCGGTCATCGGCGGATTGATCGGACTGGTCTGGATCAATACCTTCGGGAAAAATTTCTCCTCCGCCTGGTATGCGGACTGGAACGCTGTGCCCGGTTTTCTCATCAACATCGTCTTCGCGGCGCTCTTCATCGGCGCGCCGCTGCCCCGTCTCCGGCAGATCTGGGGAGTTGCTGCTCCGCAGCTTTGTTACGGGCAGCTGATCGCATGGGGGCAATATGTGGTCGGATTGGCGCTCGCGGGATTGGTGCTCATCCCGCTGTTCCACGTCGACCGGGGGTTCGGGACGCTGCTGGAAATCGGATTCGAAGGCGGACACGGCACCGTAGCCGGGCTTTCCGCCACGTTCGACCACTTCAACTGGTCGCAGGGACGCGACCTCGGTTACACGATGGCGACGGCGGGGATGGTGCTCGGAATCGTCATCGGCATGGCGCTCATCAACCTCGCGGTCCGGCGCGGCTGGATCAGCAACGTCCGGCTCTTCTCCGAACAGGCGCCGTATGAACGGCGCGGCATCTATCCGCGCCACGCCCAGCCGCCGGCGGGAAAACAGACCGTATTCAGCGACTCGATCGATTCTCTGGCGCTTCACGTGGCGGTCATCGGAATCGCGGTGCTGATCGGTTACGGCTTGAAGGAGGTGCTGCTCCTCATCAATCAAGTCTCCCCGGAGGGGATTCAGAACCTGAAGGTGCTGGAGAGTTTTCCGCTCTTCCCGCTCTGTTTGATCGGCGGATTGATTCTGCAGAAAATTCTGGTTACGGTTCGACTGGATTCGATCGTCGACCACGGCCAAATTCAACGACTCGGCGGAGCGTCGCTGGACTTTCTGGTGGTGGCGGCGGTTGCGTCAATTCAACTCGATTTCGTCGCGGCATGCTGGCTGCCGCTTACACTGCTCATCATCGCGGGAACGCTCTGGAATGTTTTCTGCGTCCTCTTCCTCGCGCCACGGATCTTCCGCGACGCCTGGTTCGAACGGTCCATCGCCGAATTCGGCCAGTCGATGGGGGTGACGGCGACCGGATTGCTGCTGCTGCGCACCGCCGACCCGGAATCGAAAACCGTCGCGGCGTCGGCATTCGGTTACAAGCAGCTTTTCCACGAACCCTTCATGGGCGGCGGGATCTGGACTTCGATGGCGCTGCCGCTGGTGCTCACGCAGGGCAATCTTCTCGTCTGGCTGATCTCGGCCGGGATGATGGTGTTCTGGATATTCTTCTGGCTTCTGGCATTGCGCAGGCAGCGGAATAATGTCTGACCTGGAATTGCAGCGCAACCGCATCCGCCTGTGGGTGACAATCGGCATCGCGTTTCTGCTGACGGCGGTGCTTTCGGTCGTCGCCTGGGAACTTTTTCCCGACATCACCCCGGAAGAACTTCAACTGTGCCGCCAATCCGGACGATTCATCGAAATCTATCAGAAGGAACTGCGTCCGGAGCCGCGGGAACGCAATACCTTTCTCCTGACGCTTTTCGCCTCCCCCTTCCTCGCCGCCGCGGCAATCGGGGTGGTCGGAAAATTGAAATTTCCGGCGCGCTCTCCCCTCCCCGGCATGGTGCTTGCAGGATTATGGGCCGTTTTCGTCGAAACGATGCTCTTCGGACACGGCTTGTGGATCGGGGAGTTCGCGGCAAATTCATTCACCACCCCCGGTTATCTTGCCAGTTCGATTTTAACCGGAGTGCTCATCGGTTATTTCTTCTGCCGTTATTCGATCCGGGGAAACGGCTGGATTTACTTTGCTTCACTGCTTTTCCTGCTCGGCGGAGTGCTTTTCTGCGGCCTCTATCCGGAACAGTTCATTCTTCGCTTGTGGACATATCACTTCGAACCGATCTGTTACGCCGTTTCCCGGGCGGTGGCGGGGAAATTTGAAAACCATCTGTACGGACTTTATCCACACTTTCTTGCGCCGCTTTTTCGCGTGACCGGGCTTTCGGTCTTCAAATTGTCGCTGGTGATGGCGCTGCTTGATTTTCTCACTTTCGCACTGGTACTGCGCGCTTTCTGGATCTGGAGCAGAAATCGTCTGCTTACCCCGCTTTTCGCACTGGTTCTCGCTTATCTTGGAGGCGCATGGATGATGTTGGGGTCCAACGGGTTTGATCCATATTACGAATATCATCCCATCCGGTCGATTTTCCCGGCGATTGCGCTGCTTGCCGCGGCATACTTCTGCCGTCTCCCGGAAAAACGCAGACGCATCGGCACGATCGCGGCCGCCTTTCTCTCGGGGTGCGCGCTCTGCTGGAATCTCGATTCCGGCATTCCGGTGGCGGGGGCGTTTTTCTGCCTGCTTGTCCTGACCGCAGTCACAGATCGCTTCAACCGGGAAAAATGGTTTCATTTATT
Source organism: uncultured Victivallis sp. (assembly GCA_944389815.1). Lineage (GTDB taxonomy): Bacteria > Verrucomicrobiota > Lentisphaeria > Victivallales > Victivallaceae > Victivallis. The sequence continues at coordinate 1,065 of CALXNS010000108.1, read as the reverse complement.
GTTGTTCGTCGCGTCGCTTGCCGTCACGCTGTTTTTCTGGTGGGGGGTATTCTCCTGGCAGCAGGGTGCGCCGCTCGCACTGCTTCCCCTGCTCAAATATCAACGCTTGTTCCTGCAGGAAGGGGTCAATCTGCTGCCGATGGAACCGTTTCCGGCGGCGTGGGGATTGATTCTTGCGATCTATCTGGCCGCGATGGTTCAGGGGATGCGGGCGCTGGCGACGCCGCAGGGGAAAATGACTCCTGCCGCGAAACGGAAGGCGCAATGGCTCTTTTTCACCGCCATTCTCGGCGGCGGTCTTTTCAGTTATTATCAGGGGCGTTCCCATTCCAACACATTGATCGCGGTCTGTTACCCGGCCATTCTGCTTCTCTTTGTCTGGCTGGATGAACAACTCCGCTCCGTCCGCTGCGGCAATAAACGCGAACGTCTCGCAACGACATTCGCCGCCTGGCCAGCGCTGCTGCTCTCCGGATTGGTCGTCATTTCCATCGTCCTCGGCGGAAAAAGAATCATCACCAATCTGCACTACTTTCTGACCAAAAGTTTCTTTGTTGAAACGGAAAATACCCAGCTCAAGCAGCATGCCGCATTCATCCGTTCCGTGGCGAAAGACGGGCCGGTTAATATTTTCGGGCGCAGTCAGGGACTTTATTACGCGGAGACCGGATTGCTTTCGCCCATCGCCGACTTCGGGCAGGTCGAACAATTTCAAATCGAAGACATCGAACGGATCCGCGAGGAGTTGAAACACTCCGACGCGCCATTGATTCTCGCTCCCGTACTGCACATGGGAGCCGATCTCGATCCCGAATTCGTCCGGCAAAATTTCATCTGGATTCAATCCAGCCCGGACGGCTGGCTCCAGCACTTCGAACGTCGCCGCTGAAACAAAAAGCTCCGTCCACCCCTGAACAATTCCTGCGATGCAGATTACACAAATCAAAACCACCGGCTAAGCCGGTGGTATGCACTACGCCTTCAAGGCGATATTGCCGGCAGCCCGACACGGGCTCTGAAAAAATTCGCCAATTGCAACTTTTTCACAGGCCGCCGCTAAAGCGG
>CALXNS010000107.1 GCA_944389815.1 uncultured Victivallis sp. | reverse complement strand
CGCTGGTGCAGGACGGGGTGCTGGAGGCGCGCCGCCGGGTAGGGGTATTCGTGCGCAACGCGAAGCCGGAGGGGCTGCCGGGGCGTTCGATCGGCATCGTGGGGCTGTTGCTGGATGCCCCTCACATGTTCAACTGGAGCCTCGCCTATGCGGTGCAGGATGCGCTGCAGAAAAACGGCTGCGAATGCACGATGTTCCCGTTCCGGGAGGAGTACCGCGACACGCCGGAGTTTTCGGACTTCCCCGGCCTTGAGTATGCGGTTTCGCAGAAGCTGGTGCACGGGCTGATCAGCATCTCCGACTTCTATGCGGAGAGACTGCTGCCCGGTCTGGATGAAGCCGGGCTGAAGGTCTGTTTTTGCGGGCCTCCGTCGCATGTGGAATCCGGGATTTTCCTGGATTCGGTCGGTTTCATGATCCGGGGGCTGGACGAACTGCGGGAGGCCGGATACCGGATGCCGCGTATCCTGATCGGTCCCGGCCCGCTGCGCTGTTTCAGCCTTCCGCGCCTTGCGGAATATCTGGCCGGCTGGCCGGAGTGCTCGGTGCCGCTTGACGCGATGTACCTCGAAGGCTACGGGTTTGAAAGCGGCCATCGGCTCGCCGACGCGTTCCTGCGGATGCCGCCGGAGCGGAGGCCGGACAGCGTGGTGATCGGCGACGACATCATCGCGCAAGGCTTTTTTTCGGAGCTGGTCCGGAAGCAGGGGAGGCGGATCGACTATCTGCCGCCCGCCGTCTGTCTGCGCAACCGCAAGGCGCCGATCGACTTCCCGTGCCGGGAGGTGATCGACTACGAGATCGACAGCCGGGAGCTGGCCGAAGGCGCGGTCGAACAGCTGCTGAACCGTCTGCGCGGCGCGGAAAGCGTCCCGTCGCTGCGCTGGATTCCGCCGTTGCGTCTCACGCCGGAAAGCGTTCAGCTGAAACCGGCAGCGAATCGCGATTAATTTGTTTTTTTTATGTTTACCCTATTGACATTCCGCTTCAGGTATGGTATAATTATAATGTAATCCAAAATTGGATTAGGCGTGCCGGGCTGCCCTTCGGGCGCGCGTTTCAAACAAGTGAACGTTGGTTCTCCATGAAATCTTCAAATGCAGTGGTCAGTGGAAAGGATGAGAAAATGAAACGTGCCTGCCGGTTTACTTTGATTACTTGCCGCATCTATAAAATCCATGAAAAACAAGTTAAAAGAAGAGGCATTGAAGCCTTCCTCGGTCCAGAAAATGCCAACGGTGCGTGCGCTGACCCGTCAGTTTTCGGTGGCGACGCTCCGGGAGGCGGGATACCGCGTTCCCGAGGATATCAGCGTCATCGGCGAAGGCGACATCAAGATTTTCGGATTCTGCTCCCCGCCGCTCACCGCGATCACGGCGGATTACCAGGAGATGGTCAGCCGGATGGTCGAATTCGTCGACGGCGCTCCCATGGGAAACCGTAAAATTTTTATTCCGCAGCACCTCGTCGAACGTAAAAGCGTCTTCAATCGCCTTCAAATAGGATAAGGAGTCTCAACATGTTTCCCCAACTCAACTCAAACACAAAGGAAGAAATCATGAAAAAATGTTCTTTTACATTGATCGAGCTTCTCGTAGTTATCGCCATCATTGCCATTCTCGCTTCGATGTTGTTGCCCGCGTTGAATCAGGCGCGGGATAAAGCACGGGCGATCACTTGCATCAACAACAAAAAACAGCATGGATTAATGCTGTCGATGTATGCGACAGATTATAAGACGGTCGGCGTGCCCAGGATTTCATGGCCGATTCCATTTGTGCGTGCCGGGTATATTTCCGTGGAGGGGGGACACTCCGGCAACGATGTCACGGAAGCACAGATCGTGAACAGTTTCGGTGAGATTGAAAATCTTCATTGTCCCAACGCGCTTCCGAGAACTTCAAGCATGTACAACATCACCGGCATGTTTCATATGAATTTTCTTTATAACCTGAATATCGGAGTTTCCTGGGCCTACTCAAGCGATGAATACGGCTGGTGGTATCAATGGGACATCACAAAACATCCCGCTCCCGCCCGGCAGCCGGTTTTCGCAGATTCCATCAATGTGAACATGGACAGCTGGACTTCCGGACCGGCTCAGGTATCCGGCGAGGAGATGGCCGACCATCTGGTATTCAATATGAATGCCATCGCATTGCGCCACAATCACAGTTCCGCGGTAACGTTTCTTGACGGCTCCGCAAAATTGGTCATGATGAATAATATGAGGGAGGATTTTTACACATCGCAGAATGTCTGTTATGAGGCAAACGGGGTCAAAATAAATCTGTATTGATTCAGTCTGCTGTGTGACACGAAAATTGTCAAGGGGATTGCCCTGGCCGCGGATGCGCTTTCAAGGGAAAACAGAGAGCGGCCGCCGATATTCCTGAAATTGAAATTTGAAACATCCGGATGAAAAATGAACCTATTTTCTGTTTTTAAGAGAAAATCTCTGATATTGCTTTGTCTCGGAACTATGTTAAGTGTCTGTGCCGGGGATGATGTTCCTCAACAGGCTGTCGATATTGCCAGAATCGCGGTCGCCGATCCGATTGTCCTGAAACCGGGAGTCCCCGGAGTCCTGCCTGGCCGGAAAATGGTTTTCGCGCACACGGTGCCGTGGCACAATTTATATAACAGCCAGCTCCGGGTCGACGGGTATCATGAAGTCGCCTTGAAACCGGATGCGACATTGATCGAAAGCGCCAAGCGGGAAATTGCCATGGCGCAGGCTGTCGGCATCGACGGTTTTTTCATGGACATCGGGACGGCGGATCAGATGTCTTTTGCCGACTGCTACCTTGAGGCGGCAAAAGGCACGTCCTTTCTGGTGGGGTTCTGTTTCGACATCCCGCCGCTTGATGGGGAAGCGGGAATTCAGCTGAGTGTTGACTCCACGGAAAAAATTGTGAAGAATCTGGGGAATCATCCCAATTTCCCCAAAATCGGCAACAAGTATATTTTCTTCAGCTTTTCGGGCGCCTGGCGGCACTCGCCTGAGAAAATCGCCGAAATCAAGAGACGTCTGAAGGCGAAAGGAATCGAGATTTACTATGTCTTGCACAGGGAAACGGCGGAATGGCGTTCCAATGTGGAAAAAATGGTCGAGGGAACTTATATCGATCCTTATGGTGAAGTCTGCGACAGTTTTTACCCGTTCATGTTCTCCTCGCGGGCGTGGAATGACCGCGGTGAACCGGAAGGCGTTCACCGGAAAGAATTCGTCGCGCTTCGCAACGCACTGGCCCGGTTCAACAAGAAACCGGTGGCGACAATCACGCCGGGATATCGCGGAAACTGGCTGGAAGATCTGGGACATTACGGATATGTCCCCTTCCGCGGATATGATAAAATCTGGGACTGCTTTCATGCTTTCAAGCCGGATGAGGTCGATTGGCTGAATATTGCAACCTGGAATGACATCGGCGAAACTCCCATTTTCCCGCGCACGTTTGATTTCGGAGCTTCCGCCGAAGTAATGGAGGCTTTCATTGACCAGTATTTCAGGCAGAATCCCGCTCCGAAGCAATCGGAACCCAGAGTCTATTTCGCCGCAAACAGGGAATATCTGGCGGGAACCGTCATCCGCCTGACTGCGCTTTCAACTCCCATTCAAGCGCAGGGCAAAGTCATGATTTCCGGCCGGCTGCTGAACAACAACGGTGAAGAAGTCCGGAAACTTCAGAGCAAGAAACTGAACATGAATGATTTTGACCGCTGTGAATGGCTTATTCCTTCCGGTCCTCTTGCGGTTTCCCATGCGATATTTCCGGAGATCACGCTGACCTGGAATTATGACGGACAGACAAAAACGTCCACACGAAAGCTGCCTGCCGTTCTGCTGCGTACTCCCTGGATTCAGAACTGGAGCATTCAGAGAAGCGCGTTTCATAACCTGACCGAAGTGAAAGCTGATTTTGAAGTCAGGCAGGATGCGAATCTTGTAACTGCCAAAGTGAAATTCAGATCGCCTGAAAAAATTGCGCGCGCAATGCTCTTCCGCAACGACAGGATGGTTGCCGATTTTACTGCCGATTCGCAAAGCTGCTTATTGAATCTGACTGTTTATCCCAAGCATACGTCCGCCCGTTTCGAGCTGAAGATCAAAAACGGTAAGATCCTCGGCCTGAAGCGGGAACATGGGTTCAACCTCGACATGGACAAAGTCGATTGGGGACCGCAGCACCTGCGGCTGGCTCCTTATGCCATGGGAGCCTATGGTACTCAGATGGATGCAACCCCCGAAACGGTTTTTGAAGTTTATCACAACGATCAACTGATCGGCTCCGCTCCGGCGGCGGAACTGCTGAAGAACCGGCAGCTCGTTATCGGGGCCGGTCAGGAATGCCGTTTTGAATTCAACGATTGGAACAATCACGCTGTCTTTGCCCGGAACGGGTTGCCCGATCAGACCGAACTGACCGTCAGGTTTTATTCGCGCCCTTCACATGAAAGTGATATCTACCACATCAATTTTCTGACCGTCGAAGGTAAAAATGCCTGCACCAAGTTCCTGACTCCGTTCGGCAAAGAGACATTCGTCCGTATGAATCTTCTGGAAACCTATTTCAGCCAGGAGGCGACCCTTGACAATATGGGATATTACGCGGATGTTCCCCGCACGAATAAAGTTAAAACGTTCAGGGTGAATTCGCATGTTCTCAGGGAAGGCGCCTGGAATTTCGATAACGGGGGGGAAGATGCTCTTGGGGACCGTCCGTTGACCTATCCATTTGAACAACTGCTGAAACCGGAAGGGCCGGACGGAAGCAATTGTCTGGTGTTCACCAAAGGAAGTGAGACGATGCTGCGCCGCCGTGTTTCGCCGTTGGCCAATTGCGTTCTGGAGTTCAGCCTTTATCTGGATAAGATTCCGGAAGATTCCAGACTGATCATGTCCGGCAACGGGCATGTCTGCCAGGGCGGGTTCTTCGTCCGGATCCAGAGCGACGGAAAGCTGCGCATCGGGCGTTACGGCGATCAGAGCTATGTGCTTTCCGAGAAACCTGTCAGCACTGGAGTCTGGCATTCCGTCAAGTTCGTTTTTGACGAAAAAAGCGGTACCTTGTTCATTGACGGGGTCAAAGAAGGGAAAAGCCGCTTCGCACCCTACCGGGATTTTCGGAATTTCTTTTTCACGCTGGGCGACAAGGAGAACGGCTTTGAGGGAAAAATTGATAATTTGAAAATCTCGAACTGTACGAAAAACGATGGCAAGTGACCCGGAAACAAGGCCCTGATGTGATGCGCCTTATTGCAAATACGGCATATAGAACGGATAACAATACGGATTATTAACCAGTGAAGAGCTGAATTCCTGAACCGGTTCAGCTCTCCTTAAAAGGATTTGCCGATGAAGACAAAAACTGCAGCAACGGTTTGCGATGCTTTGCCGTGGGCACAGCAGATGCGCGATGCCGCCACTCCGGATGCGCTGAAAGCCGACCGTTTTGTTTCATTCCATGAAACTTCTCCCGGTATGCTGGAGCTCTCTGCCGGTGATACCACGCTGAAATTGAACTCGAAAAATCTGCAGGTGACGTTGCAGAAAGCCGGTCATGCATTTGTTCTGCGCACTCCGGACGATGCGGCGGCAAGACTGCGGGATGGTTCGGAGCATATAATAAAGCTCACCGACGCCGGGTCTGTTGCGATCTCAACCGAACAATGGGCCGGAATTTTCGGGATCAGATTATCCCTGTCCGGTTTTTCCGTCGGCGGCCGGTCTGCGGATTTGAAAGTCATCCTCTTTGCCGGTCTGGATTACGCGACCGGCGATGCGGTGTTTGAACTGCGGCCGGTGGAAGAGGATACCGCGCTGCGACTGGCCAGCTGGCCCGGTGCGTTCGCGGGCGACGATGTCGATGCGACGATCGTGCCGCATACATCGGGACTGATGATCCCCCGGAATTGGCCGAAAGTAATTGACGCGCCTTATGCCGACTGCGGGAAAATCGGACTGGCTTACGGCCTTTCTCTATATATGCCCTGGTGGGGCGTGACCCGCGGCGGCAAGTCGGCGATGCTGATCTTCGAAACTCCGGATGATGCGGGAATTCAGCTTTATCATTCGCCGGAAAACGGAACCACCGTTTCCCCCAAATGGATTCATTCCCTCGGAAAAATGAATTATACCCGGCGCGCCCGGCTTAAACTGGTCGACGGGAACTATGTCGCCATGGCCAGGACATATCGCAGGATCGCTCAGGAAAACGGAACGTTCCGTTCAACTGCGGACAAAATCGCCGAGCTTCCCAGGCTCGCCCGGCTGATCGGTTCACCGATCTTCCATGTGACGGCACGCCAGTACAACGTGCGGAGCGGAACGGATACGCTCTTCACCCCCTATGCCGAGCTGATTGAAAAGTTCGAACGCATTCAGCGGCAGTTCGGGCTGGAGAAGGCGTACATTCATGTCGACGGCATCGGTTACCGGGGCTATGACAATCTTGAGCCGGATCAGATTCCGGTGGGAGAGAAAGCCGGCGGCAAGGAAGGTCTGAAAAAATTCCTCGCTTTCGCCCGTGAAAATGACTACATCGTGGTTTATCATCAGCAGTACCGCGATATGTATCTTGATGCTCCAAGTTACAACAAGGATCTGCTGCTGTTGCGCGAAGACGGAACTCACCACATCGAAGACAGCTGGGCCGGGGGCGCCAATGCGCTGGTCTGCACGACCCGTTCACTGGACTATGTCAGGCGAAACAACACTTACCTCAGGGAAATCGGCGCGGCTCCCGACGGCTGTTATCTGGATGTGTTTTCCGCTGTTTCCGGTGATGAATGCTACCATCATGAACACAGGATGACACGTTCCGACTCCTTCAGGCTCCGCCGGGCCTGCTTTGATTATATCCGCCGGAATTTCGGCATCGTCAGTTCGGAAGAAGCCACCGACTGGACTGTCCGCACCCTGCATCTGGTTCACCATACCACCTGGGCGGTCAATCCGGAGTATGAGAATTTCGCGATCCCGCTGCCGCTTTACGCTCTGGTTTATCATGACGCGATGATCGTACCGTTTGAAACCGGGCGCCGGCGCGGTTCGTACTATTATTCGAAGCACGACATCCCGTTCCTGCACGCGCTGATTTCCGCCGGCATGCCCTATCTGTCGGTGGACGCTTCCGCCGAGGATGTCGAAGCGGCAAGGATTGTTGCGGAACTGCACGGGCGGGTCGCATTGCTGGAAATGACCGATCACAGGCAGCTGTCTCCGGACGGGCGCTGTCAGCAGGCTGTCTATGCCGACGGCACGGTTGTCACCGCCGACCAGAATTCCGGTGACTGGAGCATCTCATATCCCGGAAAGACGGTGCGCGGCAATGCGCTGAACTGGAGCGTCGAAACAGAGTGGAACAATTGACGGACAACCTTGAGCAATTCGGACTTCTTCCCGTAATGAAGCGATCAGGTTTTCAGTTACTTTGCTTTCTTGCAGCGGAAAGTTGTAGTAATTTACTGGATAACCGGGATTATTGGCCGGATAGAACCAAGGTGT
>CALXNS010000106.1 GCA_944389815.1 uncultured Victivallis sp. | reverse complement strand
AGAACTTTTTCCAGTTGTTCTTCGGTATCTACAGGGTAAACATCCACCAGAAGCCCGAGATGATGAAAATAATCCGTTTCCGCCGCGGTCACCTCAGAGTTCCAGACGCATACCTTGTTGATGAATGAATACAGGTCAACGCAGGATTCCCGCAGATAACGGTGTGGAAATCCCTGCAGCGGCAACGCGGGTTCCATTGCGCGTACCACGCGCAGTTGTTCCGACAGAAAGGAAAGGATCAGAACTTTTTCCAATCCACGATAACGGCGGATGGTTTCGACGACCTGCCGGGTGCAGGATTGATCATCTTCCTTGAGTTCAATCAGGAGCGGCAGATCCGGCCGGGTGTCCCATATCGCTTCCAGCGCTTCTTCGAGCGTGGGGATTCGGGTTCCGGCGAAGCGGGGGGATTTGTAACTGCCGAAATCGAGCGATTTGAGCTCCGCCAGTGTTTTATCTTTCACCGCGCCCCGGCCGTTGCTGCAACGTTCCACAGTATGGTCGTGCGTGATGACCAGATGGCCGTCCCGGGTGGGATGGACATCAAATTCAATGGCGTCCACACCGTATTCGATCGCCTTTAAAAATGACGGGATGGTGTTTTCCGGATAAAGAGCCGCGATGCCGCGGTGGCCGATGATCGTAAAATCTTTTTTCATGATGCGTTTTTCCGCTTTCGAGATATAGTGATGATTTTCCCGTTGATTTTCCGGATCTCATTGCCGCCGGATCCGTGTCCGGAACGATTCCGGAAAGCGGGAAGGTTCGGTGCAGTGATTTTCGACCGGAGAAATACTCTAATCCATTGAAATTACTTTTTCAACCCCGGTTCTGCATTTTCGATGTTGATTTCACGTCGGGCAGGCCTCCGCACCTGGAGTGTCTCATTCGAAATTCGCCGTTTGACCGGCGGCTGGAATCAGGAGTGCACAACACGGCGCATTTGCTCTGTTGCAAATGCGCCGTGTGGCGCTTCCCTTGAGGAGGGTGACGTTATGCGGCTTTCGCCGGAGAGTTCAAAATTCGGCAGAAAGATTGTTTTCCGCCTGAATGTTTTCACAGGATGGAGCGATACGAAGAATCTCCATGCCGGAACGCGGTTCCAGAAGCGAATTGTTTTCAACGATTCCATTGTGAATATTGATGAGATCGATCGCAACATTCTCCGATGGGAGGTTCCGTTGATTGAAATATCCGATTCGATTCCCGGAAATCGTCAGACCATCCACCGCCCAGGCCCGGATTGCGCTTTGAGCGGTATGTCCGATGAAATTATTTTCGACTCTGATATTGCGGTTGGGACGACCTTTGAAATGATCCGGCCCCTGGTGAATTCGGATGCCGGGTTCCCAGCCGATGAGGGTGCGCGGTTCCTGAAGGCCGTAAACGGAAGCTCCTTCCACTCGATTGTTTCGGACTGTCAGGTTTTCCGCCCAGATGAAATCCGTGTTGTTGCTGAATGCCTGGTAACCGATTTCAATTCCCCCGAAAGTGCAGTTGAGTATGGAGTTGTTTTCCGCAAGCCCGTTTCTGCCATGCAATTTGAGTCCCTTGCCGCGGACATTGACGATCATATTGTTCCGGACAATGAAATTTTCGTTGCACATGCTCACGTTAAATAGTTTAAGAATACCTTGAAGATTGACCGGCTGCGAAAAGCGAACCATACGTCCCGTACCGACTCCGGCAATGGTCTGGACATCGCCAACCGATTCGACCGGCGGCAGTGGTCCGGTGCGATTCCCTTCCGCATCGATGCCTTCAAGAACATCACCGGGACGAACCGCCGTTCTCCAGAAGAGATAGAGGAAAATCGTTTGCTCGTCTTCAATACGAAGAATTTTTCCATTGTTTACCATTAAGACAACGGCATCGTCCATCACCCCCTGCAGGAGACAGTTTTCCATGATTGGCCCTTCCGGCCCCCCGTCGAAAAAAATGCCGTCGGCACAGGTCGCCAGCAGGCGACTGCTTCCCGGTTTGAGCATGATTTTCACTCGATTGACATGGGGCGCAGTCGAGTTCCGGAACATTAAACCGTATATCGGCGAACTGTACAACGAAATATCTTCCACCGTCGGGCGAATGCAATCCTCGAACGCGAGAGCCAGAGCGCACCAGTTTCTCGGTACGACGGCAAACAATCGGCCGGGTTCGATTCCATCGGGACGAGTATTGGATTTAATGGCAATTCGGAAGGTTCCGTCGGGAAGCGCTTCTATATTCTCTATGTTTTTGTGGTTGTTGCGACCAGCTCCGGTGTAAAGCAGACGCGTTTTCTGATCGAAGACATAACCGACCAGAAGTGGTTTATCCGGTATGTCCTTTTGATAACTTCTGCTGACGGGGAGAGGAAAATCCTGTTCCGGCCGAAATATGAATGTGAATTTATCTCCGGCATCGATGGAAACGATTTCTCCCTGCGTGTACGGCAGCGGATCATAATCCATCGTAAAATTGCGGAACGTGACGTTTTCGCATTGCCGAAAGAAAAACCCGCCATCCTCTGGCGTGGAGAAAATCAAATTCGCTCCGTTTCCATCCAGCGTGTTGTTTTTCAGACCGGAAATGATTTTATGATATCGCTCGTGAATGAATTTTTCCTTCAGGGAGAAGAAACGATAATCTCCCGGTTCGAAGGTCAAGGTTGCACCTGGTGCCGTGCGCAATGCCTCCACCGCCCGGGTCAAGGCGGGAGAATTATCAGTCTTTCCGTCACCGATTCCGCCGAAATCGGAAAATTGAAAGTTTTTTTCTCCCGCATTCAGGACCAGGCTCGTGAGAAATCCCGCAGCCAACAGGAATTTTCTTGAAGAGAACACAATTTTCACCGTTTCTTTCCCTCAGTTTTTATCGATGAGCGTCAGGGATGAGGTGTTGATGGCATAAGTCAAGCCGGCTTCCGGCAGAAGACCGTCATTAACGCTGCCGACATGGCCGTCAAAGAAGGTCAGATTGCCGCGATTGGCGTGCCGCAGCGCGAATCCCATATTGACGATGGGAGCGTCCATTTTCATGCAGTAACCGGCTTTGGCCGGAAGGCCGTTGGTTTTCGAGGTATCACCATAAAGAATGGTCTGTCCGGGGCTTTTGACTTTGGCTGTCGTCAGGTAACAGCCGTATCCGGCTACCAGAACGGAGAAACTTCCGAGCGTGTCCTTCATCTCCGGTTTTCCGTTGAAGTATTGGTAATAATAAACCTGTCCGTTGATCCCCCACCATAAATCGTCGTTTTCATCGGACGGGGCGCTCGGGCATTTGGCGCTGGCATACGGCACGTACCCGCCTTCCGTTGTGCCGCTCGGCGGATCCGAAAGAAGGAGATGCGCCCAAGTCGTCGCCCAGGTCGGCTGTACGTCCGGTATGTAACCGCGGAAGTCGTCCGCATAGAGTGTAAAGGCCAGTCCGATCTGCTTCTGATTGGACGTGCAGTTTATGCCTCTGGCCTTTTCCCGGGCCTGATTCAGCGCAGGAAGCAGCATCGAGGCGAGAATTGCGATGATCGCAATTACGACAAGTAATTCAATTAAAGTAAAAAGATTGCCGCGTGTTTTACGGGGAAGGGAATTTGATGTCTTGTTTCGACTTTCCAAGATCGAAGAGAAAACAGTAAAGGATTCAACAGATTTGCAACGTTCTTTCATGGCTTCAGACTCCTGTTTTTTTAGGTTGCCTTTTAAATCATATTAATGGATGCCGATGGCAAAAACCGAGGTGATTGATAGATGATGCAACTAGGGGTATTCGGTCGCTCCATTCGGTAGAACAAGGTGTCCAGGGCCCGTTCCGCCATCACCTGCAAATTCAGGTCGATCAAATTTGGACAGGGCCAGAAGGATTTGACCAGAGCGCTGTTGTCGCAAACGATGACGTTGTTCTGGCCATATTTTTTCATCAGTTCAAGGCTTTCCAGTCCGCAGCAGAGTTTGAGACCGCAAAGCGCATTAAATGCGAAGAAGCCGATTCGGTCGGAGCCGACTGTGATATATTGCTTGAGCTGGTTGTTGAATTCAGAGCTGTATTTTTCATAGCAGAGCTCCACAACCGGGATGCTATGTTTTTCCATTCGCTCACGGAAGAGCCGGATACGCGGATGATTCTCCACCCGGACCATATCTTTCCGCCAGATGATCGCAGCTCGTTCGATATCCATTTTCCGAAAGAAATCAACCGCAATGTTCACCACTTCCGCATCGTCCGCCGTTACCCGGTCGCCATTAACGCGCAGCGGTTCCCATCCGAATACCTGAACCGATGGCAGCTCTGGTGGCAGAAGTGCGGCCGAACGCGGATCATTGTAGAAAAAGACTCCGGAAAAATCGTTCAGCAGCTGGGGATTATGGAGCAGTTCCGCGTCGTTGACATTTTGAAACTCCACTCCGAATTGATTCATCTGCCGCGCAAATGCGGCAAACAGTCCGTCTCCAACCGGATCTTCTTCGTCTTCATGGTTGTCGATGAAAAGAATTGTTCCAAGGTGTGAAAAACGTTTCGGCGGCCGAGCCGGAGCCGGTGCCCGACGGTTGTACGGACGCGGCGTGAATTGATCCTCCTCGGCAATTCTTCGAATTTTTGCCTTGATTTCTGGCGAAAGGCGGGGGGAGTCATGAAGCGCCAGCGATACGGTCGCTGCCGTCACTCCGGCTTTCTCCGCCAGGTCGCGGATGTTTCTGCTTTTACGCTGATAAGTCATTGTTCAACTCTCTTGATCCCGGTCGAACCGGATTGGGTGAATGGGTTTCGTTTTTAATTATACCCAAAAAGCCATGAAATGTCAACTGGAAAACATTTATATTTTTGAATTTATTGTTAACTAATTGTTAAGCATTTCTGTTTAAAATCCCGGTTTATTCGAGACGGATTGGCTTCTGTTGAAAAATGCGGAAAATCCGCTGTTTTAACCGAAACTGAAAGAAACGTTCATAAGAACTGAGCATTCCAATGATATGTTAGAGAAATCAAATCCGGGGGGAGGAGCCTCCTCTTTAAATAGATGAACCAGAAAAAGAAGGAAATCGAACGTGAAAAAGAAAGAGAATTTTACATTGATCGAACTCCTCGTTGTTATTGCGATCATCGCCATTCTGGCGAGCATGCTGCTTCCGGCGCTGGGCCGGGCGCGGGAAAGCGCACACAGCATCGCCTGCGTCAACAATGAAAAGCAGATCGGTCTTGCCATGACGTTTTACGCCAATGACTATAACGATTATCAGATTCCGGGGCGTTTTCTTTATACGCCCGTGACCGGCGGCTGGGGAAACTGGAGCTGCATCCTCGATCGCCTTTACACCGGAAACACCTCTCTTTTCCATTGCCCGGCCGAACCGGACTTCGAATGGGATGAGGTCAACAACAAAGATGCCGCCAACACCAGTTACGGCATTGCAATCTGCACCTGGGGATATGAACCTTACACCGATCTGGCCGCCTGCAACTCCCAGGTCGGCAACGCCGTTAAGCGCAGTCAGGTGCTCAAGGCGATGGCGGCGTTTCCCGGCAGCAATCCTTATATTTTCGGAGACAGCGTGCCGAAGAAGAAGATCAGCAACGGCGGCTGCCATCTCTGGACTCTTTCCGGAAGCGTTGCCACCCAATACTGGTATCCGGCCCGGGGCACGCAGGGAACTTACAGCTGGGGAATTCATGCGCTGCGCCATCCGAACCGGAGCGGAAATTTCGGTTTCATCGACGGCAGTGTGCGCACTTTGAATTACGAAGAACTTGCCTCCAACCGGAAAATTTACAGTTCTCCCTACCAGGTGATGACCGGCAAGGTGCTCACCGACTGGAAATCGTTTTAAGAGTCAGGAAAGGAGTCTTTCAGGATGATTACTGCAATTGTCTTCATGCTGGCGTCGCTCGCGGTCATGATCTGGGGCGCGCGTCAGAAGGATCGCGTGGGAAACATTGCCGCGCTGGCGGCGCTGCCCGCATTGCTGATCGGAGTGGTAATGATGTTTCGCCAGAGCAATGAGAATGATTTCGTGGCCCGTGACAGCGGCTATTATGCGACGCAGGCGGCGCGGATCGGCAGCGAATTGAAGAAATCCGGCATCGGCGGCCGGGCGGAACTGCTGGTGCTGGAGTCGGACATGCAGTCCCCGGAGGTGGAGGCGTTCCGCCGGGTTCTGGAGGAGTTCGGTACATTTGAGAAGATCACGCTTCACCCGTTGCGAGTGAACAATCCGGCGGCGCCGCGGATCAGTGACCGGATGGATCCGCAGGAGTTCAAAACGCTTTGTTCGGAAATCCCGGAAAATGCCGTAATCATTTCGCTTGCCGGGGTGCCGACGGATTTCCGGAAGCTCGGGTTGTTTCGCAGGAAAAGTTCGCGTCGCTTCATCGCCGTCTGTCCGGAGGTGGTTCCGATCGGCGCCGAGTTGTCTGACGGGCGGATTTTCGCTGCGGTCATTCCGCGGGAAGACGCGGTTTTCAGCGACCGGCCGGTGGCGGATTATCTGAAGGCGTTTGATGAACGGTATTTATACGTTGCAGGAAAAATCTGAAATAAGATTATGGAGCGGAAAATGAAGTTGCTGACCTGCCTTAAATTCAGGATCGGGCTGTTGCTCGCAGCGGGGAGTGTTGCGGCGTTTGCCGGCGAAGAACTGCCCGGGCGCGCGCTGGATTTGAAGTTCGGAGACGTAATCTCCTGCGACGGCGGTTACAAGGATCACATCCAGGGAATCGACACCGACGGGAAAAATATTTACTGGTCGTTTGCCTCGACGCTGGTCAAAACCGACGCGCGGGGGCGGCTGCTCAAGACGATTCCGCTGGATTATCACTGCGGCGATCTCTGCTGGGCGGAGGGCCGACTTTACGTTCCATACGGCGGCGGTTCATGGAATCGGGAATTGAAAAAAGGGGAATTTTCAAAAAATTACATCCGCGTCTATGATGAAGAGTTGAATTTTCTCGGCGAACACCATGTTCCCGAACTGAAATACGGCGTCGGCTGCATCGCCTTCCATGACGGGCGCTTCTTTCTCGGCGGCGGCCAGCCCGACAATCGGAGGGACAACACGATTTTCGAATACGACGGCAACTTCAAACTGATTCGCAAACACGTCATTCCGGTACAGTCGAAACTCGGGATTCAGACGATTAAATTCGCCGCCGGTTCCTGGTGGCTCGGCTGCTACGGCGAAAAGAATTTCTGCGTGCGGACCGACGAATCGTTTCAAATTCAGAAAATTTATCCTTACGCGACGACCGTCGGCTTGATTCCGGTCGGAGACGTGGATGGCGATCCGGCCTTTCTGGTGGCCTGGCACATTTTTGAAAAAACGGCAAAAACCAATCACGCCAAAGCCGTCGTGCTCAAGGTAACGCCGGAGGCGTTCGTCCGGGCTTCTTCCGCGGCGCGGCGCTGACGAAACGAACCGGAATAATGATACCGGTTCGATAATCTTCCGTCCGTGACACGACGGTGGTTTCGATCGATTTTCATGGAGGAAACTTGTATTTTCAATGTTGAGCGGTTATGTTATAAAAACGTAACTTTGAATACAGGAGAAACGCCATGCGGGTGGCGAGAATCGTTCCGAAAAAACATCTGACGCTGATTCCGATCGGCATTAGCAGGGGTCATGGCGGCGCCGACGCCGGCATGGCCCGTAACTGATTGTGCCGGAAGCTTCCCTGTAAGTATTCAATTAAAACGTAATGCAATGACTTTGTAAAGGCCGTGCCGCTTCCGTCGCACTATCCGGAACTGCGCGGCCTTTTTGTATAAATCAGGATCGTCAGCATCATGAAGAATCGAAAATCGGATCATTTTGTCGAAATCATGGATACCACGCTCCGGGACGGCGAACAGACCCCCGGAGTCGCCTTCACTCCGGCGGAAAAACTGGAACTTGCCCGACTGCTGCTCAGCCGGGTCAAGGTCGATCGTCTCGAAATCGGTTCCGCCCGCGTCTCCGAGGGGGAGAAGGATGCCGTTCGCGCCATCCTTCAGTGGGCCGACCATCGCGGTTCGCTGGAGGCGATGGAAATTCTCGGGTTCGTCGACGGCGGCAAATCGGTTGACTGGATTCGTGAAACCGGCGGCCGGGTCATCAACCTTCTGGCCAAGGGCTCCGAAGCGCATTGCCGGATCCAGTTGCGGAAGACCCCGGCGAAACATTTCGACGACGTCGCCGCGGAGATCGAATACGCTCATTCGCAGGGGTTGCTGGTCAACCTTTATCTTGAGGATTGGTCGAACGGGATGCGCAACTCCTTTGGTTACGTCCATGAATTCATCACCCGGATCAAGTCGCTGCCGGTGGAGCGGATCATGCTGCCGGATACGCTGGGAATCCTCGATCCAACGGAAATCGCCACCTATCTGGAGTGGATATACCGGGCGTTTCCCGATCTGCGGTTCGATTTTCACGGTCACAACGACTACGGCATGGTCACCGCGAACAGTCTCGCCGCCGTGCGTGCCGGAATCAACGGCATCCATTCGACCGTCAACGGTCTCGGTGAACGCGCCGGCAATCAGCCGATGGCGCAGCTGGTCGTCGCCGTCAACGACATGACGTCGCGCCGCTGCCGCGTGGTGGAAAAAGAGCTCGTTCACGCATCGGAGATGGTTCAGAGCATCTCCGGGAAGCGTTGCGCCTGGAACATGCCGGTGGTCGGGGCGGATGTTTTCACCCAGACCTGCGGCGTGCATGCCGACGGCGACAAGAAAGGTGATCTTTATGTGAATTTACTGTTGCCGGAGCGGTTCGGGCGGCACCGGAATTATGCGCTGGGAAAACTCAGCGGCAAGGCGTCGCTCGACCAGAATCTGGAGGCGATCGGCCTCGATCTGGAACCGGAACTGCGCAGCAAGGTGCTGCGCGAAATCGTCCGTCTCGGCGACAAGAAGAAGAACGTTTCCCCGGCGGATCTGCCGTTCATCATCGCCGGCGTGCTGCGCACTCCGCTGGAATCGCGCATCCGGGTGGTGGATTTCCAGGTGGAGACCCGCTCCGACGCTTTGCCGCGCGCCCGGGTGGAGGTGGAGTTCGACGGGGAGCGGATCGAATCGACCGCAACCGGCGACGGCGGTTACGATGCATTCGTCAAGGCGTTGCGCAAATCGATGCGCAAAGTCGGCGTGACGCTGCCGAAATTGCTCGATTATGAAGTGCGCATCCCCCCGGGCGGCAAGACCGACGCTCTGGTGGAGGCGACGATCAGCTGGGAGAACGGCGGAAAACCGTTGACCACCACCGGAATCGATTCCGATCAGGTGACCGCCGCGATTCTGGCGACGGAGAAGATGCTCAATTTGATTCTGCCGCTGCGCAATGACGCGGCGCAGGAAGAAGGGGAGGCGCCGCGTCATGAATGACAATGCCGGAAAAAAGTGGAATGAACCGGTCTGGGATTTGAATCCCCTCTATCCGGACATCGCGACATGGGAACGGGACTTTGAGAAGATCAGACCGCTTGCGGAAGCGTTTCTTTCCTACCGCGGCCGTCTGGCGGAATCGCCGGCGGTGCTCCGGGATGCGATTGCCGCGCTCGATGAGTTTGAACGGCTCGGAGAGAAGGTTTACACCTTTGCGCATCTGCGTTCCGACGAGAACACCGCCGACAACGCCAACCGGGCCCGGGTGGATCGTGTGGAGATGCTTTTCGCGTCGCTTTCCGGAACCAGCGCGTGGTTTGAACCGGAGGTGATGGCGATACCCGACGAGACGATGCGCGATTTTCTGGAAGCGCCGGAACTTGCGCTCTATCGGAGAAGTTTGATCGAACTTCTCCGCGAGAAGCCGCACACGTTGAGCGAACCCGAGGAACGGTTGCTTGGAACGCTCGGCGACGTGCTCGGCACCGCCGACAAGGCCTTTGAGATGCTCAACGACGCCGATTTGGATTTCGGCCGGATTCGCGATGACCGGGGGCGTTCCGTGCCTTTGACCCACGGCAGTTACCGGATGTTTCTGGAATCGCCCGACCGGGCGACGCGGCAACGGGCGTTCCGGAAATTGTACCGTTGTTACCGGCAGTTCCGCAACACCTTCAGCACGACGCTCGACGGTGCGGTCAAGCGTCACGTCGTCGGCGCGAAGATCCGCCGTTATCCGTCGGCGCTCGCGCAGGCGCTGGCGCCGGACAACGTGCCCGAGGAGGTTTACCGGAATTTGATTGAAGCGGTTCACAGCCGTCTGGGCGGGTTTTACGATTACATGAAGCTGCGGCGCGAGGTGATGGGGCTTGATCGGCTCGACATGTTTGACATGTATAATCCGCTGGTGGCCGGATGCCGCCGGGAGTATCCGTTTCCGGAGGCGGTGAAACTGGTTCGCGCGGCGCTGGCGCCGCTGGGAAAAGAGTATGCGGAAACGCTCGAACTCGCGTTTCAGCAGCGCTGGATCGACGTGCCGGAGCGCAAGGGGAAACGCTCCGGAGCGTATTCGAGTGGTTGTTTCGACAGTTACCCGTATTTGCTGCTCAACTACAACCGGACGCTCAATGATGTTTTCACGCTGGCGCATGAACTGGGTCATTCGATGCACAGCTATTACTCCAACCACAATCAGCCGTATCACTATGCCGGGTACAGCATCTTCGTTGCGGAAGTCGCCAGCACGACCAACGAGATGCTGCTCTTCGAACATTTTCTCCGGGAGTCGCAGGATTCCGAAGTGCGCGCCTTTCTTCTGGGGCATCTGGCCGATGAAATTCGCGGAACGATTTTCCGGCAGACGATGTTTGCCGAATTCGAACTGCTGATTCATGAGCTGGCCGCGGCCGGGACGCCGTTGTCGGCGGATCTGCTCAATGAGAAATATTACGAATTGAACAAGCTCTATTACGGTCCGGAGGTTGATCCCGATCCGGCGATTGCGCTGGAATGGGCGAGAATCCCTCATTTTTATTACAATTTCTATGTTTACAAATATGCGACCGGCATGTCGGCGGCGATTCAATTGT
Organism: uncultured Victivallis sp.; assembly: GCA_944389815.1. Lineage (GTDB taxonomy): Bacteria > Verrucomicrobiota > Lentisphaeria > Victivallales > Victivallaceae > Victivallis. Next base: position 4,564 of record CALXNS010000106.1, on the reverse strand, counting down.
CGAAGAATCTTCTGAGCGGCGATGCGGCGAAACGGGAGGCGTATTTCGGATTTTTGAAGGCGGGCGATTCGAAGGATGTGCTCGACATCATGAAGGACGCGGGGGTGGATCTCTCGACGCCGGCGCCGGTTTACGCGGCGCTGGATCACTTTGAGAACACCGTGGCGCAGCTTCGGGTTGAGCTGAAGAAATAAACAACCCCACGGGGAAATGTTGTAACACGTGGCAGGCCGCTTCCGCTTTCCTGCGGGTGGTCTCCATGGTGGTGATTGAGAGAAGAGGCGTTTTTTCAAAATGGAATCCCCCCGTCTCCGGGGCGGGGCGGGGCGGGATGGGATTTATTTTGCAGGAACGTGGTTTGAGGATGCAGAATTCATGTTTGAAGTATTGAAGGAGTCCGGTTCCGCGCGGCGCGGAAGATTGACGACGCGGCACGGGACGATTGAAACGCCGGTGTTCATGCCGGTCGGCACCCGCGGTTCGGTGAAGGCGATGTCGCCTGCCGAGCTCGAAGAACTCGGTGCGGAGATTATTCTCGGGAACACCTATCATCTTTTTCTCCGTCCCGGCATGGAACTCATGGCCAAAGCCGGCGGACTGCACCGATTCTGCAGCTGGAAGCGTTCGATTCTGACCGATTCTGGCGGGTTTCAGGTGTTCAGTCTGGCGACCCTCCGTAAAATGGAACCCGACGGCGTGCGTTTTGCTTCTCACATTGACGGGAGCCGTTTTTTTCTCGGTCCGGTCGAATCGATGCGCATTCAGCGGACGCTCGACTCCGATATCGTCATGGCGTTCGATGAATGCACCCCCTACCCCGCGACGTATGAACAGGCGGAAAAATCGCTGGCGATCACCACCCGCTGGGAACGCATGTCCCGCGAACAGCCGCTCAATGACGGTCAGATTCGTTTCGGCATCGTGCAGGGATCGGTTTATCCGGAATTGCGCAAGCGGGCCGCGGAAAGCTTAATTGAAATCGGCTTCGACGGGTACGCCATCGGCGGGGTTTCCGTCGGCGAATCCGAACCGGAAATGATGACCGCCGTCGAAGCTGCCGCGCCGTTTCTGCCGTCGAATGCGCCGCGTTATCTGATGGGAGTCGGCACGCCGCGGCAGATTGTCGAGAGCGTTGCGCGCGGGGTGGATATGTTCGACTGCGTGATGCCGACCCGATTGGGGCGGCACGGTTCGGCGTTCGTCGGGAATACGACCATTCCGGTGAAGGCGGGGCGTTATGCGGAGGATTTCACGCCGATCGATCCGGAGTGCGGCTGTTACGCCTGCCGGAATTTCAGCAAGGCGTACATCCGGCATCTCTTCAACGTCGGCGAAATTCTCGGCGTCCGGCTGGTCACCTGGCACAATTTGCATTATTTCCTGAATCTGATGCGCCGCATTCGAACGGCCATTGAGAACGATACCTTCGAGGCGCTCCGGGCGGAGTTCCGCTAAAGAGATTTCGGAGGATGCAAAGACGCCTGTGGGATTTTCATTTATGCCCCATACCAGATGCGGATGCCGTGCAGCGTGAACTCTTCCGGAGCGATCTTTGCCTCCGGGAGCGCCGCATGGAAAAACGTCGCGTCTCCGCCGGTCAGAAGAAGGATCGGTTTTCGCGAAAACATCCGTGCCGCTTCCGTCACTAATTCCCGCACCAATCCCGCCGCGCCCCGATCGACGCCGAAACGGATTGCGTCGGCCGTGTTGTTGCCGGGCAATTGCGGCAATGCATCGCTCATGGCAAGTTCGGGTAATTGTGCGGTTCCCTGATGGAGCGCGTGCCGCATCAATGCGCGTCCCGGAGCGATGGCGCCCCCCCGGAAGACCCGGTTTTCATCGACGATCTCCAGTGTGATTGCGGTTCCGCAATCGACGACGATGCCCGGCAGCGGATGAAAGGCGGCAAGCGCAATTGCATTGGCGACGCGGTCGGCGCCAAGTGTGTTGCGATTCGTCAAACGGAAATCGATTCCGCCGGAAAATTCCGTCAGTTTTGGAAACCGGACACCGGCGTTTTCCAGACGCGCCCGGATTGCCGGAACCACCGATGCCGCGACCACGGGGATGTCGGAACGAAGTGTTTCCGCACTCAATTCCGCGGAACGAAGAAGTTGCAGCGGAGTAAATGCGTTTCCATCCCATTCGGCAAGCTGGGTATGGGTGTTTCCAATGTTCAATATCTGCAACTTCATGGCATGTCCTGAAAAAGGAGAAATGACGGCGACGGCCTGATCCGCCGTTCTTCCGTCATTTCTCCGTCACTTCTCCGTTACTTTGTCGCGGGAGTGTCCCGTCAGCTCAATTTTTCGATGATTTTCACCAGCGGCAGGAAGAGCGCGACGACGATTGAACCGACGATTACGGCCAAGGCCACGATCATCAACGGTTCGATCAGCGATGTAAGGGCGCTGACCGCGTTGTCCACTTCTTCCTCGTAGGTATTGGCGATTTTATCGAGCATTTCCGGCAATTTACCGGTTTCCTCACCCACTTCGACCATACTGATCACCATTTCGGGGAATACGTGGGTGGCGCTGAGCGGCGGGGCGATGCCTTCGCCCTCCTTGACCGCGTCGTGCACCTTCTGAATTGCTCCGGCGACGACGTCGTTTCCACTGGTTTCCTTCACGATGGCGAGTGCATTCAGAACCGGCACACCGGAGGCCATCAGCGTTCCGAGCGTCCGGCTGAACCGTGCCACGACGGTTTTCGCAACAATCGGCCCGAAAAGCGGCATGTTGTATTTCACCCAGTCCACTCCCCATTTCCCGATCGGAATGCGCACGATGATCTGATAGAGCACCACGATTGCCGCCACTCCGCCGACATACATGTACCATTGCGAAAGCAGGGTTTCACTGATGTGCATGATGAACATCGTGATTCCCGGCAGTGGTTCGTCCGGACCGAGCAGTTCCTTGAAGATCTTCTGGAAGTTCGGCACGATGAAGATCATCAAACCGATGATGGCGCCGATGGCGATCGTCAGAACCACCGACGGGTAAATCATGGCCGATTTCACCTTGCCGGCGATACGGGCGGATTTTTCCATGAAGCTGGCCAGACGGTCAAGAATGATCTCCATCGCACCCGACGCCTCGCCGGCGCGAACCATGTTCAAATAAAGTTTGTCAAATGATTTCGGATGCTGCGAGAGCGCTTCTGCGAAGGTTGCACCGCTCTCGACGGTATCGGCCGTCTTGCTTAAAACCTGGCGCAACGAAACGTTTTTCGCCTGCTTTTCCAGCGTGCGCAGCGAACGGATCAGCGGAAGACCGGCGCTCAGCAGAATTGCGAGCTGCCGGGTCATAATCGTCAAATCCTTTCGTTTGATCGCAGGAGCCCCGAGAGAGATGTTCATATTCATGAGGCTGCTGCCGCCCTTCTTTTTCTTGGCGCCTGGTTTCTTGGCGTCTTTCGCGGCTTTGGCAGCGGCGCCTATCGGTTTGAGCATGGTAGGAAACCAGCCTTTGTTTTTCAGTTCGGCTGCGGCTTCCTCTTCGCTGGCGGCGGTCAATTTGCCTTTCTGCTCCTTGCCGTTCCCGTCCATCGCGGTGTACATATATTGCGGCATTTCTTCTTTCTCCGAATTGATGAATTATGTATAGCGAAGCACTTCTTCCACATTGGTTTCCCCGTTCAGAATCGCGGCGATGCCATCCTCGCGCAATGTACGCATGCCGTGTTCCCGGGCCCGGTCGCGAATCGCCACCGCCGGGGCGCCGTCGTTGATCATTTCGCGCAGTTCCTCGTTGATGACCAGAATCTCGGTCAGCGCCTTCCGCCCTTTGTAACCGGAATGGTTGCAGATCTGGCATCCCCGGCCGATGGAGAATTTCTTGTCGCCGATCTGCTCCCGGGTAATGCCGAGCCTTTCCAGTTCCTCATCCGGAGGCACGTAGAAAGTCTGACAGTTCTTGCAGACCCGGCGGATCAGTCGTTGCGCCAGCACCCCGACCAGCGAGGAACAGATCAGAAACGGTTCCACCCCCATATCCACCAGACGGGTGATCGAACTTGCCGCGTCGTTGGTGTGCAGCGTACTGAATACGAAGTGTCCCGTCAGCGACGCTTCGATCGCAATCTGGGCGGTTTCGAAGTCACGGATTTCTCCGACGAGGATCCGGTCCGGGTCCTGGCGGAGAAAGGCGCGCAGCGCCCGCTGGAAGGTCATGCCCACCGCATCGTTGATCGGACACTGAATGAGCCCTTCAATTTCATATTCCACCGGGTCTTCGGCGGTCAGAAGCTTGTCGGTCGGCACGTTGATTTCGCCCAGCGCCGAATAGAGGGTCGTCGTTTTTCCCGAACCGGTCGGTCCCGTCACCAGAAACACGCCGTTCGGCAGACGGATAAGTTCCCGCAGTTTCTCCAGCACGTCGGTGCTCATGCCCAGCGAGTCGAGGTCGAGGTTCACCACGCTGCGGGCGAGCACGCGGAGCACCACCGATTCCCCGTAACTGGTCGGCAGGCAGGAAACACGCAAGTCCACCGGTTTGCCGGCGACTTTCATCTGAATACGCCCGTCCTGCGGCCGCCGCCGTTCGGAGATGTTCAATCC
>CALXNS010000105.1 GCA_944389815.1 uncultured Victivallis sp. | reverse complement strand
CGGATCTCGAACTTGCCGCGGGCGAACATGAACTCATCTCCGGCGTCGCCCCGGCCGGCGACGAAGCGCGGATCGAATGGACGATCGGCATCGGTCGAGCCGATAATTTCCAATGGATTCCCGATGTGCTGATCCGCGCCTGATGCAATCAAAGACGCGACGACCGGAGAACGGGGAAATCATCACATGGCTGAGGAAGCAAACAACGTCGTCGTCTGGAGCGTATCCGACGTCAATCGCGCGGTACGCGAAATCGTCGAAGGGTCATTGCTGCCGTTCTGGGTGGGAGGTGAAATTGGTTCACTGACGCTCCATCGCTCGGGGCACGTGTATTTCACGCTTAAGGATGCGCGTTCGCAGCTGCGGGTCACGTATTTCAACGGCGCCGGACTCTGCTCCCGGCTCGGAATCGCCAACGGTTCGCTGGTGGAACTTTTCGGCAACCTGACCGTTTATGAACCGCGCGGCGATTATCAGTTCAACGTCCGGCAGCTCCGCGTCGCCGGACTCGGCGCGCTCCAGAAGAGATTTGAGGAACTCAAGCGGAAGCTCGCCGCGGAGGGATTGTTCGACGCGGCGCGGAAGCGGCCGATTCCGCGGCTGCCGCGCCGGATCGGAGTCGTGACCAGCCCGGACGGCGCGGCGATCCGGGATTTTCTCCAGATCATCAACCGGCGGTTCCCGAATGTGAATGTCCGGATTTTCCCCTGCGCGGTGCAGGGCGCCGCCGCCGCTGCCGGAATCGCCGCCGGGATCGAATTCTTCAACCGTGCCGATGCCGCCGACGTGATCGTCGTCACCCGCGGCGGCGGCAGTATGGAAGATCTCTGGCCGTTCAACGAAGAGATCGTCGCCCGGGCGGTTGCCGGCAGCCGGATTCCGGTAATCAGTGCGGTCGGGCACGAGATCGATTTCACCATCTGCGATTTTGCGGCGGATTTGCGGGTGCCGACGCCGTCGGCGGCGGCGGAACTGGTGATCGGCCGCCGGGAGGAGCTTACCCAATATCTCGACCGATGTGCCAAAGATCTGCGCAACACGCTCGAACTTGCACTCAACCGTCTCCGCGCCCGTTTCGAACGCGCGTCGGGCAGCTTCGTCTTCCGGGAACCGCGCCACCTGGTCGAAATGCGCCGCCAGCAGCTCGACGAACTTGAATCACGCCTCACGATCTCCGCCGAACGTTTTCTCGAACTTCGCCGCGCCCGGCTCGACCGGTTCCACGCCACGCTGGAGACACTCAATCCGCAGCGGCAACTCGAACGCGGTTACGCCATATTGTACGATCCGGAGCGACAGCGTCCGGTCACCACTTCAAAATTACCGGGCGGCATACATCTTACCGCCCGAATGGCCGACGGAGAACTCCGCGTTATTACCGAATCAGATCCGCAGTCTTGACCAGTGCAAGGGTCATGGCGCGATCCGGTTCGCTTCCGGTGTAGACGATCCAGTTGTCGCGGGCGACAAAGCGCGGATGCGGATCCGGGTGATAAATACTCGGATCCTCCGGCGTATTCAATGGCCCCATCTGGGCGCAAAGCACCGTCTCTTTGCGTGTTGCAGTGTCGAAAAACGCCACCCGGCACGGACAGCCGCGATAACCGGCCAAATGACGGTCGTAAACCAGGAACCTTTCATCGGCAGTGCAATAGGCGTGAGAAGAAGAGACGTCCGCAACGATTTCACTTTGATCCGTATCGATGTTGTAACGGGCGACACCGACCCGGGGCGGATCCGAATCCCGGCGGGGATAGAAACAGTAGTAGACTTTTTTGCCGTCCGCGCTCCAGAATTCATGAGTGGCGCGCATTCCTTCGGCCGGCGGCAGAAGTTTGCGGGTTCCATCCGACTTCACCAGCCACATTCGTTCGAAAACGCCGTCGGCACTGAAAGGAATGCCGTGCCGTTCACCGGTGGCAAGCTCTTCCCAGAAATCTTTTGCCACCAGCGCCAGTCCGGGACGGTGCGGATTGTGCTGGCCGTGGTTGAACCCGACGCCTTCGTCCGTCCAGATATCGTACCGGCCGTCGGCGATGTTCAGAACGCCCTGAACGAAGCGATCCCGAATGCGCAGATCCAGAAACAGCCCTTTCTTATCCGGAGTAAAAGTAAGATGCGTGGCATAATATTCCGGAACCGTGCGGAAACAGAAATCCGTCTCTGCGGGATTCAGTTCCGCGGGAACCCCGCAGATGCGGCGAACCGGATCCTCCGGACCGGGACCGCGCCGGAAGATGCCGAAACGGTTCGCCCAGAACATCTCGCCGGTCACCGTGTCGATCAGAGGCGACGCCGCCATGAACTGCGTCTCCGGAAACATGCGCACTTCGTCAGTCTCGAAATCAATTTGTCCGAGGCACCCCCACACCGCCGGCGGTTCATAGCAGTGAAAATATAAATAACGCCCGTCGTCGGTCATCGAGGCGTTCACAAAATAAAACCCCTGTCGATGGAATGCAATCCGGGTCGACATCTGCCAGGAAACCACCCCGGAGGAGGGCTCCACGACCGGCTTGAAATGACGGGAATTATCCGGGCTGTACATCTTCATCTCCTTTCATTTAACGAAGATTTCAGTGTTTAGTATAGCATCGCCCGATGGATTTGCAATGTTCCGGCGGCAATTTTCATCCGCAAAAAAATTCCCGTCCACCGTCTCCATTCCACTCCGAACTCCCCCAAACGCAGCCCCGCCTCACGATGCACAAGAAACCCGCCCACCGTCTCCATTCCATTCCGGGTTCCCCGATACGCAGCCTCCTCCTCACAACACACAAAAAACCCCCGCCCCGGGTTCCGGTGCGGAGGTTCTTGAAAAAACTACTGAGCCGATCAGCGATGACGCATCTTGGCTTCGCGACGCTTGACTTCGCTCGGCTTCTCGTAGTGGCGGCGGTTGCGCAGCTCCTTGAGGGTGCCTTCCTTGTCCAGCTTTTTCTTCAAACGGCGCAGGGCGCGGTCGATGATTTCGCCTTTCTTCACGCGAACTTCGGTATCCATTGCATTCACCCCCTTTGCCGATGTTAATTGTTGACGTATCTTTTAATATAGCATAATTCAAAATAATTGCAAGCGCACCTCAATCTGCCGCGAATCCAGCCTCGTCGACCAGAAGCTGCTTGAGTTTCGAAAGCGCCTGATTCTGAATCTGGCGAACCCGTTCGCGGGTACGTCCGATCTCCTGGCTGACCTCTTCAAGCGTCAGCGGCCGGTTGCCGCGCAGTCCGAAACGCATTTCGAGGATCCGGCGTTCGCGCTCCTCGAGTTTTTCAAGGAGATCCATCAGCCGGAACACAGATTCGACATCGCCGAGAATCTGATCGGGCGTCATTGCGTGCCGGTCGGGGATGATATCCTGAAACTCGCCCTCTTCGCCCTGCTGAATCGGGTCGTGCAGCGAGAAGGTGCGCAGATCAGCCAGACGCAATCCGGCGACGGTCCGCTCGCTGAAATCGAGATGTTCGGCGATTTCGGCGTCGGTCGGTTCCCGTCCGAGCTCTTCGGCGAGTTTCATCCGCACGGATTTGATTTTGTTGATCTTGCCCGCGGACTGCACCGGAATACGAATCGTGCGGCTCTGGTTGGCCAGCGCACGCCGCATCGACTGTTTGATCCACCAGGCCGCGTAACTGGAGAATTTCGCACCTTTGGCGGGATCGAATTTTTCAACCGCCCGCATCAACCCGATGTTTCCTTCGGAAATCAGGTCGAGCAGCGGCAATCCCAGCCCCTTGAAATCGTGAGCGATCTTGACCACGAGCCGCAAATTCGCCTTGATCAGCGTGGAGCGGGCGTCCTCGTGGCGATAGCAGTCTTCACTGTGGATGGCGTCGGCCAGTTCGGCCTCTTCTTTTTTGTTAACCAGCGGAATACGGGCGATTTCGCCCATATAGACTTTCATGGTATCGTTCTTGGCGCCGGCGATGACCTTGCTGTCGAGGGCGATCTTCCGGGCGGAATCCTTCTCCTGCTTGGTCCGGGGCCGGGCGGCCGCCGCTTCCGCCGGACGACGGCGACGGGATTCCGCGGGAGCCTTCTCTGCGGCGGCGACTTTCTTCGGTGCAAACTTCACCGGAGGCGCTTCCACCCGTTTGATGACCAGCTTCCGGCTCAACCGGGGAGCAGCGGAGATTTCAAGTTCCGAGGAATCCTCCTCCGACTCTTCGTCCAATTCGGGTAATTCGAGCGGAGCGCCGATCGTCGATTCATTGCGGAGCACCGCCGCGCTGATGCGAACCTTACCCGATTCCACACTTTCCGCGACCGGGGCGCCTTCATTGTCCAGCACCGTGGCCGCGCTTTTCTTTTCTGCCATGAGATCCTCTTTTGATTTGCCGTTCCGGCATAAACTATAAAAAATAAAATTTTTTTGCGAAATCAGGCCCGACCAGGCTTTAAAAAAACCGTTTTCCACCTATAATATGTGAAGGCGGGTTGTCTCTTCCGCTAAAATAAATATGCGGCTGCAAAATCACCAGCTATATTTTTTGCGCCGCTTCAAATGGAATCAATTTCCTAAATCTAACAATCTATATGCCTGACATAAAAAATCAACTCAAAAAACAATGCAACTGGCGCTTTTTTTGGAATTTTTTCCTGAATTTGCCGGAAAAAGCGCAACTTTCGCGCGCCGGAGTTGATTTTTCCGTTGCCGCACCGACTCTGCTCCGCACCGCTTTGTCCTCGCCGGTCCGCCCGGTTGTCTGCGCCGTGCCCGATCTGAATTTCGCCGACCGGATCGTCGCGGAAATCGAAGTTCTCGCCCGGGAGGCCGGCCGGGAACTGCACGTTCTGCCCATGCCGGAAGCATCCCGGGGAAAACTGCTCTTTCCGGGCGGCGAAAGTCGCCGCGCACGCGCGCTCAACGCCGCACTCAACGGCGAATTCGATCTCCTCGTCGGCAGCGTCCACGCATTACTGGGTCCCGCGCCACGCCCGGACGACTGCCGCGAGGCAATGCTCGAACTCCGGCCGGGAATGGAGATCCCTCCGGCCGAACTGACGGAAAAACTGGTTCGACTCGATTACGACGACGAATACGAAACCACCGTCGCCGGTGAATTTTCCCGGCGCGGCGGCATCATCGATCTTTACAGTCCGGCGCACGACTTCCCCTGCCGGGTGGAATTCTTCGGCGATACGATCGAGTCGCTGCGCGGATTTTCGCCGGAGAATCAGCGTTCGACCGGAGAAATCGACTCCTACCGGATCATCGCCCGCGGCGGCATTACCGCCGGCGGCGCGGCCGGGGGGGATCTTTTCGACTACTTCACCGGACGTGACTGGCTCTTTCTGGAACTTTATCCGGAACTGGCCCGCGAACGACTTGAAAAATACTCCGGAACCGAACTCCTCGACCGATTGGAAGCCGTTGAGTCGGAACGCCGGGCGGCCGGATGCATCGCCTGTTTCTATGATGCGGGTTCCGCCGCGTATCATCCGGAGAGCCCCGGTGCGGAAATTCTGCCCTCCGACCTCGCAGAATGCGACACTCCCGCGGCCGGAACCGAAACCCGTTCCACGGAAAGCGGACTCAAATGCCGCATCCTTCAACAGCAGATCTGCGAACATCTGGCGGACGGCTTTCACGTAGCGTTCCTCGCCACACACAATGAAGACATTCCCGTGCTCGAAAACTGGGCCGTGAAAAACGGGTTTGACGACCCGGAAATCGAGTTCGCGGCAGCTCCGCTCTCCGCCGGATTCGTCATTCCCGACATCAAGCTTGATGTCGTGACCGAACGCGAACTCGTCAGCGCGGGCTTCGTCCGGGAGGGGTTCACCCCGCCCGTCACTCCGGAAGTCGCCCCGGTCAGTGCGGATCCCGAAGCGCGCCAGGTGCCGGATTTTTCGCTCGCCGAACTCGATGAAGGCGACTACGCCGTGCATCTCGACCACGGCATCGGCATCTTCCGCGGCTTCAAGGTGCTGACCAGCGGCGGAATTTCCCGCGAAGTTCTGGTGCTGGAATATCAGAACAATCAACTCCTTTACGTGCCGTTTCTGCAGGCGCACAAGGTGAGCCGTTATCTCGGCGCAGTCGGCAAGGTGCGGCTCCACGCTCTCGGCGGCGCACGCTGGAAACGCGACAAGGAGGAGGCGCGCAGAAGCGTTCACTCCTACGCCGCCGACATGCTGCGCCTTCAGGCGATGCGTCAGTCGGCGCCGGGAATCCGTTTCCCGGCCGACACGGCGGAAACCCGGGCGTTTCTGCGGGCGTTTCCATTTCCGGACACGCCGGACCAGCAACGTTCCACGCGGGAAATCTCGTCCGACATGCAATCCGACCGGCCGATGGACCGCTTGCTCTGCGGCGACGTCGGTTACGGCAAAACCGAGATCGCCATGCGCGCGGTTTTCAAAGCGGTCTCCGCAGGATTTCAGGCGGCTGTGCTCGCGCCGACCACGGTACTGGCACAACAGCATTATCATTCGTTCCGGGAGCGCTTCGCCGAATATCCCTTCACGATCGAAGTGCTCAGCCGCTTCCGCTCCGCCGCCGAACAGGCCAGAATCATCCAGCAGCTTGAAACCGGCGGCGTCGATATCGTCATCGGCACTCACCGACTCTGCAATCCGGAGATCAAGTTCAGAAATCTCGGACTGGTCGTCATCGACGAGGAGCAGCGGTTCGGCGTGAAGCACAAGGAGCGGTTGCGCCGCTTCCGGGCTGAAGTGGATGTTCTGACCATGTCGGCGACGCCGATTCCGCGCACGCTGTACCTCGCGATGGCCGGCGCGCGCGACCTCAGCACGCTGATGACGCCGCCGAAACTGCGCCTCCCGGTCAAAACCATCATCGCTCCCGAAGAAAAAAATCAGATCGCCGCCGCCATCAAGGCCGAACTTGCCCGCGGCGGGCAGATCTATTACCTCCACAACCGCGTCCGCACGATCGAGGAGAAGGCCGAGGAGCTGCGCGAACTCGTTCCGGAGGCGAAATTCGCTGTCGCCCACGGACAGATGGCCGAAGGCGAACTCGAAATGGTCATGACCGCATTCCTCGAACGCAAAATCGACTGCCTCATCTGCAGCACCATCATCGAATCCGGCCTCGATGTGCCCAACGCCAACACGATCATCATCGAACGCGCCGACCGGTTCGGCCTGGCCGAACTCTATCAGCTGCGCGGCCGGGTCGGGCGCTGGACCAGGCAGGCGTATGCGTATTTGCTGCTGCCGAAAAGCGATCTCGTCGGCAGCGATGCGCGAAAACGTCTGGCGGCGATCCGGCGCTGTTCGAATCTCGGCGCGGGGTTTCAACTTGCACTGCGCGACCTGGAGATCCGCGGTTCTGGAAATCTGCTCGGCGCCGAACAATCCGGACACCTCAACTCCATCGGATTCGATCTCTACTGCCAGCTCCTCAAACAGGAAGTCGGCAAACTTCGCGGCGCCAGAGCTGAATTTCTGCCCGAAGTGGAGATGACGATCGACTTCATCAGTTTCACGCTCAACGCGCCGGAGGGCTTCCTCGCCGCCGCGCTCCCCCCCGAATACATCTCCGAAACCCGCCTCCGGCTCGACGCCTACCGGAAGCTCGGAGCGCTCGAATCCGAAACCGCGCTGAACGACTTCGCCGACGAGCTCCGCGACCGGTACGGGAAATTACCGCCGACGGCAAAAAATCTGCTTGACGCGGTTCGGTTGCGGATCCTCGCCGCGCGCGCGGGGTACGAAATCTTCTCCGTGATCGACGGACGCGTCACCTTGAAAAATCCCGGCGGCACCGTTTACCGCGTCAACGGCATGCAGCCGATCGTCGATTACCGCGATCCACTTGAATTGCGGATGATTCATCTGCTCTCAATCATGCGCCGGCTTCCGGAAAGGTTACGCGCCTCCTTCCCGACGGAAAACAGGAAAGAGTAATTGCCTTTCGCGGGCAAATCCTTCCGGAGCGACGCGGTGAAAGCCATTCTCTTCAGGGGGCGGCGTCATCATCGGTCGGCATTATTGTGCAGCACGACGGCTCAGCGCAACTACGTCACGGTAACGAAGCGGACCGCCGAAAAGATCCAGCGCCGAACCGATCGTGTAATGAATCCGCCCCGCACCCGCCGTCCGGATCGTTTCAATGTCCGCAAAGGATGCGATTCCACCGGCGTAAACGCAGTCGATCGGCGACTCCGCGGCCAGAAGTCCGAGGAGTTCCCGGTCGATCCCGGCCTGTTTGCCTTCCACATCGACGGCGTGAACCAGAAACTCCACCGCGTATTGCGAGAGGAATTCCAACGTATCGCGCGTCACCGCCATGCGGGTGAACTTCCGCCAGCGGTCGGTGACGATGTAATAGCGTCCGTCTTCACGTTTGCGGCACGAAAGATCGAGCACCAGACGTTCGCGGCCGGTCTTCCGGAATAAATTCTCCAACCGGTCGCGTTTGAGTTCGCCGTCGGAAAAAATGTAGCTTGTCACGATCAGCTGCGCGGCTCCGGCGTCGAGCCAGAACTGTGCATTCTCCGCCGTGACGCCGCCGCCAAGCTGAAGTCCCCCCGGCCACGCCGCCAATGCCGCGCGCGCCGCGTTTTCATTGCCGGAACCAAGTTGGATGACGTGACCGCCGGTCAGATTGTCGCTCCGGTAGAGCGCCGCGTACCACTCCGGAGCCCGGTCGGCGATGAAATTGGTCTGCAAACTGCCGCCGTCGTCGGTCAGCGTGCTGCCGACGATCTGTTTGACTTTGCCGTCATGCAGATCGATACAGGGTCGAAATTCACTCATGAAACTCCTCCAGAATGCACTCCACTCCCTCCGGAGCGCGATATTCGATTTCAACTTCATTTCCGCGCCATTGCCACATCACCTCGATCCGGCCGTGCGGGGTGTCGTGGGACATCCGGAATTTTTCCAGACTCCGGATCGGCCGCGGCCTCAGGCGAATGCGGGAAAATCCCGGAGCCTCCCACTCCGGCTCCAGCCCGCCGGGATAACGGAAAAACCATGCCGAAACATCGCCGAACATGATGTGATTGCGCGACGCCTCCCCGTGCCAGTTCCCCCAGAGCGAAGTCGCACCCTGACGCACCCACCAGCCCCAGCCGGGATATTCCACCTGCGTCAGCAGCCGGAACGCGGTCTCGACGTATCCGGCGTCGGCCAGCGCGCGCGGGACGGTTTTCGCACCGATGATGCCGAAATCGGGAATGCATCGGTGAGCACGGACGATTTTCTCAAGTTCCGCGGCGATCCGGAATCGTTCGGCATCCGGCGCGACCTCGAAATAGAGCGGCGCCGCCAGCGCGGTCATTTCGCCGTGAGCGTAAACGCCGTCTCCAATATAATAGCGCGCATTGATTGCCTGCCGAATGCGTCCGGCGCGTTCTTCAAGCATCACGGCATCGGAATCGCGGCCGAGGATCCGCGCAAAACGGGCGGCAAGTTTATTGCAATGGAAAATGTAACAGCTCGAAGTCAATTCCGGCGGTGCGATGCGGGAGTTGTCGACGTGGTTCCAGTCGCCGAGACCGTAATCGGCCAGATCCCCCGAAGAACGGTCTGCGGCATACTCCAGATATCGAAGCATCGCGTCGAAATGCGTCCGGAAAAACTCCTCCCGTCCGGTATAGAGATAAATCGCCGCCGGAATCACGAAAAACGCCGCATCCCATGCCGGTCCCGCACCCCAGTTGTACCCCCAGCCGCACGACGGCACGATTCCGGGGAACTGACCGTTCGGACGCTGGGAATCGGCCATGGTTTCGAGCCAGTTTTCCAGATTGAGCGCCGCGTGGAAATTGCACAATCCGGCCTCGACGGCCAATTGTGCGTCGCCGGTCCAGCCGTTCTTTTCCCGGTGGGGACAATCGGAAGGGATGCCGACGAAGTTGGCCGCGTAACTGGTGCGCACCATCTTCTGAAGCTGCGTGACCATCTCATCGGAACACTCGATATCGCCCGCGTCCTCGAAGGCGCTGTAGACAAACTCCGCCGTGAGCGAAAGAATTTCCGTCTCCCCCCGGATTTCCGCCTGGCAATATTGAAACCCGTGAAAGGTGAAACGCGGCGCCCACTCCTCAAACGGCAGATCTCCCCGCAGCGTGTAACAATCGCACTGGAACTCGCCGGAAAACGTGAATTTGGCGATATGTTCCTGATCGAGCGAACCGTCGGGATGGAGCCGTTCACCGTAACGCAGCTCGATTTGCGCGCCGCCGCGACCGCGCACCCGGAGCCGGACGTGACCGGAAAGATTGATCCCGAAATCCGCCACGATCCGACCGTCGGGAAGCGTAACAATCGCAACCGCTTCAATGGAACGCATCACCCGGCAGGGCGGCGCAAGTTGTTCCGTAAGCACTCCGCCCGGCGGCGCGACGAACACCGCTGGAACCCAGCCGGCATCATCGAACGGAGAATCGTTCCAGTTGGAGAGTTCATGACGCGCATCGTAAAATTCACCGTTGCGCAACTCGTTGAACCGGATCGGTCCCGATTCGGTGACGCGCCATTTGTCATCGCTTTCAAGAATGACTTCTCCTCCGTCGGACTCCAGCCGCAGCGCGAACTTCGGATAATCACGCCAGGAAGCCTTGTCGAAATTCCATGCCTCCTCGGTGCGGCAGTTGTACCAGCCGTTGCCGAGAATCACCCCGACGACGTTGCGTCCGGCGCGCAGATATTGCGAAACGTCATAAACGACGAACCGGCTCCGGCGGTCATAGATCGACGGTGCGGGATCAAGCCGGGCGTCGCCGACGCGGCGGCCGTTGAGATAAAGTTCATAAAACCCCAGTCCGCAGATTGCAATCCGGCCGCGCAACGACGTTTGCAATTCGAATTCCCGGCGAAAATATGGAGCCGGTGCGGATTCCGAATCCCAGCCGATCACCGTTCGACCGGGAACGCCGAGCCATTTCACGTGTTCGAGATTCATGATTGCTGCATCACCGCATTTGTTGTTCGCTTCCGGTAAATATATCCTGAAGGAGGATGGTTTTCAAACCGCCGGAATGATTTTCGCCGGGATCGCCCCATGAGAAATTCCGGGAAATTTCCCGCGCCGCGCTTGCATTTCCTTCCGGGATGTGATAAACTTGACTTCGCCGCCGTGAACAATCAATCTTCGGAACCCCATACCCCTCCCACCCCAAAAAATCCGGATATGAAATGAAGAACACAACAGCTCTGGAACGAAAAATCTCCCGTATTCGATCGGTTGCGGTTTATTGTTCATCCCGTCTTCCGGCGGATCCGGTTTACGCCGACGCGGCCGCCGGGCTCGGACGATTTCTCGCCGCGCACGCGATCACGCTGGTCTATGGCGGAAGCAATTCCGGACTCATGAAGATTCTGGCCGATTCGGTTCTGGAGAACGGCGGCGCCGTGACCGGAGTGTTCACTTCCGGGCTCTCCGGCGAACTCCGCCACACCGGTCTGACGGAGTGTCTCGTAAGCGCAACCCTCGCCGAACGGAAAGCGGAAATGCTCCGGAGAGCGGACGCGGCCATCGCGCTGCCCGGCGGTTTCGGCACGTGGGACGAGCTCTTCGATGCGCTCGCGCTGCGGAAAATCCGTTCCGGCGGCCACAAACTTCCAGTCGGAATCCTCAACGTCAACGGTTTTTTCGATCCGCTGCTCAGATTGATTGCACGAAGCATCGATGAGGGATTCGTCAGTGCCCGGCACCGGGAACTCCTGAAGGTCGGTTCGACTCCGGAGGAGTTGTTCCGGCAGCTTGCCGGTTCGGTCACTCCGGATGAATGCGTCGCCCCGGCAGCGGTGCGAAAATGAAAATCCGCGTCGTGGGCCAGCTCTGGTATCGTCAACATTTCCGGGGAGATTCGCCGCTGCCGCTGTACGAATCACGGGATTCGGAGTTCTGGCGCAGTAAAAATTTCATCACCATCCGCAACTCCTTCGAACCGGATCCGAATTGCGCCGTTCCGCTCACAGGAAAGAATATCCTCAAACTGCAGTTCGATGACATCACGGACAATACGCCGGAGTCGGACACCACCTGCATCCGGTTCAACGAAGAAATCGCGCAGCAGATCGTTCATTTCGTCAAACGCATCGACCGGAGCCGGGAACTTTTCATCAACTGTGCGGCGGGAATCTCCCGCTCCGGCGCCGTCGGCGAAGTGCTCAACGATTATTTCAACTCCTTTCTGGAAGACAACGAACCGGATCGGCGTTATTTCATACGCAGCAATCCGCAGATCAGCGGCAACCCGCTCGTGCGGCGCCTGCTCCGCAAAGCCCTTTTCGGAGAAGGCGGGTCCATCTACCCTTGAATCCCGCGATAAATCGCATCATTCGATGATTTCGATCTCGCCCAGCGGAATTCGTCCGCGGGAATCGGCTCCGTCGTGCGGCAGTTGAATTTCAGGATTCCCGTCCCGCCGCCCGATCGAAAACAGCAGCGTATATTTCCCCGGCTTGACGACCGGGGCGCGAGCATCGAGCACCAGCCGCGAAACATGTTCCTGAAACGGCACCTGTCCGGGCGCACCCACCGGCAGATGACGCACATTCAACGTCTCGTCGGTGAGCACACCGACGATTCCGCCGTTCGCATCAACCACGGTGTACGCGGGGAAAAGATCCCGGTACGGCGGCGCAACTCCGGCGTTGCCGATCCGAAGCGAAATGCCGAACGATTCCCCGGGAACGATTTTTTCCGGATACGTTACCTCAGCAGCCACAATCCGATAACCGAGGCGGCGGTTGGCGGCACGAATGACGTCGATGTTCGCGCGCCACTCGATTTCCGGCCACCAGTGAATGGACATGTAACTTGCGTGATACTGCTCGATTGCGCGCAGCAAGATTTCCGGATCCCATGCACCGCTTGCGAGGGAGTTGCCGTAATGTTCGTGTTCGAGCACGACCGGCAGCGACGGCCAGAACGCCTGCGCAAGTTCCGCATGAAAATAAGCCTTCTCGCCGGCCTGCACCAGAATCGAATCGTCCCGCAGAGAAACCCCGCGCTCTCGGCAGTAGCGCATCAGCGGGAAATCCGCTCCCGGAGTTTCGGGGCCGATCACATCGTCTGAGATCACCAGCTGCGTATCGGGAAAGAACTCCTTATGCAGATCGACGTGGAGCCGGGCGAGCCGTTCATTTTCCTCCGGCGTCAATTTCTGCGTCATCAGCGTGTGGCCTTCACCCCACAACCCGAATGTCCCGACATCGATGAAGGCGACGTCGGGATTTCCGCTGTACCTCTCTCCCGCCGCCCGAAGAAAATTGCGCAATTTCGCCAGATAGACCGGATCGTCGAACACCGGATCGGCGACGGCGCCGTCAGGAGCCGGCCCGGTGGGAAAATTGTAACGGACCATTTTCGCCCCCGCCTCCTCGACCCAGCGCGGCGTCGCATATTCCAGCCAGTTTTCGGAGGTGGTAAACCGGAATGCAACCTTTTTTCCCTGTGAAATCCAGCGCTGAGCAGGCGTATCGATCACCGACCAGTGAAATTCCCCTTCCGACGGTTCGAGGAACGCCCACGGCAAACGCAAATAGATCACCGAACACCCTTCAAACCACTCCAATGTATCCGACGGCTCCAGTTTCGAACCGTAATGTTCCGGCACATTCGAATAAAAATGCATCGTCCAGCCCATGCCCGGATTCAGCAACGCCTTCCCGTTGTCACGCAACAGCGCCGTCACCGATCCGGCACCTGCGCCGGGGATCAGCAGCAGAGAACCACACAACAGAACCAGCAGGTTCAATCTTCGCGACATTCCCTATTCTCCCAGATTTTTCCCGTTCATTGCCATGAGACAGGATGATTCGTTACCGGATTTCGCGCCACTCTCTTTGAGTTCCCGCGAAAAGCCGCATGGCTTCATCAGGGCCCTGAGTTCCGGGGGAGTATTCGGCAAGCGGCAGCGCGTCCCAGTGTTCCAGCACGGGAGTGAAGAGCCGCCAGCTCGCGGCGATCACGTCGCTGCGGATGAAGAGCGTCTGGTCGCCGAGCATGGCATCGAGCAGCAACCGTTCGTAGGCTTCGAACTGTTCGCCGCCGGGGAGGTCCGAATAGCGGAAGTTCAAGGTCAACCCGCCCATGCAGAGTTTCGGGCCGGGCTGCTTGGCCTGAATGGTCAGCTCCATTCCCTCGTCGGGCTGAACGCGCAAAACAAGAGTGTCCGGCTGCATCTCTTCGGCCCGGATCGGCGCAAAAATCGAATGGGGAATATTTTTGAAAACGATTGCGATTTCACTGCGGCGGGCCGCCAGTTTTTTTCCGGACCGCAGATAAAAGGGCACCCCCTTCCAGCGCCAGTTGTCGATCATGATTTTCGCCGCGACAAAAGTTTCCGTCCGGGAATCCGGGGCGACGCCGGGCTCCTGCCGATAGCCCTGATATTGGCCGCGCACAATGTCTTCGGCAAACGTTTCACGCCGGAAAGGGCGGATCGATTCGATCAATTTGACCTTCTCATCCCGCACGGCGTCGGGAGAAAACGATCCGGGCATTTCCATCGCCGCCATCGCGAGCATTTCGAGCATGTGATTCTGAAACATATCCCGCAACAATCCGACGTGATCGTAATATCCGGCGCGATGCTCGACGCCGAGCGTTTCGGCAACGGTCAACTGCACATGGTCGATGTAATGCGCATTCCAGACCGGTTCGAAGATCAAATTGGCGAAGCGCAGCATCATGATGTTCTGGACGGTTTCCTTGCCGAGATAATGATCGATCCGGTAGATCTGATCTTCGTGGAGATGCGAATGCAGAAAACGATCCAGTTCTTCAGCGGAAGCGGAATCGCGCCCGAACGGTTTTTCCAATACCACATGCCGCCAGCGTCCATCGCCGGGTTCGGTCAACAGCCCGGCGCGGGAAAGTTCACCGATGATCGCCGGATAAAGCGCGGCGGGCATCGCCAGATAAATGGTTCGGTTGGCGGGAAGTTCGCCGGAACTTTCCAGTTCGTCCAGCCGCCGGGAGAGGGCGGTGTAATCGGCGGGAACGCCGTAATCGAGGCGCTGATAATGAACGCGGTCGAGAAATCTTTCACATTCCGAACAATTTCCGTTCAATTCGCCGCGCAGATGATCCCGGAATGTCGCATCGGAATAGTCCGTCCGGGCGCAGCCGACGATACGGGACTCCTCATGAAGCAATCCGCGGCGATAAAGATGGCAGAGTGCGGGAAAAAGTTTCCGTTTCGCCAGGTCGCCGGATGCGCCGAAAATGACGAGTGTTCCCGGAGCCGGATTGACTTCCACGCAGAAGTTGCCGCGCCAATAATTATTTTCGAGCATAATTCCACCTCTGAAGATTTCTCACATTTCTTCAATATAGGATCATGGCGGAGATTTTGCAACATGGGTTTTGATTTTTCGGCGCCACAAAATCGGGTAGATTGGATTCGTCCGGGAGTCATTATGCTGAGAACAAAGGTCGGAATGCTCGCAACCTGAAAAGGTTGCTGCGCCGTTGTCGGCAGCGGAAAATTCTCTTCCTTGACGGAAGGAAATTTTCCATTGAAGCAGGAGCTGCCGACAACGCAACGTCAAGGGCTCCGCCCTTAACAATCCCGCCAGCGGGCTGTGCGCCCTCTGGACTCCGCACAAGGGCACAGCCCTTGACCGACGGTCACCTCCGGTGACCTGTCCTTCCCGTAACCACGCAGGGGCCGGGGGGCGGCAGCCCCCAGCGGCACAAGAAGGAGCGCAGCGACGAACGTGCCGTTACATGCCAGCGGGTGCCACCCGCCTAGGGGAGACGCAGTTCCCAGGTGCAATCTGCAATCAGCCCTAAAACCATCAAACCGAGCGCGAGAAGGGCGAATCGCGGAGCGTATTCGCGGAATTCGATGTACTTCGGCTGTTCAATGGTGGTCTTCTCCAATTGATTGATCTCATCCATGACCTTGCGCATGCCCTCGGCATCCTCGGCGTGGAAATAACTGCCGCCGGAAATCGAAGCAAGCGACCGGAGCAATTCCTCATCGAATTCATCCTGAATCGGCATGAAACCGTTGTCCACCATGACATATGCGTTCCGGCTGCCGATCCCGACCGTATGAATGATCACATTGAACTCCTTCGCCAGAGCGGCGGCCTGTTCCGGAGTCAAACGGTTCTCCGCGGTGTTGCGCCCGTCGGTGAAGAGCACGAGCACCCGGCGGGGGGCGTCGGAATCCTTCAAGCGGCTTACGCCGGAGGCGAGCGGCGAAGCAATGCCGGTGGCATCGCCGATCATTCCCGGTTCAAGCCGCTTCAAATGGGCGAAAAGCCAGGCGTGATCGAGCGTCGGCGGCGCGATGCTGTATGCAAGCGGAGCAAAGCCGATCAAACCGATCCGGTCATTCGGGCGCGCCTCGATGAAACGGCGGATCTCGTCCTTGGCAACTTCCAGACGATTTTTGACTTCGCCGGAACGAACCGCATCCATCAACTGCCGTCCGCTGGTGATCGAGCGGGGGACGTCCATCGCCTCCATGCTGCCGGAGAGGTCGATCGCGAGAATGATGTCAATCCCCTGCGAGCGGATCATCACCTTTTCATCCCCGAAACGCGGCCGGGCAAGCGCAACAATCAAAACCGCTCCCGCCAACAGCATGCAGCAATGCACAAAAGAAGGCCGCCGCACCGTCCGCGCCTTCCGGAACGGTTGAACCGTCGAAACCACGATCGACGGCCGCCGTTTCCAGTAGACGAGATAAAAATAAAGCGGAATCAAAAGCAGCAGGAAAAATAAAACCCATGGATAGGCAAATTCAAACATGGCGCACTCCCTCCTCCCGTTCCGCCTTCACGCCGGTTCCGGGCGCCGCGTTTTCAGAGCTCCCGTCCTCCTCCCGCACGCGTGTGGAAGCGATCAATTCTCCGGCGCGGGCCATCGCATTGCGCAACTGGGCGTCATCCGGCGGCGCCTTGGCAAACTTCACCTGATCGGCGATTTCGAGAAATTCCCGGAGAAACGGACGCTGTTCCGGCGGCAGAGGACTGGCCGGATCATTGAGTTCGTCCAGAAATTCAGCGGTTGTCCGGGTCGATGCGGGCAACGCGAAACGCACCTCAAGATAATTGCGAACCAGATCGGTCAACCGGACGAATCCGGTCTCCAGCGAAATACGGCCGCCGGCCACATCGTCTCCAAGTCGACGCAACGCCGCGAGCGCCCGTTCCCACGGCGGCAGAATCCGCTCCGTCCCGGAACGGCGACGCATCCAGTACCAGATGAGAAGCGCCGCGGGAATCAGCAACAACCACCACCAGAGATTCCCATGCCGCCCCGAACCGGAAAAATCCACCGCACCGGCCAGGGCGGGACGCGCATCCGGCGGCAGTTGAAGCGGGAGCACCGTGAACCCGGGAACCGCCGCCGTTTCAACGAAGGGTTCCCCCCCTTTTTCGGCGGGAGAAATTTCAAACGTCAACACCCCGGGAATTACCTCTCCGGGCCGGAGAGCGCGCAACTCCCCCTCGATGCGCCAGACGCGGCGCGACCATTTCCAGAGTCCGCGCTCAATTTTCACGTCCCCGGCAACGATGCAGCCTTCGCCGGGTTCGAGAACGGCTTTCTCCACCTTCCGGCAGAGGGGCAGCTCGAATTCCAGCGAAACATGCATCCCCTGGTCGAGCGGCAGATCCCCCTGCGGCGCCACCGCAACCATCGACGGAAACGTCAGAGGTTCCGAATTCAACCGGAACGACCACAGATATCCGGAACCGACGGCCAGCACCGCAGCCAAAATCAGAAACCCGATCAGCCAGGCTATGAATTTCCAGAATTTTTTCATGATGTTCACCCCCGGTTGTTCAAACGGGTCCGGCGCCGGGCGAAGAATTCAATCACCGGGCGCAGCACCTCGCCGCCGGTTTCCAGTTCGATCACATCCACGCGGGCGCGGCGGCAGATCTCCCGGCGCTCGGCCCGGGCCGCGTCCAGTTCCTGATCCAGATGCCGCAGCGAACGATTCCCGCCGCCGAACCGGATCAATTCGCCGCTTTCGGCGTCCTCGACCACCACCGGCAGCAGCGACGGCCAGCGGTGTTCGACCGGATCGAAAATCTGCACGGCAACCACGTCGTGTTTCCGGTTCAAGATCTTGAGACTCGATTCGAAATTGTCGGCGATCAAATCGCTCAGCAGAAAGACGACGCTGCGCTTCTTGAGAATCTGCGTGGATTCCCGCAACGCCAGATCGATGTCAGTCCCCTTCGAACGCGGTTCGAATGCGAGCATCTCCCGAATCAGGCGCAGGGTGTGAATCCTTCCCGAGCGCGGCGGCACGTAAAGTTCGATTTGATCACTGAACATCATCAACCCCACCTTGTCGCCGTTGCGGCCGGCGCTGAAGGCCAGCAGAGCGGCCAGTTCCGCGGCGGTTCTGCGCTTGTTCTTCTCGGCGGAACCGAACGCGCCGGAGGCGGAAACGTCGACCAGCAGCAGGACGGTCAGTTCGCGTTCCTCGACGTATTTTTTGATATAGGGCGACCCCATCCGGGCCGAGACGTTCCAGTCGATGTCGCGGACATCATCCTCGGGGGTGTATTCGCGCACCTCCTCGAATTCGATGCCGCGCCCCTTGAAGGCGCTGCGATACGCGCCGCCGGTGATCTCATCGACCACCCGGTTGGTGCGAATCTCCAGCAGCCGGATTTGTTTGGCAAGTTCCGGAGGCAGCATGGATGAACCTCGCTTTCAAACACTTTGGATGTAACAGAACAACGTTTCCAACCGGACGGCACGCCCTACGGCGTACGCAATTCGGCGAGCAGTTGTCTGATGACCGCGTCGGAATCGATGTTCTCCGCCTCCGCCTCATACGAAAGCACGATGCGGTGACGCAGCACATCCGGCGCAATCTCCTTGACATCCTGCGGCAGCACATAGGCGCGTCCGGCCAGCAGCGCAACCCCGCGCGCCGCAAGCGCCAGCGCGATCGACGCCCGCGGCGACGCGCCGAAACTGATCAAACCGGCCAGTTCGTCGAGATGCGCGCCCGCCTGACGCCCGGAAAGTTCCGAACGGCATCCGGGCCGGGTGGCGATCACCAGATCGAGAATGTATTCGATGATCTTTTCATCGATGTAGATCTTGTCGACCAGCGCCCGGGCGTTCATGATGTCCTCGAGCTTGGCCACCGCCAGTGCCGTGACCGCCGGGGCGGGATGCGCCATGCGTTCGACCACGGCGGCCTCTTCGCTCCGCGCCGGATAACTTACGTGCAATTTGAACATGAACCGGTCCAGCTGCGCTTCCGGCAGCGGATAAGTCCCTTCCTGTTCGATCGGGTTCTGCGTGGCCATCACCAGAAACGGCGCGGGAAGCTTGAAGCTCTCTCCGGCAATGGTGATCTGTTTCTCCTGCATCGCCTCAAGCAGCGCGCTCTGCACCTTGGCGGGGGCGCGGTTGATTTCGTCCGCGAGGACGATGTTGGCGAAAACCGGACCGATCCGGGTGGAGAATTCATGGGTTTCGGCGTTGTAGATCCGCGTGCCGATCACGTCGGCGGGCAGCAGATCCGGCGTGAACTGCAGCCGGGAAAATGTGCCGTTCAACGTCTGCGCGAGCGTCTTGACTGCGAGCGTCTTGGCCAGGCCGGGCACCCCTTCGAGCAGCACGTGGCCGTCGGAAATCATCGCCAGAAGCAGACGTTCGACCAGTTTCTCCTGACCGGCGATGATCCGCCCCATTTCGGTTTTGATGAGCTGAAGCGGCACTGCCTGAAGACGCACCTGTTCCTGCAGTTCCTGAATGTCTTTCTGTTCCATAATCGCATCCCTCCTCAAAGAATATGATAGTGACACGGAATGAATCCTCATCCTCTTCCTGCGGTTATTAACATAAAGCCATCTTGCATGAATGTCAATCTTTTTCCATAAAATTCTTGTAATTCCGCGCGCGTGTGTTATTATAAAATAGCACACGCCGGAATACGGAATGATCCGTCGGCATTTTTTGAGGAGAAATGAAATATGATGAACCGCAATTCATACGACCGCGCCCCCGCCGCCTACGAGGCGTACGACGGAGCGCTCACCCAGACGAACTTCATCAACCGCGTCTACGGCTGGATGACCGTGGGACTTGCAGTGACCGCGTGTTTTGCGCTGCTGGTCGGGAGCAATGAAGCGCTGCTCAGGGCGACGCTCGGAAAACCCATGGTCTACTTCCTGCTCTGCCTGGCGGAGATCGGACTGGTGATCTGGCTTTCCGCCGCGTTCCAACGGTTGAGCACGGCGGCGGCGACCTTGATGTTTCTGGTGTTTTCGGCGCTCAACGGCGTGACGCTTTCGGCCATTTTGCTGGTCTACGAACCGCGTTCGATTGCGGCGACGTTCTTCATCACCAGCGGAACGTTCGGCGTGATGAGCCTCTACGGTTATCTGACGAAAAAGGATCTGACCACGATCGGAAACCTCGCGTTCATGGGATTGATCGGAATCATCATCGCGTCGCTCGTCAACTGGTTTCTGCAGAGCAGCGCACTGATGACGATCATCAATTATCTCGGCGTCTTTATTTTCATCGGACTGACCGCCTATGACACGCAGAAGATCAAACAGCTCTCGATCGGCGTTGGCGAAGGCGCGATCGAGGCGGAAACCGGCCGGAAACTCGCGATCTACGGCGCGCTGGAACTCTATCTGGACTTCATCAACCTCTTCCTGATGCTGCTGCGGCTCTTCGGCAACCGGCGCTGACGGAAAAAACGACGACGCAGGCAGGAGAATACGAATTATGTCGGAATTCAGTCGTTCAATGACCGCCCAGGCGGCGGCTCTGGTGATCGTCAACGCGGCGCGGCGGACGGATGTGCTGCGCGGTCAGGTGGCGACCGCACCGGCGCTGGCCGATTCGGAGAAGGAACTTTTTCTGCGGATGTTCCGCCATCTGGCGGAACGGCGCGCAACCGGGGTGAACGAACTCTCCTCGGATGAGATTTCCTCGCTGTTCACCTTCGTATTCGCCCGCGCCGCCGAGGCGGTGACCAATATGGTCAACGGCCGTCCCGACGATTTCTCCATGCTCGGCATGTTCGACGGCAAGGTGCCCATCTACGCCGACGACCGGATCACCGGCGCGTTCAAACTCTCCGAATGGCCGCAGAATGCGGCCCGCGCCTACTGGGAGTGGTATGAAATCGAGGCGGATGCGGTTGCGCGGCGCGGAATCGATCCGGTGCTCCCGCTTTTCGAAGCGCTCAAATGGATGTTCCGCATCTCAAGCCACCTCGCAATCGAACAGCTCGAGGCGGACGGCAGAATATGAATCCATCCCCGTCGACCGGACTTTTCCGGCGTGCGGCATTCGGAACAATCGTTGTCGCGGCACTGGTCTTAACCGGGTTGCAGTTTCTGCTGCCGCCCGGAGCGGTCTGGATCACCGACAACGGCAACAAATACATCCTGATGCGGAATTTCATCGCGCACGGCAGCGCGACCGTCGTCAATCCGGCCGCTGAAATCGATCCCGGGAACCGTTTCTTTCCCGACGGGGATTTTCACTTCAAAGAGCTCGGCGGCGGATACCGTTCGGTCTATCCGGAATTTTTTTCGGTCCTGACCATTCCCTTCTACCGGCTTTTCGGTGAACGCGGCGTCGCGGTGCTGCCGATTCTCGGAACGCTGGCGCTGCTGAGCTGTTTTCTCGCACTGCTCCATCTCCTCCGAATTCCGCCGTTCTGGGCGGCGGGCCTGGGGCTGGGGCTTGTCTTTGCAACACCATTTGCCTTCTACTCGCAGCTCTTCTGGGAGATGACAATGGGCTGCGCACTGCTGTGCGGCGCACTTCTGGCACTGTTCCATCGGAAATTTCTCCTCACCGGCATACTGCTTGGCCTCGGCCTCTGGCTGCGGGAGGAGTTCTATTTCGCTTCCGCCGCCCTCGGCGCCGCCTGGCTGCTGACGGCGGAACCGAAACACCGCATCCGGGAATTTTCACGTATCGTTCTCGGCGCGATTCCGCCGGCGGCGGCGTTGTGGATTCTTCAATGGTACCAGAGCGGACACATTCTCGGACTTCACGGCGCACTCTATTACACGCACAACACATCCGGAAACGCTCCGACGCTCCTTGAACAACTCTTCGGCGCGCTCCCGGAGGCGTATGGGTTCTATTTCTTCAGTCACATCACACAGCAGAAATGGCTGGCGATGGCGCCGATACTGCCGGCGGTCTGCGGCGCTTTCCCCCGCATCCGAAGTCACGCGGCACTCAAAACTGGAATCTTTTTCGCCGCCGCACTCGCTTATTTCGCTCTCGCGCGGGAAATGAGCCAAACTCCCGCCGGAATGGTCGGAATGGCGGTCGGGCTGTTTCCGGCGCTGCCGCTCGCCGCGGGCTTCTGGCTCAACTGGCGCCCATTGTGTTGCCGGGGGGCGCGGCGCATCCGGCTGCTCGGATGGTTCGTCCTTATTTACGTGCTTTTGCTCCCCCCCTTCCTGACGCGGAGCGACATCGGCGTGATCTGGAGTGCGCGGCATTTTCTTTTCGTCGTACCGTTTCTGATGGCGCTGTCGGCCATCGGAATTCTCCGGCTGGGCGTCACCCGGAAACGGATGCTTCAACTGGGTGCGGTTCTGACCGTCGCAGCGGCGCTGCTGCTGGAATTCAGCGGAATTCAAAAACTGAAAGACGTCGCCACGGAAGGCGCGGCCGTGACCGATGTTATCCGTGCGACCCCCGGACGGGTGGTGCTCAGCGACGTATTCTTTCTCCCGGAACAAACCCCTCAGCTCTTCTTTGAACGTCAATGGCTCTACATCAAATCCGGCAAGGACATCCCGAAACTTCTCGAACTGCTGCGCTCACATAAAGTCGACGAATTCACGTTGATTCTCTCGCCGTACTGGCGTACGATCGACGAAGCGTCATTGCGCCTTCTGCTGGAGGCGGCGCCGCCGACGCGGGAGATCCGGCGATTGAAAGGGGAGAAAAGCGGATTTCTCGAATTTTTCATCGTTGAATGCCGTTTGCAATAAAGGTTCGGAACTGCTATATTGTGTTGATGTTACTCTTTTTTACGATGGAGGATCCGAATGGATCAATATTTTTCAGTTAAACTTGACAACGGCAGTTCCGTTGACCTCAAAGCCGCCGAAGAGCTGGCACTCCAACTGCATGACAGTTGTGTCTTCCGGCGCGATTTCTATACCGACATGGGCGAAATCGTCCGGGTAATTACCGAAACGCCCGTTCCGCCGAAGGGGCAGAGCGAAATTCCCTCCGCACTGCGCCGGGCGGAAAATGCCGATCTCATCACCGCGAGCGAGAATGAAGTCAAAGCCCGCTCCGCGATGCGCACGGCACAGTCTCTGGTGGAGAGCCTCAATCTGGCGATGAAGCTTCTGAACGCCCATTATTCGCTGGACGGAAAACTTGTGACGATTCAGTTCAGTGCCGACGGTCGCGTGGACTTCCGCGAACTGGTCAAGGAATTATCCCGCGCGCTCTGCACCCGGATCGAACTTCGCCAGATCGGCGTCCGCGACGAAACCGGCATCTACGGAGGGATCGCCGTCTGCGGTCAACCGCTCTGCTGCTGCCGGTTCCTCAAGGAATTCAATTCGATCAACGTCAAAATGGCCAAGGAACAGGATCTTTCGCTGACGCCGTCGACCATTTCCGGAGCCTGCGGGCGGCTGAAATGCTGCCTCAAGTACGAACACGAAGGTTATCAGCAACTGGAGAAAACCATGCCCCGGCGCGGTGAATGGTGCGACACGCCGCAGGGTCGAGGTCGGATCAGCGACCGCAATCTTCTTACGCAGAAGGTGTCCGTGACGCTGGAGAGCGGCAGCGTGGTGCAATTTCCGCGCGCGGAGATCACGATCATCCCGCCGCCGGAACGGCCGCAGGGAGCATCCGGCAGCCGCAACGCCTCCAGGAACAACAACGGCACCCCCGCCGGCGATTCCGGCAGACGGGAGGAAAAAAACAACGCCGCCGGAATGGAAAAACGCGATCGTGAATCGCGCCGCAATGCGAAAAACAACAAAAAACGCGGCAACGGAAACAACAATAACAACGGCACTCCTCCCAACGCTCCGCAGCCGAAAACGGCTTCCGCTCCGGCGGTTCCCGCGGACGTGCCGTCGGAACCGGATGCCGGAAAATGATCCCGGAGGAAACATGGCGGAAAATTCTTGCACTGGACGCGGCCGGCTTTCTGCCGGGTCCCGGAGAATCCGCCGAAACGTTTCTCTCCCGGGTTCAGGCGATCACGGATGCGGAAACTTCATTGCAGGAGAAACTTGCCACCGAAGGATCCGCCACGGTGTTCGAGAGCATCCATCTCTCCCGGGAGGATGCGATCCCGCCGGAGATCATCGAGGAGGCCGGCGACCTTACCGAGACGCTTTACGGGTTTCGTGCCCGGCACGTGCCGGGATTTTTCCTCTCGCGCGACGTCGGATTGCTCTGGGGCGGATGCATGATCGGCGACACGGTTGAGCCGCTGGCGGTGTTTCTGATCCGGGGGGTGTTCCGGACGCGGGAACGGTGGCTTTTCTACAACCGCCGCGAACTGCAGGCGCATGAACTCTGTCATTCGATGCGTCAACCGCTTCATGATGTGGAGCTGGAGGAGTTCTTCGCCTATCGGACAAGTCCGTCACGATTGCGCCGTTATCTCGGAAATTGTTTCATTCGCGATTACGATGCGATTCTCTTCGTCATTCCGACACTTTTGCTGCTGGCGGCGCAGATTGTGCAGTCGTTTCTGCTGCCGCGATTGCCGGTCTGGCCGTTCTGGATTCTGGCGCTCGCGTACCCGGTGTGGCTGCTGGTGCGCAATCAGCGCGCGCGAAACCGTTATTTCCGGGCGGAGCGGAATCTGACGCGCTGGGGAATCCTCCGCCCCCGTGCGGTGCTCTTCCGCTGCACGACGCCGGAGATCATCGAAATCGGCCGCATGAAACAAATGGAGGAATTCGCACCTCTTCTGGAACGTGACCTGCGCTGGCGCGTGATTGCCGCACGGTTTCTGAACGCTTCGGAGACGGCGGCGGAGGACAGCGAATTGAAACACGACGATCATGAAAAATCGCCTGATACAGGAGACCCGATACCATGAAACTTCAGGAACTTGTTCAATATCTCGATTCCACTTTGTCGCTCGCCGCGTTTTCCGGTGATCATTCGAACAACGGCTTGCAACTGGAAGGGACGCCGGAGGTGCACCGGGCGGCATTCGGCGTCGATGCCTCGCTTGAATTCTTTCAGGAGGGAGTCAAGCGCGGCGCGGATTTTCTCTTCGTCCATCACGGTCTGAGCTGGGGAGCGCAACCGAAACGCTTCACCGGCATCGTGGCTGAACGGATGCGGGTGCTCTTTCAGCACAATTGTTCGCTCTATGCGGTGCACCTGCCGCTCGATGCGCACCCGGAACTGGGGAACAACGCCGAACTCTGCCGCTTGATTGAACTTGCCGAACGCACCCCCTATTGTGAATATGACGGCGTCCTGATCGGCTTCGTCGGCCGTCCGACCCGGCTCGAACCATACGGTGAACTCGCCGCCCGGTTGGGAACGGTATTGCAATGCGAAGCGAAACTCTACGGCGACCGCGCCCGAATTGCACGCAAGATTGCGGTCGTTTCCGGCGGCGGCGGAATGGACGCGCTCGAACAGGCCGCAGCGCTCGGCGCAGATCTCCTGGTAACCGGCGAAATGACCCATGTCATGGCGCCGATCGCCCGCGAACTGAATGTTGCGGTGATCGCACTCGGCCACTATGCCTCGGAAACCGTCGGGCCGCGGGCGGTAATGGAAGAGGTTCGTCGGAAATTCGGGATTGAAACGGAGTTCATCGATCTTCCGACCGGGTTATGAACGGCGGAGCTGCTCCCGGCGTGACAATTCGAACGCCTTCAACACGTAATAAGCGTTAAGCGCGCTCTCCCGGCGCGGCGCGATCTGAAAATACTCCAGCAAACGCCAGACCTTCGGCGTCGCCTGAAGCCGGGCGATGGTTTGATCGAATCTGTGGTGCCGGGAGAGTTCCTGATTGATTTTACGAACGTATTCCGGTTCCACCAGACCGGTGAAAAACGCTTCCGTCAACGGCTCGAACCGGAATTTTTCCGACAACGTCAACTCCAGCAGGTGAGAACGGTCGCCCGCCGCTACCGTATCCTCAACGAGCAAATTGCGGGCGCGGAAAAAATCCCGCTGCCAGCATCGTTTTTCCCGCAGCTGTTCCGGCAGGCGCATCATGGCGCCCGCCACGCGCAGATCGAGAAACGGCGACCACGCGGGCCAGCCGAAATATTCCGGCAGCGTCACGATATAGGAGATCAGGATGATCTTCAACCGCCCCATGACAACCGGACCCGAGGCGGGATGATTGAGCAGTTCCTGATTTTCGATGAAAAACGTTTCACGCTCTTCAGCCGTTTTCGGCAGCAGCGAGACGGGATCGACCCGCACCCGATGCAGATAAGCGATCTCTTCCAGCTCCGCAGCCGTTTCAATCTGCGGCAGTCGAACATTGCCGCTCCAGGCATCCCCGTAAATGCCCGAGAGCAACGTCGCCGTCTCTCCCTTCATCCGCTCACGGATCGTCCGGTAAAAATCGATGTGATACATGCCGTGCAAATGGGTGGAACAATCATAAATCCGATGCCAGGCGGGAATTTCACTGAAATATTGTTTTTGTTCGATCTGCTCCCAGCGAACCCCCAGCCGTGCGCAGACCGCCCGCGCGTACCGGACTTCGAAACTGCGTTCCTGCCGCGCCGACGTGCCGTAGGTGAATGCGCGGAGCCGTTCCGGTTCAGGAAACAACGCATTGAGAAAACGCGAATCGAATCCGCCGGAGGTCGGCACGATCACCGTTCCGGACACGCGGCGCAGCGACGATTCCATAGCAGAGACGACCTCCGCGGGAGTGGAAGCGGAACGATCCAGTTCCGTTTTCACCGGATCGGCTTCATTTTCCACCACAATCCGGCCGTCCGCCGTCAACGTCAGCGCGGAATACGCGCGCATGAACCGCACATTGCGGAACGGCGTCCGTGAAAACACCGAGAATCCGAAGGAAAAAAACTCCCGTGCACCAACCGGATCCACTTCCGCATCGTCGCGCACCCGGCCCATCAGCGTTGAAATCCGGCCACTGACGGCGTTGTAGAAGACCGGAATCGCTCCGAGCCAGTCATTTTCGATCCGGAATCCGTCCGACAGCGGATGGATCAGCACGTTACGGTTGAGCCGGTCTTCCGACGGAGGAAACCCGAGTGAATACGTTCCTTCAGCATCGATTGAACACGCCTGCGGCTCTCCGATCGCCCAGAGCCGCAAATGCCAGCGACCGCGTGTCTCGCGCAATTCCCGGAAGCCGACATCGAAAAAATCAACCGGCTCGATATCATCGGCGTCTAAACGTATGGAAAATCCGACAATTTTATTCATTGATCCTCTTCCGCCGTTGACAGGAACGCTCGTCCGCCCGTAACAGGGCAACAGTGTTTCGCG
Organism: uncultured Victivallis sp.; assembly: GCA_944389815.1. GTDB lineage: Bacteria > Verrucomicrobiota > Lentisphaeria > Victivallales > Victivallaceae > Victivallis. The sequence goes on along the minus strand of CALXNS010000105.1, from coordinate 36,127 downwards.
CCAAGCCGCAATTCCCCGTTTTATTGCGTATCGGCGCTTTTTTCCGGAACGGCCTTCCAGTTCGCGAGATCTCCGGCGATGTTCGCCGCCTCTTCGAGCACCGGATCGACAACTGCGTCGTCCGAAGAGACACCGGCCTCTTCTGCATAGAGCTTCTCGGAATCCTCCTGAACCTGTTTCTCTTCGAGATACTCCTTCCAGCGCTGTTCCTCGTTCAGCGAAACTTCTTTTTTATCCTTGTACTTGTTGAAAAGCTCAATCCGCTTCTGAAGCTTGGCGAATTCAGGGTTCGCCGCGACTCGACTCCGGGAGGCGGCCTTCAGATCGGTGATCTTCGCCGTAAGCTCCGGATCGAATTTATCCCGCGGCACAGGCTTGATCGAATCCCACGGCAGATGGTTGTCCATGAACATTTCGCCGATTTCGAGCTGTTCTGAAAGCGAAGGAAGCTGAATGTCCGGCGCAATGCCGAGCTGTTGAACCGACCCGCCGGCCGTACGATAGAACATCGCCATCTCGTAGGTGGCGGAACCCGCTTCGAACTTCTTGTCGATGAACCGCAGAAAACGTTCCAGCGGCACCACGTCCAGCACCGTTCCCTTGCCGAATGTCCGACTGTCTCCGACCAGGACGGCGCGATCGCAATCACGAACCGCGGCGGCGAAAATCTCCGCCGCAGAAGCGGACATCTTGCTGGTCAACACCACCAGCGGCCCGTCATAAACCGCCTGCGACTCCGGCACGGATTTCACCTGCACATCCCGATCCGCCGTCCGAATCTGGACGACCGGCCCGCGGGGAATGAACAATCCGGTCAGCATGATCGCCTCGGGCAGACTGCCGCCGCCGTTGCGCCGCAAATCCATGACGACCGCATCGACGCCCTCTTTTTTGAAGTTTTCAAGAATTCGGCGGACGTCTTTTGAACAGCTTTTCGCATCCGGATCGCCTCGGAAAAATCCGTCGAAATCCATGTAAAAACTCGGCAGTGTCACAATACCGACCTTTTTCACCGTACCGTCGGCGAGCTTGACTTCACGAACTTCCCCTTTGGCCTCGCTTTCGACCAGCTGCACTTTGGCGCGGATCAATTCAATGCTTTCCGGAACCGCATTGCGTCCCTTTTCGCCGGGGAGCACAGTGAGCCGGACTTTGGTGTTTTCCGGACCGCGAATGAACTTCACCGCCTTCGAAACCGGCATATCGATCACGTCCACCGGTTCGCCGTCGTCCCCCTCCGCCACTGCGATGATCCGGTCCTCGACCTTCAAACGGCCGTCCAGCGCGGCAGGACCGCCGGGAACAAGTTCGACCACCTTGATATAACCGTCGCTGCTGGTCAAGGTCGCGCCGATCCCGGTCAGGGAAAGTTTCATGCTGATGTCGAAATCCTCATCGACTTTCGGCGGGAAATAGTTGGAGTGCGGTCCGTACACCTGCGCAAGGGCATTCAAATAAATTCCAAGGATATCGATCCGATCTTTCTGCATGATGTCGTTATTCACATCGCGCAGACGCTGCAACACCTTCGCCTCTGGAGACTTGCCTTCCCACACCCGGGCGACGGCCACCTCTTTCTTTTCTTCCGGGGACAATTTCTCCTCGGCTTTCTCTGCCTCCTCCTTCATCGCCCGGTCAAAAAGCCGATAATAGAGAATATCGTTCTTCAACCGTTTTTCCCAGAGTTCCTCCAGTTCCGCACGGGAGGCGGCACGGGCAGCCTTGCGCCGATCCGGAACGTAAGTGTCGTTTCCGGTGAAATCAAACGGTTCCTTGAGGCGTTTTTCGGCAAACTGCCGGAATTCATCGTTCCGTTTTCGGAAAAGTTCATAGACCTCGAAAGCGAACTTCGTCTCTCCGCGCAGAAGAGCTTCTCCGATTCGATGACGCTGCGGTTCGAAACGTTTGACATCCTCTGCCGAAAAATAAATCCGGTTCGGATCGAGCATGTCGAAATACTGATCGAAAAGCCGCGACGAAAGTTTCGCGTCGATATTCTGCCGCCGATAATGGCTGTTCGAAAACAGTCGGGCGGTCATCCGGGAAATCAAACCCAGTTCCGTATCGTCGTATTCCTCCACGGCGGGAGTCTGCGCCGCACCAAGTGACATGCACGCCAGCAATACGGCGGAAAACAGAATTCTGCTGTGCCGAATCAACTTCATACTCACCTCCTCACTTTTTCTGACCGATTCATTCTATTACAATATCACAAAATAAGCGTTTTAAAAGCCGAATGGTTCGGATTTCCGGAAAATTTCCATCCTCGCCCCATCCGCCCGGTTCCGCAATGTCCCGCTCTTTCCTCTGCAATCAACACCGTTCCCTACGGCTTCCCCCGTCGTTTCTCCGTCATTTCGCCGTCACTTCGCCGCCGTCACTTCGTCGCCGTCACTTCGCCATCCCGCTGACGTTTCCCGTCAGGTCAGCTTCATTCTGGAACACAAAAAATGTCGGAGAAAAATCTCCGCCATCTTCAAATGCCTGTCAAAAAAAAACGGCGAAGGATCACTCCTCCGCCGTTGGAATTCATGAAACAGCGTGAATATTACATCAGCTGATTCTTGTACTGCTCAACATTGTTCTTGTCAACCAGCACATACCGAATGTCGAACGCTTCGTTCGGATCGGAGGGCGCCGCGACATCATATTTCGCTTCCGGATTGGAAACCACCACACCGGCGATGTCACCCTTGGCAACCGCAGCCGCCAGACCGGAGATCTGACCGGACGGAGTTCCGATCAAAAAGAGCATCGGACGCTTGTCCGCGGCGGTCTTCCAATACTTCATCCGCAGCGCATCCTGCGGCAGACCGATGGTCGAAACCACGATGCCGGCATCCGCGTTCTTCTCCAGAGCCGCGTCGAAATCCGCCGCCTTCATGATCATGTAAAGCGGCATCGGCATCTCCGGATTCTGCTGAGTCACGCCGATCGTATCGAGCACCACTTCGCCGCCGTAACCTTCCTTCAACGCGTTCGCCAGACCCTTGACGTTCTCGTTGTTGACGTCTTCAACCAGCAGCAGCACCTTCTTGCCGGGGTTGTTCTGCGCCAGATACTGACCAACTTCGGTTCCCTGCGACGCGTAGAACGCCATCTCGTTCTTCAGCAGCGAACTTTCCTGACCGCCGAAGGTACCGGTTTCACGGAGCAGCATGACACCTCCGATCACGACCACGATGAAAAGCACGAAGGCGATCGGCTGCATAGCCGGATTGGTCTTCTGCTTTTTACTGCAGATAATCATGCCGATCAGGGCGATCACCATTATGGCGCCGTATACGATTGTCATATCCTCGTTCCCCTTAATTAAATGTTTTGGATTTTCTTTCTGCGGAAGCGGCAAACCGACCACGTCCCGCGTTACATCTAGCTTAACCTATTATCGAAAAATGCAAAATTCAAATGCCATTCCGAAAAAAAACTGAATTTCTTCCTTTTCCGGGCAATATTTCATATTTATTTGACGTTTACGCCTCAAATCCGGAATTTTCATCAGCTCATGACGATTCGGCGGAAATTCTTTTTCCCGGCGCGCAGAATGAATTCGCCCGACGGATGATCCGCCGCGCAGATCACCGCCTTCACGTCGTTGACCTTCTGCTCACCGACCGACACCGCATTGCCCTGAATCAACCGGCGCGCATCACTCGTCGACTTGCACAATCCCGATGCGACCAGCAGTCGCGCCACCGGATAGCCATCCCCTTCAAATTCCGCCTTCGCGATCTCCGTCGTCGGCAGTTCCGCCTGAATCGCCGCCTTCTCCACCGCCGCCACGTGACTGGTCGTCTCCACTCGGCAATCCGGATCGGCAAAACCGAAACGGTTCCCCGCGGTGACGAACGCCTTCCGGGCCTCATCCTCGCCGTGCGCGAGCGCGGTCGCCTCGAATGCCAGAATTTCCTTGGCGCGGTTGATGTTCCCGCCGGGCGCGCAGAGGCGTTTGATTTCGTCGAGCGGAAGCGGGCAGAAATAGAGCATCAATTTCTCCAGCTGCGCATCGTCCGTGTTGCGCCAGAATTGATAATAATCGAACACGCTCGTCCGATTGACGTCAAGCCAGACGTTCATGCCGCCGGCGGTCTTCCCGAACTTCTGGCCGTTGCTGTTCAACAGCAATGGAATGGTCATGCAGTGCACTTCATTGCCCGCCTTGCGCCGGACAAGTTCCGTGCCGGCGACCATGTTGCCCCACTGATCCTGACCGCCCATCTCGAGCTTGCAGCCGTAATCGCGGTTGAGCACGTAGAAATCGTACCCCTGCAGGATCGAATAATTGAACTCCAGAAACGACAGTCCGTTTTCCAGACGCGACTTGACCGATTCCTGCGCGAGCATCCGGTTCACGCTGAAGATCGAGCCGACCTCGCGCAACATTTCTATATAACCGATTTTGCAGAGCCAGTCGGCGTTGTTGACGAAATGCGCCCGCCCGTCGCGGTCGTCAATGAAGCGCCGCAGCTGCGAACGCAAACAACGGACGTTCTCCTCGATCGTTTCAAGCGTCATCATCGGCCGCGCCGAAATTCGTCCCGAGGGATCCCCGATCTGTGCCGTCGCGCCGCCGACCAGCACAATCGGAATGTGACCGGCTTTCTGCATCAGCCGCATCGCCATGACCGGAAGCAGATGTCCGACGTGAAGGCTGTTCCCGGTCGGATCGAAGCCGACGTAGAACTTCACCTCTTCGGAGGTCAGAAGTTTTTCGATCGCTGCTTCATCGGTCTGCTGGTAACAAAAACCGCGGGCTTTGAGTTCCTGATAGATGTTCATCGCTTGCAACTGTCTGTTTGATTTTTTATTTGATTGAATCTCTCCAGCGTCCCTGAAGAGAGAATTATTTACTATATCGCTTTTTTCTCGTAGTGCAAGAAAAAAATACTTGATTTTGGCGTGTTTACAAACTATTTTTAAAAGATGCAGAAAATTTGCCGCCGGGAAGGGCGGTATCAAGATTCGAAGGAGAAAACTGATTATGGAATTCTATGACGTCATCCGTTCACGGCGGAGTATCCGCGCCTACCGTCCCGATCCGGTTCCGGCTGCTGCGCTCACCCGCATCGCCGAAGCCGTCCGTCTGGCGCCGACGGCCTGCAACCGTCAGGAGTTCCGGATTCTGGCGGTCTCCAATCCGGCGCTGCGCGAGAAGATCTGCGCCGTTTGCCCGATGAAATTTCTGCGCGAAGCACCGGTCATTCTCGTGGCGCAGGTTCAACACAGCGCCGCATGGCGCCGGCCAGGCGACGACCATTCGATCGCAGAAGTCGATCTCGGTATCGTCATGGAACACGCCGTGCTCGCAGCCACCGCCGAGGGACTGGCCAGCTGCTGGGTCTGCGCCTATGAACGCGCCCGGATGGACGCCGCACTCGAAACCGGAACCGACTGGACCACGATCGCGCTTTCTCCGCTCGGATTCGCGGCGGCGGAACCGACTGTGCTGCAGCGCAAAAATGTTGCGGAAACCTTTCAGATCGTTGAATGAGGATTTTTTCACCTGATGCCGTTTCAAGATAAAATCATTGCCGGAGACGATTTCTCCGCCCGGATGACTGCGGAGGGCGCGACGGCGTTCGAACTTGACGTGGCCGGAAAAACACGTCTGAAGATCGGCCGCGTCTGCTGCGGCGCCTTCTCCGAGACGAACGCGCTGCTTCAGAAATTGCGCCGCCACACCGCCGTCGATCGCCTCTCCGCCTCGTTCGAAGCGGAGACCGTCCTGCCGTTCGGCTGCGAATACCAGATCTCCCGCAAGGTGGAAATCTGCGACGGTTTCGCCGACTGGACGCTCGACGTCCGGGCACTCAATTACGGACTGATCGAAGCGTTGAGTCTGGAGGAACTTTTTTTCTGCGGACCGTGGAAGAACGTTGAATTTCTGATTTTCGGCGAGAATGCGTTCCGCACTGTGATCCCCGGTTCGGAGAAGGCGGAACTGTATCGCGCAGAAGAGATTCCATGGATTGTCCGGCTCACAGCCGCGGACGGCGTGCGAATCGAATTTCTGACCGGCGCAGATCTCTGGCGTCACCGTTCCGCCCGGCACCTTCCCGGGGCGCATTGCGAATTCGCCCTCACCGGAAACGCCGATGAAATTAAAATGGAGCGGAACGTGCTCCGGTTCGACCCGGAAACCTCCATCGAGAAACGACCGTGGCGCTTCTCCAACCTGATCGCATGGGAGAACCCCGGTCGCCAACTGCGCGTCGCTCCCGGCGCCTGCGATGACGGAAGCGAAACCCGTATCGATCTGGCCGCGGAAAAAGTCGCCTGCCTGTCCAGCAGCGCCGGTCGCAAATTCATGCGTTCTACGATTCGGCGCGCCGCGAACAATCTGATTTTCGAAAATGCATCGCCGTCGCTCTGCTTCGACGCCGCCCATCTGGGACGGCCGGCGAAGAAACAGCTCGAACACTGCGATGCGGACGACTTCATCCATTTTTACCTCTGGGGCAGCCGGCAGCTCGCGGCAAACGGCTTTTCGCTGCAAATGCAACCCGCCGCCGGGTCGCTGCTGGCGGACTCGGTCTGCGCGGCGAATTTGAACGCCCCGCTTCGTCCCCTGAACGATAATGATGAAGAATAATCCGGAGAAAAATTTTTATGGAATCCCCTGAACAATTGCGGAAAAAATTTCCCGATGCATCGATTTCCTTCAAAACCGGTGCGGGAAACTTCACTTACATCGAAATTGAAAACGACTTCGCCTCCGCCGAAATCTCCCTTCACGGCGCCCATCTGACGCATTTCGCGCCCCGGGATCGCCGTCCCGTGATCTGGATGAGCGGAAAATCCTGGTTCGAAGCCGGAAAACCGATCCGCGGCGGCGTGCCGATCTGCTGGCCGTGGTTCGGCCCGGCAGACAATCCGGAGCTGCCCGCACACGGGTTTGCCCGTATTTCCGACTGGAACGTCGTTTCCGCGGAGAATTTGACGGACGGCACGACTCTGGTGGCGCTGGAGCTGCATCCCACGGATGTCGATCCGCGATTTGCACCGTTTCCCTTCGCTTTGAAGATGGAATTCATCATCGGCGCGGCATTGGAGATGAAGCTGACCATGACCAATCTCTCCAACCGCAACCAGACCATCAGTGATGCGCTGCACAGTTATTTTGCTGTGGCCGACTCGACGAAGATCCGGCTGCGCGGCCTGGACAAGGTGGAATACTCCGACCGGGTTGTCGGCGCGCCTCAGGTGGATGGACTGGTGCAGTCCGGCGACATCGTGATCGACCGCGAAGTCGACCGGGTCTATCTCGACACGGTTGCCGCAGTGGAGATCGTCGATCCCGGATACCGGCGGACGATCCGCATTGAAAAATGCGGCAGCCGCACCACCGTGGTCTGGAATCCATGGATCGCGAAATCGCAGCGCATGCCCGATTTCGGCGATGAGGAATACAAAACGATGGTCTGCGTCGAGGCAACCAACAATCTGCGCGATACGCTCAATCTGCCGCCCGGGAAAACGCATTCCATCGCGCAGAAAATTTCCGTTATCGAGGATAAATAGCGATTCCGGAGGAGCAGAGGAGGAGAATACCTATGGGATTGTTTGACCGCAATTACATGAGAAACGGCGCACCGTTCGGTGAACAGCAGTCGCCCGCGCAGGACGACTGGCGCCCGATGCTGTGGACGCTGATCGGAATCAACGCGGCGCTTTTCATCTTCGCACCATTCGGCTCGGAGCTGTGCGCGTCGTTGATCATGAGAATCGGCGCGGTTCGATCCGGTGAAGTCTACCGGATTCTCACCGCCGGTTTCCTGCACCGGGACTTTTTCCACATCTTCTTCAACATGTGGGGTCTTTATCTCTTCGGAACCCTGGTCGGGCCGCACATCGGAGGACGGCGTTTCCTGACGCTCTATCTTCTCGGCGTTCTGGTCGGAAACGGACTCTTTTTAATTTTCAACTGGAACAATCCCTTCGCCGGACTGCTCGGCGCTTCCGGCGCCGTCTGCGCCGTAATGGCCGCCGCCGCGCTGGTCGAACCGAACCGCCGGTTCGTCATCATGTTCCTGCCGTTCTGGCCGATGAAGACCACTACGCTGGTGGTCTGCTACACGATCATCGAACTTCTGAGCGAAGTGTCCGGAGCGGACGGCAGCGTGGCGCACCTCGCCCACCTCGGCGGATTCGCGGCAGGATACTTCTATTTGAAAATTCTCTTCAAGTCGCGCCTTCCCTGGGATCCCTTCAGACGGCGACTCCGGCCGGGTGAATGGCGGGAACCTCCGCCGTTCCGCACCGCTGCACAACCGCCGCCTTCCGGAGGCAATCAGGCGGCGGACGCGCCGGTTTCGTCTCGCGAACTGGATGCACTGCTCGATAAAGTCTCCCGGGACGGAATCAACAGCCTCTCTGAATATGAACTTGCACGCCTCCGCAAGGCGCGCGAACAAATGCGCGGCGGTTCCGGTCGCTGAAATTGCTACGATGGTCAGTACAGATTTATTCGATTATCAGTTACCGCCCGAATTGATCGCTCAACATCCGACCGAGCGTCGCGACGGTTCCCGCATGCTGGTGCTCGACCGGATCACCGGTGCGTGTGAAATTCTGCCGTTCGGCGCAATCGTCAATTATCTGGAGCCGGGGGACGCGCTCATCTACAACGACACCCGGGTTCTCCGGGGACGGATGTACGCCCGCAAGAACGGCGAGGAGTCCGGCGCGAAATTCGAACTTCTCCTCGTCGAAGCGCTCGATCCGGAACGCCGCACCTGGAACGCATTGCTCCGTCCGGGCAAACGCGCCGTCCCCGGCACGCGGGCGGTTCTGCTCGACGCGGATGGTTCGATCAACCCTGACGGCGATGCGTTCACCGTGCTCGGGCGTGCCGAAGACGGCGCGTTCCGGATTGAATTCAGTACCGCTGATTCCGACCGGTTGCAGCAGCGTTACGGCCACATTCCGCTGCCGCCGTACATCACCCGCGGCGACGAAACCGCCGATGCGGAACGTTATCAAACCGTCTATGCGCGGGAATCCGGTGCGGTTGCCGCGCCGACCGCGGGACTTCATTTTACGCCGGAAATTCTGGATGAAATCAGCCGACGCGGGGTGAAGGAGGCCGCGGTCACGCTTCACGTCGGTCCGGGGACATTCAAACCGGTCTCCGTCGCCAATGCCGAGGAGCATCAGATGCACTCCGAGGAATATTTCCTCACGCCCGCCACCGCGGATCTGGTCAACGCCACCCATGCCGCGCACCACCGGGTGCTCGCGGTCGGCACCACCACCGTCAGGGTGTTGGAAAGCTGTTCAAATGAGGCGGGATTTGTCACTCCGGGGCACGGGAAAACCCGGCTCTTTCTCTATCCGCCGAAGAAAATTCATTCGGTCGATCTCCTGCTCACCAACTTCCATCTGCCGAAAAGCACGCTTCTGATGCTGGTCTCCTGCTTCTGTGATCGCGAGAAGGTGCTCGCCGCCTATGAACTGGCGATCCGCGAAAAGATGCGTTTTTACAGTTACGGTGACTGCATGCTGCTGAAATAATAATTGTCCTCGGCCCCGCAATGCGGGCAAGCGTCGCAAAGAACGCAATTCGGACAATGCAAAAAAGAACCCTCCGAACATTTTCATTCGGAGGGTTCTCTCTTTTATCGCAGATACGTTACTTCCGCAGTGCGCTATCCAGCGCCTGTTTCACCGAAGCAAACGTCGCTTCGACGGAATCGTTCCGCGGAATGATCACGTCGCTCACCGTCACGGCGATCGTGCCGTCCGCTTCCGGACGGGAGCTGAACGCCGCTTCAATGTTGACTTGATCGGCCAGCCCCTGTGCCTTGACGTATTCGACGATCCGGCCGAGCAGACGCTGTCCCGGACAATCCTTCTGACGCGTGCACAACGTCACGCAGATCGAAATGGCGCCGTCGTTCTTGGCATGCATGATCGGGCTGCGCGCATCGAAGATCTGGTTACGGTTGGTGTAGTTGGTATGCAGCCGGGTGTGTGCCTCATGGGACCCCGGACGGCCGCCGAAACTTTCCGCGTAGCATTTGTCGATCCAGAAGTTGTCCTGCGGCTTCTGCAGCTGCCGCTCCTTGTCCGTGAGATAGAGCCCGGCCGCGCGTTTGCTGCGGAAATTATCCTCGTCGGTGATCGGCTGACCGCCGCCCGCCACGCAGCCGCCGGGACAGGCCATCACTTCAACGAAGTCATACTGCACCCGACCCGCCTTGATGTCCTCCAGCAACTTCCGCGCGTTGCCGAGACCGTGGACAACGGCGATCCGCAACGTCTTTCCGGCGACGTCCAGCGTCGCCTCCTTGCGCGGCGCCAGTCCGCGGGTCTCCTTGAAGTCGATCTGCTGAAGCGGTTCACCGCTCACCTTCTCGACCGCGAACCGCAACGCAGCTTCCATCACCCCGCCGGTCGTTCCGAAAATCACGCCGCCGCCGGTCGAGAATCCAAGCGGCATGTCGAAGGTATCCGGTTCGAGTTCGTCAAGCTTGATTCCCATCGATTCGATCATCGAAGCGAGCTCCACCGTCGTCAGCACGAAATCGACGTCGCGGCGGCCGTCGCGCGTGAACTTGGACAATCCGGCCTCGTATTTTTTAGCCGTGCACGGCATTACCGAAACAACCACCAGGTTTTCCGGTTTCACTCCAAGCTTGGTCGGCAACGTCTTCCGGGCGACAACGCCGAAGATCGCCTGCGGCGAACGGGTCGTCGAAACATTCGGCAGAAATTCCGGATAAAAAGTTTCCGCGAACTTCACCCACGCCGGACAGCAGCTCGTGAACATCGGCATCGCACCGTTGTTGCTCAGCCGGTCGATGAACTCCGTCGCCTCTTCGAAAATGGTCATGTCCGCGGCAAAGCAGGTGTCGTACACGTAATCGAATCCCATCATCTTCATCGCCGTGACCATCTGCCGCGCAACGTTCTCGCCGGTCTTGAAACCGAACCGTTCCCCGAGCGCCACCCGAACCGCAGGCGCCACCTGGACGACCACGACCTTGTCGGGATTGTAGATCGCTTCCCACACCTTGTCCACTTCCGACTTCGCCACGATCGCACCGGTCGGACACACCTGGGCGCACTGACCGCAATTGACGCATTCGACATCGGCAAGATTGTTGTCGAACGCCGGAACCACACGCGCATTCGAACCGCGGGCGGCGAAATCCAGCGCGCCTACGGTCTGGACTTCCGCACAGACACGCACGCAGTCGCCGCAGAGCACGCACTTATTCGGATCGCGCACCAGCGACGGGCTGGAGGTATCCAGCGGCAGACCCTTGGTCGACTGTTTGTAACGGACGTCCTTCACGCCGAGCTTCCGCGCCAGATCCTGCAAAGTGCAGTTGGCGCTCCGCTGACAGGTCGGACATTCCCGATTGTGGCTGGCGAGCAGAAGTTCGACGTTGATTTTGCGCATCTCACGAATCGCCCGGGTGTCGGTGTGAATGACCATTCCCGGCTCCGGCTTCGTCGAACAGGAGGCCATAATCCCACGTCCCTGAACTTCAACCAGACAGAGGCGGCAGGCGCCGTAGATCGACAATTCGGAATGATAGCAGAAGGTCGGGATGTCGATGCCGGCCTTGCGGATCAGTTCGAGCAGATTCCGTTCGCCGGCGATTTCGATTACCCGGTTATTGACGGTCAGCGTATTTTTTGCGTCACTCATTTTATTTATTCCACTTTCCTTGAATTTGCGTTAGAGCCCGATGATCGCGCCGAACCGGCAGGCCGCCTTGCAGGCACCGCACTTGATGCACTTGTCCGCATCGATCACATGCACTTCCTTGACCTTGCCGCTGATTGCGCCGACCGGACACTTCCGGGCGCAGGCCGTGCAGCCCTTGCACTTGTCAGCGAGAATTTCCGGACGGGCCAGCGCCTTGCACTCACCGGTCGGACAGGTCTTGCGGAACACGTGCGCCTCGTATTCGTCACGGAAATAACGCAGCGTCGAAAGCACCGGATTCGGGGCGGTCTTCCCGAGGCCGCAGAGCGAACCAAGCTGAACCGCCCTCGCCGTCTCTTCGAGCAGTTCGAGCGTCCGGCGGTCGGCGCGCCCTTCGATGATGTCATCGAGCAATGCAAGCATCTGCTTGGTGCCCTCACGGCAGGGAACACATTTGCCGCAGGATTCATTCTGCGTGAACTGCATGAAGAACCGCGCGATCTTGACGATGCAGGTCTGTTTGTTCATCACCACCAGACCGCCGGAACCAACCATCGCGCCGACCGATTTCAGAGAATCGAAGTCGAGCGGCAGATCGAGCATATCCGGCGTCAGGCAGCCGCCCGACGGACCGCCGATCTGAACCGCCTTGAAATCCTCGTTCGTCACCTCGCCCTTGTTGTTGGTGACGCCGCCGCCGATGTTGTAGACGATTTCGCGCAGCGTCGTGCCGAACGGAACTTCAATCAGACCGGTGTTCGCCACGTGACCGGTCAATGCGAAGGTCTTCGTCCCCGGCGACTTCTCGGTGCCGACCGACCTGTACTGTTCCGGGCCCTTGTAGAAGATTCCCGGCACCGATGCGAGCGTCTCGACATTGTTGATGACCGTCGGCTTTCCCCACAGACCGCTCTGCGCCGGGAACGGCGGCTTCGGACGCGGCATGCCGCGCTTACCTTCGATCGACGCGATCAGCGCGGTCTCTTCGCCGCAAACGAAGGCGCCCGCGCCTTCCATCACCGTGACGCGGAAATTGAAATCGCTCCCGAAAAGATGTTCGCCCAGCACGCCGATCTCTTCGGCGTCCTTCACCGCGGCGCGCATGCGCGTCACCGCCAGCGGATATTCCGCCCGAACGTAAACGTAACCCTCATCGGCGCCGATCGCCCGCGCCGCAATCATCATTCCTTCGAGCACCGCGTGCGGGTTCCCCTCCATGACCGAACGGTCCATGAATGCACCCGGGTCGCCTTCGTCGCCGTTGCAGATGACATATTTCTTGTCGTTCTTGCTGGCGAGAGTGAACTTCCACTTGAGTCCGGTCGGGAAACCGCCGCCGCCGCGCCCGCGCAGTCCGGAATCGATCGCGGTCTGGCAGACCTCTTCCGGGGTCATTTCCAACACCGCCTTGCGGGCGCCGAAGTAGCCGCCGCGCGCAATGTATTCACGCACGCACGAAGGTTCAATGCGGCAGTTCGCCAGCACGACCCGCTTCTGCCGCGTATAGAACGGAATATCATGGTCGCCCTTGCAGTGGACTCCGGTCTGCGGGTGCACGAAAAGCAGCCGGTCGATGACTTCGCCCTTGATCAGAGTGCGTTCGACGATCTCCGGCACGTCCGCCACTTTCACCTTGGTGTACAGAATATCCTCGGGTTCGATGTGGAGCAACGGCCCCATCTGGCAGAATCCCTGGCAACCGGATTTGGAAATATAGGTGCCGGTGTGCTCCTCTTCTTTCTTCAGTTCGAGCGTGACGTCAACTCCGGCGTTCTTGAGCGCCTCCGCCAGCGCGTCGCGGACATCGAGCGAACCGTTGGCCACGCAGCCGGTGCCGCCGCAGATGATGATCCGGCGTTTGATTTTGGAAGCCGCGGCCTTGTAATCGGCGGCGATTTTATCGAGATCGACAGTCTTGACAGTTTCGGTACTCATTTTATTGCAATCTTTCCTGCTTGATTATTTTGCGGCCTTTTCGCCGGCGATCAGTTTATCCACCACTTCGCAGGCCTGTTCCGGCGTGACCTGCCCGTAAACATCCTCGTCGACGACCATGACCGGCGCAAGTCCGCAGGCGCCGAGGCAGCTGACCGTTTCAATGGTGAAGAGCAAATCGTCGGTGGTGCGCTTGTCCGCGGAGAGATTCAACTTCTCATAGAGCGCATTGAGAATACCGTGGGATTTCTTCACGTGGCAGGCGGTACCATCGCAGAGCTTGATGATGTGACGCCCTTTCGGCTGAAGCGAGAAATGCGCGTAGAAGGTCGCAACTCCGTAGACCCGCGACGGCGGAACGCCGATGCTGGTGGCCACATAACTGATCATATCCTTCGACAGATATTTGTAGACCGCCTGCACCTCCTGAAGAATCGGAATCAGACGGGCTTCCGAATAGTTGTTCTTCTCGAGAATCTTGTTTACCGCGGCGAGATGATCGATCATCGCCTGGGTTGTTTCCATGGTTTCCTGCATTTTCGCTCCTTGCCTTTTATTGTTCCCATTGGAAATGTTTCGTTCCACGCATCACAATCAACCGAGCTGACCGGCGTCCTCTTCCCCGGCCAGTTTCCGATTCATCTTCACGGAAAGAACCGCCAGCCCTCCGGCGATCACCTCCCGTTGAACGATTACGTCATCCGGTACGCTCAAACTCACGTTGGCAAAGTTCCAGATCGCCCGGATTCCTCCGGCAACCATCCGGTCCGCCACCTCCTGGGCGTGCGCCGCCGGCACGCAGATGATGCCCATGCGCACCTGAAGACGGCGCGCCAGTTCCGACAAACGCTCCACATCGAACACCGTACGGCCGTGCACTTCCGTGCCGATTTTATCCGGCGACGCGTCGAACGCCGCGATGATCCGCAACCCGTACTCCTCGAACCCCTCGTACCCCAGCAGCGCACTGCCCAGCGATCCCGCTCCAACCAGCACCGCTTCGGAACTGTTGTCCCAGTTGAGGTAGCTTTTGATCGCCTCGATCAGTTCCTTCACCTTGTAACCGACCCCGGGCTGCCCGGTCACTCCCGTGACCGCAAGATCCTTCCGGATGACGATCTCGCCGAGATTCATGTAACGCGCCAGTTCCGGCGTCGCCACAATCGAAACCCCCGCTTTGCGCATCTCTGAAAGCTTGTACAAATATGTCGGCAGACGCCGAATCGTCGGCAGTTTCTGTACCTTCACATTTCCCATGGCGCACTATGACCTGTTCGAATTAGCCCCGCTTAATTTGACTCTAAACGGCACAAACCGGCCCCAACGCCCCTTCCGTCCTTTTTTACGGAAAGCCGCGCCGATGGCCGGCAGCCTCATCTTCTCATCCGGGGGTGTCTGAGAATCAAAAAACACACTCTCCGGTTTCGGTATTATTTTACCGAACTATGTTCTTAAAATATATCCATCCGGTGAAAAATGCAAGTCACTTTTCGATATTTTTTTATCGAATCATCCGTTTTTACGAAGAAGTCACCATAAACACTTCGGTATTTTTTTATCGAACCATCTGAATTTCGAATTCCTCCTCCCCGGAATCAACCGGGAAGGATTTTCAGGCCGTGACGCGCTCTTCGCAACTCCGGAGCTCGGCAATCAGCGTGGCGAAATTGCAGCTCGCCAACCCGATTCGGGTGTCCGCCGCGCCGTAACCCATGAGCAGTCTGCCGTCATCCAGCACGATGCCGGAGCAGCTGAAGAGGCACGGGGTGGTGAATTCGCCTTCCAGCTCCCACGGCTGATCGGCGTAAAGCATCCGTCCGGCGGGACGCGCCGTCACTTCCGGGATGTCGTCGGCCCGTTCCTGCAAAAGCAGAAACGACTGCGTGTAACCGACACGAGCATCCTGTTTGCCGTGATAGGGCAGCAGCCATTCGCCCGGGGAGAGCTCCAGCGGCGCCCAGCTTGCGCCGATCCGGTCGGCTTCCCACGGAAACTGCGGCTGCGCGAGCACGAAATGGCGACTCCGTCCCGCGCTGAAATCAGAAATTTCCTCTGCAAGCGAAAGAAAGATCGATGGCCCGGAAACGTCGCGTCCTTCTGCGTAATTGCCGGGTTTCTGCGGCCGGTGCAGACAGGCGATCCACCTTTTCCCGCCGATTTCGAGCCGGCGCGGAAAAAGAAATGCATCCCGGTCGTCGCTGGTATCCGGTTCGTGCAGCGGCGCGACATAACGGAATGCATGGTCATAATCGCGCGCGGCAAGTCGTTCAAGATCGAGTTCGAAAAGCAACGTCACGGTGGTATTTCCGGTGACGGCGTTTCCGAGACCGTGCGCCGGGTCGAGCGCCCACTGCGGCATGCACTGCACCGGATCATCCTTGATCCAGTACGGTCCCGGCGGAAACACCCGGCACGCAACCGAACAATAGAGTTTTCCTTCAAACGGGAAAATGCGGGGATCCTCGATGCAGCCGTTGGCGTAATCGAACACTTCCTCTCCCGCACAATTGACGCGGCGGATCGCTTCCCGTTCATAAGCGAGCGCCGGTGCGAGTGCCGGGCGGGAAAAATCAAACTCCCAATGCTCCCCGCGGTCGCGACTCACCGCGTATCCCGCGAAAATCGGATACGGCAACGGACACCCGGGCCGCTGTTTCGCGCGCCACGGTCCCGTGGCACGAAAAAGCATGTGGATCACATCCGGATCGGACGGGTCGCGCACCAGCGCCGGATTCAACACCATTTTCTCCGCCCATTCGCAACCCGGACGGGGGTCGCAGATCAACCGTTTCTCGAATTGCACCATAAGACCGGTCATCTCCCTGTTGTGTTCCATTTTCCCGGTTAAAGCTGAGCCGCCCGCGCATACCCCCAGTCAATCAGTTTCCGGCAGAAACGGTCTCGGTCGCGCCCCTCCTTGAACCCGGTCACGCAGCCGACCATCCGCCGCCCGTCGCGCAGCACCGTGAACGTCAGACAATATCCGGCGTCGGACGTGTAACCGGTCTTCATCCCGTCCACGCCCGGCCAACGCGGGTTGACCAGGTGATTGGTGGCGGTCAGAACGGTTTTCTTATCCCCCTCCCGAACGTAATCCACCTTCGTTGTCGTCCATTTCATCACCGGCGGATATTCGAGCAGCTGCTCCGCCAGGAGCACCATGTCGCGCGCCGAAGAGAGGGAATTCCCCTCCTTCGGATCCTTCAATCCATTCGGGCTGACGAATTTCGAATCGGTCATGCCCAGTTCCCGCGCGTTGCCGTTCATCGCGAGGATGAAACGGTTCACGTCGCCGTTGCCGATGAATTCCGCGACCATCGTCGCCGCGTCGTTGGCGCTTTTGATCGTTACCGCCTTGAGCAGATCGCCGAGCGGAAACGTTTCGCGCGGATCCAGCCAGATGATGCCGGTGCGCGGCACCTTGAGCACGGTCGGAGAGATTTTAACCGGCGTCTCCAGCGAAATGCCGGGCACTTTCTCCAACACTTCAAACGTCGTGTAAAGCGTCATCATCTTGACCATCGACGCCACGGGAACCGGTTGGCGGCTGTTCTTCTCCCACAGCACCTTCCGGGTCGTGAGATCCACCAGAATCCCGCTCCGGGCGCCGGAGCTGCCGGGCACCACATCCGCGGCCAGATCCCCATGGATGGTATTGCTGTAATCGAACGGCTTGGCGAAGTTCGGATTTCCGGTCGGCTTCTTGTAACGGTAGACAACCGGTTTGGGCGGAGCGGCGGGAACCGGCGTAATCGGTTTCTTTTCCGCACTCTTTCCCCACGAGAAGAGCCGTGACCAGAAGGAACGCTTTTCCGGAAGTTGCGAAGACGCCACTTCCTGCGCCGGCGCCGCAGAGGCGACCTGCGCGGCGACTTCATGTCCCGCTTCGCGGCTCAACTGCTCCGTTTCCACCGATTGCGCGACATCCGCACTGCCATGGTGCATGAAAAACATGAAAAACAAAAGATGCGCAACCAGCACAATCAGCAGCACCAGCCCCAGAAACCAGATGCGCGCACGCGTGATTTCGTTCATATTCCCCCCCGCGGCGCATCAGGGTTTCGGGAACGCGCCGAGCGCCACCGCCCGGTTCATCGCACTGACCAGCGCCGCGATCGCCGCACGGTCAATGTTCGCATGTTCCCCGGCGCCGTAAATCAACTGATGCTGTTCAGGATCCTCACTGTAACGAAGCCCGACGAATGCAATTGCGTGCGCGTCGGCATCCTTGCCGAGGGAACGTTCGGAAAAATCCTCCAGCTTGAAGAACGGCATCAGTCCGGAATTTTTCAACGCATGCACCACCGCCGACAACGGTCCGTTCCCCTGACCGGTCAATTCGTGCCGGACGCCGTTGACGATCCAGGTGAAGGTCGCACCGCTGCGGTCGCCGACGGAGGCGCGCTGATAATTTTCCATCCGATACGGTCCCTCAACGTTGACGAAGTTCTCGTCGAAAATCTTCTTGAGTTCGGTCGAATTGATTTCGCCGCCGCGTTCATCGACAATCTGCTGCACTACGCGGCCGATTTCCGGGTGCATGCTCTTCGGCGGATAGACGCCGAACTCCTTCTCCAGCACATACACCACGCCACCTTTTCCGGACTGACTGTTGATTCTGATCAATTTCTCGTACTGACGCCCCAGATCGGCCGGATCGATGTGCAGGTAGGGAATCTTCCAGCCCTGATGGAAGTATGCGGCAATCTCCTCGCGTTTTTCCAACCCCTTGCGGATCGCATCCTGATGCGAACCGGAGAACGCGGTGAACACCAGATCCCCGGCATACGGATGGCGCGGATGCACTTCGATGCCGGAATTGCGTTCGACGATGCGGACGATTTCAGGCATGTTGGAGAAATCCAGATTCGATTTGATTCCGCGCGATTCGAGATTCAGCGCCAGCACGGAAATGTCCAGATTGCCGGTCCGTTCGCCGTGGCCGAAAACCGTCCCCTCGACGCGGGTCGCGCCGGCGAGCAGCGCCAATTCGCTTGCGGCGACCGCGCACCCCTGATCGTTGTGGGCGTGAAGGCTGATCGTCGTCTCGTTCAAATAGGGATATTTCCGACAGAAGAGCTCGATCATGTCCGCATACTGATTGGGCGGCCGCCGCTCGACGGTCGCCGGCAGATTAAGGATGAAACTCTCCGGCGTCGCCGCGCCCCACTCTTCCTTGACGCGGCAGCAGAGATCGACCACGAAATCGAGATCGCTGTCGGTGAACTCCTCCGGTGAAAATTCATACGCGATTCTGTCGCGCATTCCGGCGCGTTCGATCGCTTCGCGCACCATCCGCGTACCGTTGACCGCCATCTGCAGCACCTCTTCGCGGGTGTCGCCGAAAACAAACCGCCCGTGCAGATCGCTGGTCGGCACATAACAGTGCAAAATGGCCTGATGCACGCCCTTGAGCGACTCGACGGTCTTCTCAATCAGGTGACGGCGCGCCTGGGTGAGGACGGAAATACGCACGTTCTGCGGGATCAGATTCTTTTCGATCAGCATCCGCACGAAGTTGTAATCGTCCTGAGATGCGGAGGGGAAGGCCACCTCAATTTCACGAAATCCGATGCCGAGCAACATGTTGAAATATTCGAGCTTGTGTTCGGGGTTCATCGGTTCCGGCAGCGCCTGGTTGCCGTCGCGCAAATCAACTGACGCCCATATCGGCGCCCGGGAGATCACCCGGTCCGGCCACTGCCGGTTCTCGATCGGAATCGGCTGCGGGTAGCGATATTTCGGATCATTCATCTTATTTTCACTCACTCTATTTCTTCCTGCCGCACGCCTTTTGCGGCATATTGATTTAAAATACGGATGGCGGCGCAGGCGGCGCCGAAACCGTTATCGATATTCACCACGGTCACGCCGGAGGCGCAACTGTTCAACATCCCGAGCAATGCGGCCACGCCGCCGAACGACGCGCCATATCCGATTGAAGTCGGCAACGCGATCACCGGGATGGCCACCAGTCCGGCGACCACGCTCGGCAGCGCCCCCTCCATTCCGGCCGCGACGATGCAGACGTCGCTCGAACGGATCCGGTCAAGCGACGCGAAGAGCCGGTCGATTCCGGCGACGCCGACGTCGCGAATCAATTCGATCTGAAAACCGCAGAACTCCAACGTACTGCGCGCCTCTGCGGCAACCGGCGCGTCACTGGTTCCGGCACTGACCACCGCGACCCGGCCGCGGCGGACCGGCACGTCGCCATCGATCCGAAAAATCCGCGCAACCGGATCATAATTGCCTGCGGGGAATTCCGCATGCAGCACGGTTCCGGTTTCCGGAGCGACCCGCGTAACCAGGACGCGGCCGTCGTGTTCGAGCATGGCCGGGATGATCTCCCGCAGTTGTTCGATGCTTTTTCCCGCTCCATAAATGAATTCCGGAAAACCGCACCGTTTTTCGCGGGCAAAATCCAGTCGTGCCTCGCCGGGATACGGGCAGGCGGACGAACCGGCTGCCGGATCTCCGGCCCGGGGAATTTCATTCGCGCGATTCATAATTTAAAAAATATAACTTGCGGAGTGTCAAATATCAAGTTATATTATTAAAAATAGTGCAATTGCGCATCATTTTGAAAGAGGAAATCCACACAAATGAAACGTTGCCTGATTCTGGGCGGCGGAGTTTCCGGGCGAGCCGCGGCCCGGCTGGCCGATCTGACCGGGTTCACTCCGGAAATCATCTCCGATGGCGACGGCGCCGACATCGAAAAATCCCTTGAGAACGCCTCCCTGGTCGTCGTAAGTCCGGGGGTCAATCCGATTTCATCGTCATTCTACCGTGCTGCCCGGGCGTGGGCCGACGCCGGCCGGGGCGAAATGATCAGCGAACTGGAGTTCGGTTTCCGTCATCTCCCCCATCCGGAACGGCTCCTCGCCGTCACCGGCACCAACGGCAAAACCACGACGACGGAGTTGACGGTTTATCTGCTGAAGGCGCTGGGCATTCCCGCTCTGCCGGCGGGGAACATCGGAATTCCGCTCTCGGACGTTGCCGCGGATCTTCTCGAACGGAAACAGCCCGAAGACTCCCTTCCGGTGGTCGAAGTGAGCAGTTTTCAACTGGAGCGGGCGGTGCGTTTCGCTCCGCGTGCGGCGGTGCTGCTCAATCTTGAATCCGATCATGTCGACCGTTATCCGGGGGGATTCGAAGAGTACAGACAAGTGAAACTCGGCATCTTCCGCGCGGTTCCTCCGGACGGACGCATATACGGTCTTTCCATGACGCCGGAGAGCGCGCGGCGGGTCGTTTACCGGAAGGACGAACTGCGCCTCGACGGCAGAACGCTGCTGGAGATGTCGCAAACATCCCTCAACGCGCCGCACAATCGGGAGAATCTCGCGGCGGCGCTGGAACTGATTCTGCGGATCGTCGAACCGGAACAATTATTCACCGCCGCCTTCCGCGATGCGATCATCGCCTTTCATCCCGGACGTCACCGTATTGAAACGGTTGCGGAACGAAACGGCGTCCGTTTCATCGACGACTCCAAGGCGACCAACCCCGCGGCGGTGCTGGCGGCGATCCGGGCACTGCCGACGACGGCATCACACCCCGACATCGTGCTGCTGCTCGGCGGCCTGGACAAAGGAATGGATTTTTCGCCGCTCGGCGGGCCATTGATTGCGGAACGGGTGAAATTCGCGGTTCTGTTCGGAGAGTGTCGCGCAAAAATCGCGGCATCTCTTCCGCCGGAACTGCCGCGCGTCGATTGCGGCACCGACTTCGCTCAAGCGGTCGACTGCGCCAGGACACACGCCGTCCCCGGCGATATTGTACTTCTTTCCCCGGCATGCGCCAGCATGGACATGTTCAAAAATTACGAGGAACGCGGCAACCGATTCGCGGCGCTGGTCTGAATTTTTGCCCGCGAAAAGACATCCTCTCCTGACGCGATTTGTCAGCGCCATAAAAAAACTCCCCCGACGGTGTTCCGACGGAGGAGTATTTTTTGACGCAATAATACGGAAAAGGTTCCGCGCCATTATTTATCGTGCGTAGTATTCGATCACGCTCATGATCTTGACGTTGACCGGAATTTCTTCGAGCTGCGGCGCGCGCGTCAGCGTCGCCTTGAGATTCTCAAGATCGACTTCGAGATACGGCGGAATCGTCGCGTTGCCCTTCTTGGCCATTTCAGCGATCGCCGGTGACTTCTCGGCGTTGATCGAAATGGTCTGCCCTTCCTTGATCTGGCAGCTGGAACGGTCAACCCGCTTGCCGTCCACGAGGATGTGGCCATGATTGACATACTGCTTTGCCGCGAAGATCGTCGGCGCGAAACCGGCGCGGAACACCAGCGCATCAAGGCGCTGTTCCAGGCTGCGGAAAAGCTTTTCGTGGGTCTGGCCGAGACCGGCCTTCGCCTTGGAATAGGCGATCTGAAGCTGCTTTTCGCTGATCGCGTAATAGTTCTTGAGTTTCTGTTTTTCCATCATCAACTCGCCGTAGGTGGAGAGTTTGACGCGGCGTCCCTTGCCGTGCGGACCGGCCGCATACGGACGTTTGACGCTCGGGCACTTCGGGTCGCCCCAGATGCACTGGCCCACCCGGCGGCAGAATTTGTGTTTCGCTCGACTTGCGGTTGGCATAACCAATCCCTTTCCTTGTTTTTTGTGTTCTTCCGGATCGGGTGTCAAGCCTTCAATCAGATCAATTGGGGCCCGATCCGGCAAAATGAATTCTTTAAAATATCACCACTTTTTGGTTTTCGCAAATGAATCATTCTGAAAAAACCAAAAAAAATCCGCACGGCCGAACGCCGTGCGGATGCGGAAACAATACGTTTTCCGAAATTAGATCAACGATTTAAGCATGTTCAGCAACACGCCCGCGGCCACCGCCGATCCGATCACGCCGGAGACGTTCGGTCCCATCGAGTGCATCAGCAGGAAGTTGTGCGGGTCGCTCTCCAGACCGAGCTTGTTGACCACGCGCGCCGCCATCGGCACCGCCGAAACTCCGGCCGCACCGATCATCGGGTTGATCTTGTTTTTGCTGAAGAGGTTCATGATCTTGGCAAAGACCACACCGCCGGCCGTCCCGATGCCGAACGCCACCGCGCCGAGCACCAGAATACCGAGCGTCTGCAGCGAGAGGAACTGATCAGCGGAAAGCTTCGATCCGACCGACAATCCCAGGAAGATCGTCACGATGTTGATCAACGCATTCTGAGCGGTCTGATTCAAACGTTCCACCACGCCGCACTCCCGCATCAAATTACCGAACATCAGCAAACCGATCAACGGCGCCGCATCCGGCAGCAGGAAGGCGCACAGGAAGGTGATCAGAAGCGGGAAGCAGATCTTCTCGACCTTGGAGACATTCCGCAACTGGCTCATCTTGATCTTCCGTTCCGCCTCGGTGGTGAGCAGTTTGATGATCGGCGGCTGAATGATCGGCACCAGCGCCATGTAACTGTACGCAGCGACCGCGACCGCACCGAGCAGTTTCGGAGAAAGTTTGCTCGTCAGATAGATCGAAGTCGGGCCGTCGGCGCCGCCGATGATTCCGATACTCGCAGCGTCCTTCAAATCGAAGTCAATGCCGATGCCGCACATCGTCAGCAACACCGCACCGATCAACGCAGTAAAGATACCGAACTGGGCCGCGCCGCCGAGCAACGCGGTTTTCGGGTTGGCGATCAGCGGACCGAAGTCGGTCATCGCGCCGACGCCCATGAAGATCAGCAGCGGGAAAACGCCCGATTCAATACCGACATTGTAGATCATTCCCTGAAGACCATCCGGTCCGGAAATCCCCGCCAGCGGAATGTTCGCCAGCAGTGCACCGAACCCGATCGGCAACAGCAGCAACGGTTCGAATTCCTTGACGATCGCCAGGTAAATCAACACCAACGCCACCGCCATCATCAGCAACCGGCCGAGACCGAGAATCCAGGTCTGGCTGAAATCCGCCGTCGTCTGACGGTAGAGATCGTAGATACCGGTGCTCTGCCAGAGCCCGACAAACGCAGCACCCCAGCCCGGCAGCGCGCCGCCGGCGCCCTCTCCGGCATTCACCGAGTCGTGAACGATCTCGGTCGGCAGGAAACATCCGAGCACCATGCCGCTCTCCAGCGTGGCCGCAGCCATCAGCTTCGGATTGAGCGATTCAACATTCATCGCATCGGTCAGCTTCACCTTGCCCTTGCTGCGGCCTTCCGGATTGACCACCAGAATTTCGCGGCCGGGAAGCAGTTTCTGCTTGGCGGCCATCGTCAACGAATAAACGACCGCCGGCTTGCTCCAGACATACTGAAGATATTTGCGTCCGTCCACATCCTTGTACCAGGCGAAGACGTTGTCACTCAACTCTTTCTCCAACACCGCAGTCGCCGGAATCTTCATCTCCTTCTGAGCCACGATGTTTTCCAGCACCGCCGCGGGAGTTTCCAGCGCGGCGGCGACCGGAGCCTGCGGCTCCTCGGGCGCCGCCATCAGAACGCCGCAGCAGAGCAGCGCGCCGAGCGCGAAAAGCTTCTTGAAACTCAACATTCCTTACTTCTCCTCGATCATCGCCAGCGTTTCACCCGCGGTCACAACCTGACTGACCGCAACATTGATTTCGCGAACGATTCCAGCCTTCTCGGCCTTGATTTCCGTTTCCATCTTCATCGCTTCAAGAATCAACACGGTATCCCCTTCGGCAACTTCGCTGCCGACGGAAGCGATCACCTTGACCACCGTTCCCGGAAGCGGGGAGGCCAGCGGAGCAAGTTTGCCCGAAGCCGCACCGGCCGGAGCAGCGGCAGCGGCCGGTGCTGCACCCTCAGCCACCTTGACCGTGAAGCTCTTGCCGTTCACAGTAGCGGTATAGGCGTCGCCCGCAGCGTTGAGTTCCACCGTGACGGCCTTGCCGTCCACCGTGGCGGTGTAGGCGCCCTTCGTCGCCGCATGAGCAGGTTTCGCCGCTTCCTTGTAACGAATTCCCATCGGGCGATCGCCCTTGAGATAATTCAATCCCTTTTCGCCACAGGCGGCGACGATGAAGATGTTCTCTTCGGTCACCGGCAGACCGGCTTTTTCCAGCAGTTCGGTATTGTATTTGATGCCGAGTTTCGGATTCCGGTCATTGAGCGTCACCACCGCTTCGGTGGTCGGCTCAAGACCGAGCTGTTCCTGCGCGAGCTTGACGATCTCCGGATCGGGCGCGACCGGAGTCTTGCCGAAGTAACCGAGCACCATCTTGCCGTAACCGTTCTTGTCGATCACCTTCCATTTGCCGCGCATCGCGTTGGAGAACGCCTGCTGGAAATAGAACTGCGACACCGGCGTAACCGAGGTGCCGAATCCGCCCTTGGCGACCACTTCGCGCATCTCGTCGATGCACTGATCGTATTTGTCGAGGCAGTTGTTGTCGCGCATCATCTGGGTATTGGCGGTCAGAGCGCCGCCCGGCATCGGGCTGAAGATGATCTTCGGCGAAACCTGCATCGATTCCGGCGGCATGAAGTATTTATCCATGCATTTCTCGAAGACCTTCTCGGCATTGAGGATCTTTTCCGGATCGATATCGAGCGTATACTCCGTCCCGCGCAGCCGCTGGTACATCACCAGAATATCCGCCTCGCAGGTGCCGCCGGAGAGCGGACTCATCGCCAGGTCGATCACATCGGCTCCGGCTTCGATCGCCGCCATGTTGCAGCTCACCGCCATCCCGGCGGTGTCGTGGGTGTGGAACTGGATCTCCTTGCCGGCGCCGAGCAGAGCGCGGGCCTGTTTGACGGTTTCATAAACCGTCGCCGGCGTGCTGGTACCGGAAGCATCCTTGAACGCGAGGCTGTCGAACGGAATGCCGCTGTCGAGAATCTCCTTCAACCGGTCGATGTAGAATTTCGGCGTATGCGCATAGGACTCATTCAAGCCGGGTGCGAGACCCATCATCGTGACCGTCACCTGATGCTTGAGGCCGTGCTTGGCAATGGCGCGGCCGGAGACGTCGAGGTTGCGGACGTCGTTGAGCGCGTCGAAGTTGCGGATCGTCGTGATGCCGTGCTTCTTGAAGAGTTTGGCATGCAGATCGATGATGTCGCTCGACTGGCTGGAGAGGCCGACCACGTTGACGCCGCGGACGAGCGTCTGCAAATTCACGTTGGGACCGACGACCTCGCGGCAGCGATCCATCATTTCGAAGGCGTCTTCCTGACAGTAGAAATAGAGGCTCTGGAAACGGGCGCCGCCGCCGATTTCAATGTAATCGATTCCAGCCTTGACCGCGGCATCGAGCGCGGGCAGGAAATCATCGGTTTTGACCCGGGCGCCGAGACAGGACTGAAATCCGTCCCGGAACGAGCAATCCATGAATTTGATTTTCTTCATCTTCTCTAACACTCTCCGTTTATTATATTGAAATACGAAAAACTATTTCCGCGCCATCTCGACGGCGGCGGCCGCGACCGCCGCAAGCTGAACATCATCCGAAGATGCGGCCGCTTTCGGCTTGGCCGGTGCCTTCGGCGCCGGTTCCAGCATGCCGGCAAACGGCTTGAGTAGCTTTTCCATCAATGACATCAGTGCGATCATCAGCACGAGGAAGAAATAAACCATCCCCATACCGAAAACCATGAGCTGAATTCCACCCCAGATCAAGTCGATATTGCTCATTTCATTTCCTTTGGTTATGTTGTGAAGCGCTCAGCGCCAATCGTTTCTGATCCACCCGTTCCCAATCCACCGCCGACCGGTCGATTTTGACATCGCCGCAACGGAACTCCGTCATCATCCCGACGCCATCTTCTTCGAACACCATCGCCCCGTCCGACAGAATATCGCGGAAAATTCCCCGCCGGGCCCGTCCGGAATCATCGGTAATTGTCAGCCGCTCTCCGATCAGCAGGTTCGCTGCTTTCCACTCCGAAAAAACCGATTCCGCACACTTTGAATAAATAATATAATATCGAATAAGCGATTCTGCCACTTTTTTTGAAAAAAAATTCAAAGGAAACTTGCGTCCGCACTCCATAAGAAGCGATGTCGCCGGCTGGTCGAGCGTGGAAATCACGCTTTCGGGTAAGTTGACATTGACTCCGACTCCGGAAACAACTCCGGTCAAACGTCCCTGTTCGATCTTGGCTCCTTCAGAGAGAATCCCGGCCAGTTTCCGGTCGCCGACGTAGATGTCGTTGGGCCATTTCAGGAAAGCCTTCACCTCCGGAGCGATCTCCCGCAGCGCGGCGAGCGCTCCCAGACCGACAATGCACCCGGCATGAAATCCATCGCTCAAACGCTTGAAAATCATCGTCCCGCAGAAACAGACCCCGGGAGGAGTAATCCAGGCGCGCCCGCGCCGCCCCCGCCCCGCACTCTGGCTGCGCGCGGTTATCAGGGTGCCATCCGGATAATCGTCAAAGTGCCGACGCGCGAATGTATTGGTCGAATCCACCTCGTCAAGTTCCACTATTGTGATCGGCAACACCGCACATCCCCTCCATTCCTGATAGAAAAACAGCGGCCACGCTCTGTCGCTGTGCCGCTGTAAAATAACGGATTTCCCATCCGTCCCGTTCGTGATTATTCCCCGTATCGCGCGCCCGGTCGCTCCGCCGGAGAGCGTCAAACCCGCAGATCGCCCGCAATTTCCTTATTCTGGAATATCGCGATCGCCCACATGCTGCAGATCACCACATACAATGCCAGATAAATTGCGCAATCGATCACATATTCCACCGGAATCGGCCGGTTGACCGCCACCGCGTCAGCCAGCCAGAAGTACTGCCAGTTCGGAATCACCGCGTAGCAGAACGCGAACACCGTATTGAGCAACTCCGAATCCGTATGACGCTGGAAGAGATAACTCGACACCAGCCCGAGGAAGAAAATAAATGTGCATACACATAGATTCGGTACAATGTCAAGCCGCGTGGCAAACACCACCGCCAGCGTCGACATCGCCAGCACCGCGAAATTGAGCAGAATCAACGCGCAGGCCAGATCGTCAAGCTTGATCGTCGGCGCCGGCTTGAACATGATACAGTAAATCGCGTACAACGGAATCAGCAACGTCAACGCATAGGTCGAGATCTCCGAAAATGAACTGCTCTTCCAGATATTCGCAATCATGCCGCAGACACATCCGCCGATCAGAATGCCCATGTAGCCGTAATAGACTCCCATGTCCATCCGGAACTGATCCGTGGCCACGTAAATCGACGCCACGGAGGCGAGGTTGCAAAGCCCGGCAAAAATCGTAACCGCAACCCCGATGCCGATCACTTTCCCGAGAATGAACGTCCAGCGCGAAACCGGCTTGGAAAGCAACAAAAGCACCGTCCCGTTGCGCATCTCCCGCGCCACCGTGTGACCGGCGCACAGCACCGCGACGATCAAACCGAAAATCAGGCAGGTCGCCATCGAACTGTCCACCACCAGCTTGAGCTGTTCGGAAAATACGAACAACGCCGCCGACGGGTAATGCCCGATCAGCGCCAACGCACAGAGCAGCATCAGGAAGAAAACCGGTTCGCGAACCGATTCCTTGAATGCATTGACCGTGATCTTAAACAAATTGTACATCGTCGTTGTAATCCCGTTGCGAAGAGTGATCCTCTCTTTCGAGCAGGGTTATTCGGCAAGCGGCGCCTCGAACGCCTCTTCCGCGGCGACATCTTCCACCACGGCGTCGTCAACGGCACTTCCGGGCTCCATCGTCGAATCCGGAGCAGGTTCAACACCATCCTGCGGGTTCTGAACCTGCGCTGCCGGCGCCGGACGGCTGATCGCGCGATAGATCCGGCCGTCGTTCAACATGGTTTCTCGCAGTTCCTTGTAATCGTCCCCCAGCCGGGAGAGGTTGAGCAGATCGGTCAGTTGTTCCGCGATCCGGTTCCAGTCGTTTCCTTCGATCCGGACGATCGGAATCGTGCGGTCAAGCAGATCGACATAACTGCGCTGCACATACTTGTCATCGCCCAGCACCACGATGCGCTGCGGATTCAGATACCGCACGAACGCATTGAGATCCTTCTCCAGAATCTGGTGGCAGAGATTTTTGGACGGACAGAAAAAAATCCGGTTGTCATCGCTGCCGGGAATCGGCAGCAGCAGATAGGGCTGCCGGCTTTCGCTCTGAATGAGCTCCGCCATCAGCCGGGGGCTCTTGAAGTTGCCGGTGACGACCAGCGTCACGACTTCGCGCTTGGGACCCTGCCCGAACCACGACGCGCCGAACGCCCCGAACGTCACCGCCAGCGCCAGAGAAACCAACATTGTTTTGAAGCCACGCATCACTTCACCTCGCATTTCGAAAATGAATTTGAATTCAGGAAAAATACAACAATCCAACCAAGTTTTTTTAAATATAAATCGCATTCCGGCCACAAGCAAATAAAAAAAACACATTCCCGTGAAAAAAATCGTCAAATTGCTTGAAACAAGCGTCAAAACGGAGCATTTTAAAAAAAAACGCGGCATATTGCCGGACTGACAGAATCCATTTTTGGGAGAATCCCCGCATGTTGAAAAACCTCTTCCCCGGCTTCGACCGGAAGAAACCGGCCCGCATGGCCATTTTCATGAGCGGCAGCGGCACCAACGCCGTCGCGCTGCTCAATTATTTCCGCAATCATCCCGAGGCGCGCTTCACCCCCGTGCTGATCGTCACCGACGCGCCGGAACGATCCCGGGCAAGGGAGATCGCCGCCGCGTGGCATCTGCCGCTCGCGGAACTGGACATCCGACGCTTCTACCGGGAACGCGGCGAGGAGACGATCGCGCTCGACACCGAACACCGCCGGGCGATCCGCGCGGAGTGGTCCGCCGCGCTCGCGGAGATGCTGCAACCCTTCCAGATCGATTTCGGCGTGCTGGCGGGATTCGTTCCGCTGACCAATCTGACCGCATCGCTGCCATGTTTGAACGTGCATCCCGGCGACTTGACGGTCGAATCCGATGGTGTGCGCATTCTGGCCGGGTTGCACTTCCGACCGGTGGAACGGGCAATTCTTGAGGGATATCCGTCATTGCGCAGCAGCGTGATTCTGGCGCAACCCTACACCGGGGCGGGAAATGGAGAGATGGATTCCGGACCGGTTCTGGGAATTTCAACCCCGATGGCGCTCGACCTGGAAGGATTTTCCCTTTCGGAACTGCGGAAGATCGATGCGCAACGCGCCGGAGTGCCGGTCCGCGACCGGCTCCGGGAGATCGCCGCCGCCAACCTGGAGCGCCTGAAGAGTGCCGGCGACCACCGGGTGCTGCCGCCGGTCGTGGCGGATTTCGCGGCGGGACGCTTTGCGCTGTCCGAAGACGGCACACTCCATTATCGGGGTGCCGATGGTTTGTTTACGCCGGTTCGGACGGTTGAATACGGTGGCACAACCCCGAATCCGGTGGTTTGACGTGGGGTTTGAATCCTTCAGCCAGCGCCTCTTGAAGCGTTTTCTGGACGGGCCGGAAACGTTCCGCCCGGCGGCGCTCGATCCGGAACGGCATTACCGTTCCAGCACCGTGGCGCTCGGAGCATGGACTTACGGGCTTCTGCGGTTATTCCTGGCGCCGGCCGCCTTCTGGACCGGGCCGGTGCTGCTGATCACGGCCGTCACCGCTTCAATCGCGATGGATGCGCCGATGCGTGTGCTGCTGCCGGTGGCGGCGGCGATCTTCGCGGTTGATTTCACGGCGGGGTGGATTCTTCGCCCGAAAATCGAACTCCACCGGGAAATGCCCGACCGCGTCCGCGCGGGGTGTGACTTCCGGGTGCGGTTTCGAATCCGGAACCGGCGGCGTTTTTTGCCGTGTCCCGAGCTTTTCTGCGACCCCTTTCATTACGCGCCGGGCGTCCGATTGAAATCTCCCGCCGTCGCGCCGGAGTGCCGCGCCGGAGAAACGGTACTCTGCGACGCGGAATGCACCGCACTGCGGCGCGGGATATACGATATCTATCCGGCCCGGGCCGAATCGCATTTTCCGTTTTCGCTGATCAAATGGAGTGCGAGGGAACCGGATTCCGCCGGAAGGCTTTTCGTGCACCCGGCGTTTCCGCATCTGGAACACGTCGAACTGCCTCCCGGTGCCCGCAGCCGCAAGCAAACTCACGGCGGTTTCTCCCGGCTCGGCGAATCCGCCGATCCGGCCGGAGTGCGCGATTACCGTGACGGCGACGACATCCGCCACATCGACTGGGCAGGCAGCGCCCGGTCGGGCGATTTCGTCGTCAAGGAGTTCGAGGAAAACGATCTGCGGCGAATCGCGCTGATCACCGACACCCACCTGCCGGAACCGCATCGCAAATGGTACTCACTGCATTTATCCGCACACTTCTCTTACGCGCCGCGACCGGAACTGGAGACGGCGATTTCGCTTGCTGCGGCGTTGGCGGATTATTTTTCGCGCGGCGAAGCGGTGGTCGATCTCTTCGTGGCCGGAACGGAAGTTCACCGTTTCGAAACCGGTCGAGCCCGGGGTTCCTTTTCGGCGCTCTGCGATCTTCTCTGTACGGTGCGCGCCTCTGCGAAACCCGCCCTGCCCGAACTGGCCCCGGAGGTGTTCGCCGACCTTGAACAAACCGGAGCGGCGGCAATCATCCTCCTGGGAGACGACCGGGAAAGGCGCGATTTCGTTTTGAAACTTCAAGTTTCCGGTGTCGCGTGCCGGGTCTTTCTGGTCGCGCCGACCGCGCCTCCGGATCTGCCGCCCGGCTGGACGATCATTACGCCGGATCAATTCACAGAAAATGCAACCAGAAGATTATGAATATGTTGGAAAAATGCCGGATAACTGACGGGAAAGTGACGGGGCGCTCGTGGTCGAGTGCCGTCATCCTGCTGCTGGCCGCCATTTATTTCGCGGTGGTCGGTGATCTGCCGCACGTGCCGCTTTTCACGTTGCTGCTGCTGGCCTTCGCCTTTTCCGGGACGGGGGCCTGGAAAATCAGCGACCGGACGATCATCTATTCGGCGGTAACCGCACTGACATTGGCGGTGCTGGGCAATTATCTCTGGCCGACCCGGAACGGACGCTTCGGATTTCTGGCGTTCTTTCTGCGACCGATGCTGCTGGTGCCGCTTTTTCTTTATGCGGCGGCGCTGCTCCATGGATTTCGCCGGAAACCGCTCTCCCTGGCGGCGGCCGCGGCGGCGGCATTTTTCACCTTCTCCGCCGGCGGCGGCATTTACGGACGGAATCTTCCGGAGGCGGAACGCATGTTGTTCCTGAACGGATACGACATCCCGGTTCGCACCTTCTACATGATCTCGCTTGCGATCACCTGCGGCGTGACGCTCTATGCGCTCCGGGGCGGGCGACGGATCATAACCCTGATCCTGATTGCGCTGACCGCACTGCTCTGCTGGGGAGAAATCCGGCTTTACCTTCAGCATGAACAATCGATCCGTCAACTGGAAAACCGCCTCCTGCGTTTCGGGTTCCGCCAGATCCGCAACCGCGGCGGCGGCCAGATTCACCTCGGCAGCCGCGGCGGAAACCTCAATATGCCGTTCTTCCTGCCGGACGAAGATGCAGGAAACCGGATCATTCTCCGCGTTACGGACACCGACCGCGCCCCGGGATATCTGCGCACCCAATCTTTCCGCAATTACAGCAACGGCGTCTGGGAAAACCCGGCCGAGGAAGTCCACCTGCCCCTTGAAGTGCTCTCCGCGGAAAATCCGCTTTACGCCGATCAGACCTTCCTGCTGCCCGACGGCCTGCGCGAAGGGGAAACGGTGCGCATCTACCCAGACGCCCGCCTCGCCGGAAAACCGATCCTGCTGCCCGACGAGAGCGCCGCCGTCGAAATGATTGCGGAAGCTGCCGAACTTACCGATTCGGGCAGAATCATTGCCGAATCGATGCTTCCGGCGGGCGGTTATCTCGTCTGGAAAAATCCCGGATTTCCTCTGCCCGGCGATGCCGATCCTGAACATTTCCTGGAGATTCCGGCACATCTGCGCGAATCCTTCGCCGCCATCGTGACGCAGCTCGAACTCGACGACGCCCCTTCCGCACGTGAAAAAGTCGCAAAACTCAAGAACTTCTTCGACGCGAATTTCTCCTACACACTCGACTGGCGCGGTTCCGCCGATGAAGATCCGACGCTGCTCTTTCTGGAAAAAATCCGTCGCGGCCACTGCGAACTTTTCGCCTCCGGCGCCGCACTGCTCCTGCGCGCGGCAAACGTCCCCGCGCGTTACGTGACCGGCGTGGTCTGTTTCGAATCGCGCGGCAACGGCCGTTACTACGTCGCCCGGATCCGCAACGCCCACGCCTGGGTCGAATTTTTCGACCGCGCGTCCGGACGCTGGCAACGGTTCGATCCGACGCCGGAATCCGTGCTGGAAAATACGCCGGAACTCTCCCACTGGGATGAATTCGAAGAACAGGCCCGATTCCTCGGGCAGGATCTTTTCGGCGCCTTCCGACGCGGCCACCTGACCGCGTCACTTGCAGAATTCGGTTTCTTCCTGCTGCGATACGGTGCGCCGGCGTTTCTGCTCTTCCTCCTTTACCGCCGATGGCGGCGGCATTTCCGGAACGCATTCCCGCTCAATGCCCGGCAGCGGCGCGCCCGGCGGGAATTCCGCCGCCTGATCCGCGCCCTGCGCCGACGCGGCCTTGAACTGCCGCCGGATCCATCCGCGGAAGAAATTTTCCCGCTTCTGACCGACCCGGCGGAACAACGCGCCCTCCGGGAGTATCAACGGTTGCGCTTCAGGCCAGACGCTCCTGCCAGTACGCAATCTGACGGGCGACCTGATTGAAGCCGGTCGCCCCGGTGATGTCGCGCTTGGCCACGCTCGCATCCGGATCGAAAAGCGTCAGAAACTCCTCCGTCGCTTCGGGAATCGTTTCCCGCATCTGATCGAGCGACGCTTCATTGAGTTTCAAGCCGTGCTCCCGGCAATATTTCACGTAAGCGCCGACGCGGTGGTGGGCACTCCGGAACGGCACGCCGAGTTCCACGAGTTTTTCCGCCAGATCAGTCGCCATCAGAGCGGGGTCGGAGGCGGCGGCACGCATGCGTTCCGGTTTGATTTTCATCGTTTCGATCATCGGCGGATAAACTTTGAGGATCATCTTCACCGTGTCGAGCGCATCGAACAACGCGACCTTATCCTCCTGAAGGTCGCGGTTGTAGGTCAACGGCAGCCCCTTGCACATCGTGAGCAGCGCGGTAAGATCACCGTAGACGCGGGCAGTCTTTCCCCGGGTCAATTCGCAGACGTCCGGATTCTTCTTCTGCGGCATCAGGCTCGAACCGGTGCAGAACGCGTCGTCGAGTTCCACGAAGTCGAACTCCTGACTGCACCACAAAATCAGATCTTCGGAGAGACGCGAAGTGTGCATCGCAAAAATCGCCAGTGCATTGGCCAGTTCGATCGCAAAATCGCGATCGGCGACCGCGTCCATGCTGTTGCGCGTCACCCGGTCGAAACCGAGTTCAGCGGCCACCATTTCCCGGTCGATCGGCAGCGTCGAACCGGCCAGAGCGCCGGATCCGAGCGGCATGACGTTGATCCGTTTCCGGCAATCGCTCAGACGTTCGGCGTCGCGGTCGAGCATCTCCACGTAAGCGAGCATGTGATGGGCGAAGAGCACCACCTGCGCGTGCTGCAGATGGGTGAACCCCGGCAGAATCGCGCGGGGATTCGCCGCGGCCTGTTCGACCAGCGCACGCTGGAAATGCCGGATCTCCGTCAGCAGAAAATCGATCTCGTCGCGCAGATAAAGCCGGATGTCGAGCGCCACCTGATCGTTCCGGCTGCGGGCGGAATGAACACGCGCGCCTTCCGCGCCGAGCGCATCGATCAGAGCGCTTTCGATATGCATGTGAATATCTTCCATCGCAATATCGTAACGGAAATCGCCGGATTCGATCCGTTTCTGAATCCGGTCAAGTTCCGCGCGGATCGCGTCGGCGGTCGCCGCCGGAATGATTTTTCGCGCTGCAAGCATTTTCACATGCGCCTTGCTGCCGGCGATGTCATGCCGGAACAAACGCTGATCAAACGAGATCGATTCGGAGTACTGGGTCACCTCATTCCGTGTTTCGGAACTGAATCTGCCGCCCCACAATGCCATTTTTCACCTCATTCAGGATCGTGTCCAAATAGAAATACACTGTTTCATCTTTATAAAATAACCGCGGGGACTTGGAATTTCAATCGGAAACATTATATTAATGGAATCATGGCAAACGGAAACACACAACTTTTTTTGACGGACTACATCAAGTGTCCATCCTGCGGCGAACACCTCGCGCCCGCAGATCTTGAGGTATTTTCGCGCTGTCCCTACTGCAATTTTGAATTCCAGCGCGACAACGCACTGGAAGATTTCGTCCTCGGTCCGGTGGTGAACCGCTGGATCAGCCAGCGCAACAATCAGTTCCCCAGTCACTGAAGTTGTCCGCCCGACTCAGGCCGCGAGAGACAAAGAAAACAGTGGAAAACGCGGCTTGATTTTTTCCCGCACACCGGCCTTCTTCCGATAAAAACAAATGCCGCCGTCGGTCTTCCCTGGCCTGTCGGCAGCCCCGACGGCGAATACCGGAAACGCCCCGGGGAAATGGAAGCCGGCCATCAGCGTGATTTCCGCTTCCGGCGGAAAATTTCCCACTCGTTCCGAATCCGGTCGAAGGGCCGCCGGATCCATTCAGCACAGACGACGCCCGGATTCCGGCGCATGAGCTTGATCTGTTCGGTCAGGCAGAAGTGGTCACACTCGGCAAAACTCATCGGAGTTCCATTCAGGAAGCGTTCGACCACCCGTTCCACCACCGGATACGGAATCCGCCCCGCGGGCAATCCGTAGAAACGCACCAGATTGCAATCCACGCCGTCACGAAACCGCCCGGAATAGGTAACGTATTCCGGATACGAACGCAATTTCCCGGTCAGAATAATGCCGAATACTCCAGTCGCATTGGCGATGTGCCCGAAACCACTCTCGACACCGACGAAAAGGCGGGCTCCTGCAATTACGCGAGCCATACGCTGAAGACTCTGCCGCCCGGTCAGATTCACATAATACGGCGAATCGGATTCGAGCATCGGTTCCATGCCGATCTCCACCACGCTGCAGCGTCGGGCGAAACAGAATTCCGCCAGGCGACGCCAGTTTTCCCGCGGCCACTGCCGGCTCCGCCCCTGCGACGCGCAATGAAACACCACATATCCCGCCGGCAGCGCCGGTGCGGCAATTGCCGGATCAAAATGAAACTGCGGCGTTTCATCCGGTACGTCGTTCAAGTTGACCGCCTCCGAAAACTGCCGCAGGAGACTCGGGAAAACTTTCGGCATTTCCCGTTTCTTCCGCTTCGCCCGCGGCACGCGCGGATCGTTGAAATTGAATTCAAACGAGAGCGTTCCCTCCGGGAGCTCCGCCTTGCGCTCGAGATATTCCGCCGCGTTTTCGACGGTCACGACTTCATCGATGAACGGGGCATTCTCCAGGAGTTCAACATATTGCCTGCGGGTATACCACCGGAAACGCCGCTCCGGATAACGCTCATGCAGAAACCGGTACGCCGGTTCCGTCGCCACGATGTCTCCCAGCCGCCCGAGCTGGCAGACGGTGAGCAGCG
>CALXNS010000104.1 GCA_944389815.1 uncultured Victivallis sp. | reverse complement strand
CGCCCGCATTTCGCTCAACGTCGCCTTCTTCGGCGGCAACCGCTGGCTCGGCACCTGGAGCGCCGCCGCTCTCGGAGCAGAAACCATTTCCAATGCCGAACTGCGCGGCAAAGGCGCCGTCATTCCGACTCTCAATGACAACTGGCAGAGTGTCGAGGCAACCCTTCCCGCCGAAGCGCTCAAAGATGCTGAAAATGCCCGAGTCATCTTCTTCATCGACTGCCGGGGCGGAAAAGAGAACGATATTATCTGGATTGACGATATTGAACTTTATCAGCCGCAAGGAGGCACCTTATGAACAACAACATGATCTTTCCCCAACACAGTCGCAGCATCAATGTGCATTCCGCCATCGGGCAATCGCAGAACGAACGCCGGAAACATCTCTTCACTTTGATCGAGCTCCTCGTCGTGATTGCGATCATCGCCATTCTGGCGGCCATGTTGCTTCCTGCTCTGAATCAGGCAAGAGAGAGCGCAAAAAAGATCAGTTGTGTAAACAACATGACACAAATCGGCAAAGCGTTTTCCATGTACAGCACCGACAACAATGACAAACTGGTTTACTATATGGCAGATCAACCATGGGGAGAGTTCATCCTTGATGATGACTCCACCTCCCGATATATCCCTTATAACATTGCAATCTGTCCATCGAAATCCATTCCGAAATATCATGATAACTTTTTCTATATCAATGGAATGAACTGTTTTGCCGGCGACACCGACTACATGAATAACGTCGATCAGAAAAAAGATAACCTCGGAAGTTTTTACTTTTCCGATTCCGTCGCCAGTCAGATTTATGCAACCAATAAAATGAAGAAGCCGACGGAGACATTGATCTTCGGCGACACCATGGTCGGCAGTGTCTCCAACGCCAATTATCGGCAGGGGGGATATGCGTTCCACGCAGCCGGATTTTTCGGTTCCGGCCAGATGGCGTTGCACACGCTTCACAACAACACCGCCAACGTTGCTTATATGGATGGACACGTTGTCAGCCGAAGCGCCGGCGAGTTGCGTAATTCCACTATGACGGTGAAAGCGACTTATGATGAAAGTTTCGCTCCGGTCAGCAAACCGTGACAAATTTCGTCCGATTCAAAAGTACCCCGGAATTGAACGGGCCGTGGGATGAACGACGACACATTCATATTTCCAAACCGTACAATCCGGCGTTGCCGCTTCTCTTCCGCGGCAAATTCAAGGGGCACGCCGCGCCGGACGCCCGCATTTCGCTCAACGTCGCCTTCTTCGGCGGCAACCGCTGGCTCGGCACCTGGAGCGCCGCCACACTCGGAAAGGAAACGATTTCCAATGCCGAACTGCGCGGCAAAAGCGCCGTCATTCAAACCCTTGACGACAACTGGCAGAGTGTCGAGGCAACCCTTCCCGCCGGAACGCTTAAAGATGCAGAAAATGCCCGGGTCATCTTTTTCATCGACTGCCGGGGCGGCAATGTCAACGACACAATCTGGATGGACGATATTGAACTTTATCAGCCACAAGGAGGCACCTTATGAACAACAACATGATCTTTCCCCAACACAGTCGCAGCATCAATGTGCATTCCGCCATCGGGCAATCGCAGAACGAACGCCGGAAACATCTCTTCACTTTGATCGAGCTTCTCGTCGTGATTGCGATCATCGCCATTCTCGCTTCGATGCTGCTTCCGGCATTGAACCAGGCCCGCGAACGCGCAAAACACATCAGCTGCGTCAGCAACCTGAAGCAATTCGGCACGGCGGCACAGATGTATACAGCCGACAACAACGATTATGTCGTGATCGCCCAGGGCGCCGAATGGGGGAAGAAATGGTTTAACCATCTTTATGACTACATGCAGAATTACGATATTCTGCTCTGCCCGGGA
The DNA here is from genome assembly GCA_944389815.1 of uncultured Victivallis sp. Classification (GTDB taxonomy): domain Bacteria; phylum Verrucomicrobiota; class Lentisphaeria; order Victivallales; family Victivallaceae; genus Victivallis. The sequence goes on along the minus strand of CALXNS010000104.1, from coordinate 33,105 downwards.
ATCCCGCCGAATTATGTCATTACGGCAGATAAATTTGACGATGGAATCGTACGCAAACTCGGATATTCCGGCCTTGTCCAGGTTATGGGCATGGCCGATCAGGAGATGTACAAACACAGCAAGATCGGTTCCATCAAGGACGCATCCATCACGTGGCTCATCAGTGACTACAGCGGCGTTACAGATTCGAATGCTTTCATCTATATGCGCTCAAATATCAATGATCCAATTCTCTTTGACGCGATGTTCCGTCACGGCGGAACCGCCAACGTCGTACTGGTGGATGGCCATGTCGATTCGATCAAAAAAATCGCCAATGCGGCTCTGCTTGGCAATACCTATAAATTTACTTCGCCCATCAATGCGGTTGACTGAACATTCATCGAACCGGTCCGGTAGGGCGCGATTTCCCAGGAGGCGAATCGCGCCCCCCGGAGCGCGTCGCCCACTTCGGGTGAATTCGCGCGTTCCAGATCGGATTCCGCCACCTCCAGTCGGGCATGTTCCGCCGACAATCGCCGCACCCGGAACCCGGTAAACCCCAGATGCGCAATTGCCGCTTCCGCCTCCTCCACCTGACGCAACGCCGTCGCACTCAACGCCTCCCCGCATGGAATCCGGCTCGCCAGACAGGCCGCCGCCGGTAAATTCCACACCGCCAGACCGTATTCCCGCGCCAGCGCGCGCACCGCAGCTTTGTTCAACCCGGCAGCAAGCAGCGGATGGCGAATTCCAAGTTCAGCTGCGGCCCGCATCCCCGGACGGAAATCCCCGAGATCATCCTGATTGGTTCCGTCGCACAGCTCGGCAAACCCCTCCGAATGCGCCCGTTCAAGCAACGCTGAGAAAATCTTCCGTTTGCAGAAATAACACCGTTCCGGGGGATTGCTCCGCACTTCCGAAGACTCCAACGGCTCAAATCGTACAATTTCCAGACGCATTCCCGCGGCGGCGCTCCAGGACACCGCGCGGTCAAATTCCACACGCGGCAGAAACACCGAATCCGCCAGCAGCAGCAATACATTCCCGCTCCCCAACGTCCGCCGCGCCGCCTCGGCCAGCAGCGTGCTGTCACAACCACCGGAAAATGCGATCGCCGCACGCCCGAACGATTTCAATTCAGTGACGAGTTTTGAGGCCATGCAATTCAAGATATTCCTTCTCCAGAATCTCGCACATCCGGCGCCAGTCAAATTGCCGCACCACGCGTTCGCGCCCGGTTTCGCCAAGCCGCTTCCCGAGCCCCGGCTCCTCCCAGATCCGGCACGTCGCCGCAACCACCTCATCAACCGCTTCCGGCGTGGTGCAGAATCCGGTTTCGTTGTCAATAATCACCTCCGGCGTCCCGTCAAGCCGGAATCCGATCGCCGGGATGCCGCACGCCAGCGCCTGCACCACCGAACGCGGCAGCCCCTCATGCAGCGACAAATGCCACAATACATCCCCCAACACCAGATAACGCGCCACCTGATCCGGCGGCACCAGACCGGCGAAATGAAAATGCTCGGCAATCCCGTACGTCTCCAGTTCCACATGAATCCGGTCATACATCGGTCCGTCGCCGACGATCAGAAAATGCGTTTCCGGATGACGCGCAATCAACTCCTTCGCCGCCGGAATCACATATTCGTACCCCTTCTGCGGAAAAAGCCGCGCCACCGTGACCACCACACGCGCCTCGGCAGGAATTCCCAGAGACGCCCGCAGCTCCGGTTCCGCCTTCGCCGCGGCGAAACGCCCGGTATCCATTCCGCTGTAGACGACCTGATATTTTTCCCGCGGCGCAATCCCCGCCGCAACGCATTGATCGATCATCGCCTGAGCCACCGCAAAGATCCGGTCACAGTAACGCGCACTCAACCATTCGGAAAATTTATAGAACGCATTCTTCCACTTTTTCTCATAGGGATGAAACGCCTGCCCATGCACCGTATGAACCACCACCGGCACCCCGGCATGCCGCGCGGCGATCCGTCCGACAACTCCCGCCTTCGAACTGTGCGTGTGAACCACATCAAATCCACGCTCACGAAAAAATCGCCGCAATTGCCGGTATGCTTGAAAATCGCGCCATGGATCAAGTTCCCGCACCAGCGACGGGATTTCAACAATCTCAAACGGCGGAGTATCGACATTCTGCAGCAACTTCCCCTCCCGCCCCGGAGACGGCCCGGTCAGCAGCACCACTTCGTGTCCCTTGTGCAGATGTCCGACGATCGAGAGCAGCGTATTTTCCTGCGCGCCGCCGACGATCATCCGGGTGATCACATGGCAAATCTTCAAGCGTTCACTCATCGCAAAAAACCTCCAGTACATTCGCGTACGCAAAATCCCGCCGCAACGTCGCCTCCCCGGCACGTTCCAGTTGGAGCGACCAGCCGGAATCGTGTTTCGTCCAGATCAACTTCCTATTAAAAGTAGAGCCGCGATTGAAATATTCAAATGCAAATCCCGCTTTTTCCGGCAGAATCCGCCCTGCGCCGTACGCTTCCGGATCCGTACCGGCGAAAACCGGCACACCCGGCGCCTCCTCGTGCAACCGCTCCAATGCCCGCCGCGCTCCGCGATCAATTTCAGGAACGACAATCCGCCCCAGCGGGAAATTACGTCGCAGAGCCGCAATTCCGACGATGTTGTCCATCCGCAATCTGGAAAGATACAGCGTTTCAATCCGCGTAATGCCGCGCCGCCGGAAGAATTCGACATACGCCGAAGCCGCGTCGTAACCGGGCACATTGACCGCCACCGCAATTCCGGCAGCCGGCTCGGCGACCGCCGCCATGACCGTCTCCCCGCGTCCTCCGTAACCGCACAACAATGCCGGGGGTTCCCATTTCACCCGGAGATGCCACGAAATGAGCAGCAGCAACGCCGCACCTCCGACAATCCATGACAACCGCCGATGCCGCCGGAAACGTCCGCCGCATGCCGCGAGCAGCAGGAGATAAAAGCCGATCACCTCATACAGCCCCGGGCGGATCGCGGGCAGCCGGGAAAAACACTCCGCCGTCAGAAACACCACGGTGTGAACCGCCTCAAAGGAAAAACTCAACAACCACGCCCCGAACGGTGCCAGTCCACAGAAATTGCAGATGATTTTCATCAGGAAAACCGGATACAGCAGCGCCACCAGCGGCAGAAGCAGCACATTCGCGGCAATCGAACCGGGCAAAACCAACCCCTGCGAAAAGAGCGAAATTCCCACCCCTCCCAGAAATGCCACGATGCATCCGCCCAGCGCCAGCGCCCATTTCCGGTTACGCAGGAAACGCCGTTCAAGCGACTCCCGCAACGACGACGGCGCCATGCATTCAAAACGTTCCCGCCAGAGCGGCCTTTCCACGCGACACCGTTCCGCAAGCAGCAAAAGCAAGCCGGTGATCAAAAAGGAATAGAGAAATCCCACTTCATAAATCAGCGCGGGATTCCACAGCAACAACACCGATGCCGCCAGAGCCAGCGCCGAAACCGGAGGCATCCAGCGCAACCGACAGCGCAGTTCGCCCCACAACGCGATCATGAAAAACGCCCGGAGCGAAGGCGCTCCCGCTCCGGTGGTCATCACGTAACAGAACACCACCAGACTCAACCCCCGATAGCGCCATGCAAACGGCAGAAAAAACAGGAGCCGCAGCAACAGCGACGCCAGTACCGCCACATGCATTCCGCTCACGGAGAACAGGTGAATCGTGCCGGATTCGATCAACGACACCCGGTCGGAACCGGAAATTCCGCCGGAAAGACCGAAAAACAACGCCGCCGCCCAGTTGCGCACCTTATCATTGTCCACATCTTCAAGCAGCGCCGCAAGCAGCCCGTCACGCCAACGGCAGAGCAGTTCCATCCAGCCGGATGATTTCCCCAGAACCGTCACCGACGAAATGTCGAACAGCCGCGCCGAACCACGGCCCGCCAGAAAATCCGCAAACGACCGACGTTCAATATACGGCTTCCACGCCCCGGAATTTCCCCGGTTCAAGACCGCGTCCGCCGGCAGTTCGAATTCGCCGGATGCGGTCACCAGTTCTCCGAAATGCGGCGGTTCAGCCTCCGCCGGCCAGCGACAGTAGAGAGTTCCGGAACATGGCGTAATTCGAGTCTCTCCGCTGAGGCGGAATCCGGCAAGTTCCGTCTCGATCAGCGTCGGAGCCGCGATGCCCGGCACCGTAGTCAAACGCCGGTCGTTCACCCGGAGCTGAATTTCAGCGCGGCACTCACGCTCCGGAAGCAGCCAGCGATAATGATCGGGAGAGAGAAAACGCCATTGCCGCATCTCCGCGGAAAGAGCTCCGGCCAGCACTCCGGCCAGCAGCAGCAACGCGACGGCCCGGCGCAGAAAGAACATCGACGCCAGAACCGCGACGGCAATGAGCCACGCCACTGCCGCCGAGCCGAGTGCGACGCCGGCGGCGAGGACGGTTTCCGCACGAAGATTGCAGTTCGGAAGAGAAAATTTCATCATAAATGATAAAATAGCCGAATTAGATGAAAAATACAACATTTCCGGGTTGATAATCCCCGGACAATGATCTATACTATAATATTGGGAAATTGACACTTCAGGCAACTCGGGAGGGCACTTATGAGAAAATTCTTCTTCCTTGCGCTGCTGCCGGCACTGTTTTTCACCGTCTCCCGCCTTCACGCCGAATCGACCAAACAGGACGAGGCCGAATTCGAAATCCGAACCGTCGACGGTGAAGTATATTCTCCCGCGATCGTGGAATATGTCTCCCCCTCCGGCATCGACATCGGCTATCTCGACGTCAACGGAAACTACCGCATGAAAGGGATTCCCTTCTCGAAGCTTCCACCCGAATTGCAGGAAAAATACGGTTACAACCCCGAACAGGCCCGCGTTTTCGAGGATAAGGTTCATAGTTACGAGCAGGACGCGGAACCGTCTCTGCCGATGAAACCCATCCCCGTGCCCGGAGCTGACGAAGCCGGTTCCGCAAGTGAAACCTCCGACGACGCGAACGCCCCGGAGGCAGCGCAGCCCCCGGCTCAGACGGCCAGTTCCACAGCCGTCTCGGCGGACAATCTGCCTCCTCAGGAACAACTTGAACAAATCAGCCGCAAATTGCAATCCGCACTTCAGGGCTATCAAATTTCCCTGAATCCCACCGAACTTGCCTACGCTTTCTATGCCGGCCGGCGGGCCGTTACCGTCAGCGCGGTGGAACAGGCTAAAAATGGTACCGTCGTGCGGATCACGCGCGACGACAGCGGACGTCAGAAACTGCCCGGATTGATTCTGGTCAATGGACTCACACTTGCCCCCGGCGAAGAGTGGGTCGGCTTCATCTACCCCACCGGACTGCTGGCGGATGTCATCGGCAGCAGTTCCATGCCGGTCTTCTGCGGCAGCGCAGAGAGTGCGGCAACCCTGGTTGGACAGTTTCTTGAACTGCGCTCAAGTTATCAAAATACCGAACTTGCCGACAACGACGACAGCAATGACGGCAGCGACGCAGACGAATCCTCAACCTCCATAGCCGGCATCGACGAAAAGGGTCGTTATACCGGGCCTGCCGGATATTACGGCGTCAACGGCGTAGTTTACACGAGCCCCGGTTACTACTATTACTACTGGAACTGGCCACGCTGGGAATATCCCCGGCCGCACCGTCCTCACAATCCGCCACGACCGCCACGACCGCCACGACCGCCGCGACCGCAGCCGCAACCGCAGCCGAAACCGCCGAAACCTCCGAAACCGCAACCGGCGAAGCCCGGCGGCCTGCAGCAATTTGCCGGACCGGTGCGGAAGCAGACAGATCAGAAGCCGGAGAAAAAAACAACGCAGTCCGATAGCAGGGCGCCACGTTTTCCAGACATCCGCGTAAACCCGTCATCATGGGAGCCCCTGTCGAAATCTCTTGAAACGACAGCCGGGGGAGGACTGGGAAGCTCAACCTCATCCGGACTGCTGCAATTCACGCCGGCATCTCCGGCAAAAAAATCAACACAGTCAGAAAAAAGTACGCCGAAACCGTCAAACCGCAAATCTGTTCAACCGATCCGGGTCTCACCGATCCCGAGCGGCGGACAGCCGGCCGCACCGAAAGCTCCGGCCGCGCGCCCGGGCGGGTTCCAGATGTGACACATCTCCATCCTGTGGAGCCGTTCTGGCAAACGCGTATTTTTTATTATTTTCGTAAGGGAGCCTGATTCCAGATGAAAAATCTTCTCGTTCGTGTTTCCGCCGTTCTTCTCATATTGGCCGTGAACGGCTGCGTCACGATGAGTGGATCCGCACCGCAGGTTCGATTCGTCGCCCATCGCGGAGAATCGATCACCGCGCCGGAAAATACCCGGGAGGCCTATGAGCTCGCCTGGCGCAACGGACACGCCTGGGGAGTGGAAACCGACGTGCACCTTACGCGAGACGGCGTTCTGGTCTGCTGCCACGATCCGGATACCAGACGCACCGCCGGAGTCGATTGGAAAATTGCCGAGAAAACCGTCGGAGAATTGAAAACTCTCGACGTCGGCAAATGGAAAAGTCCCGAATACACCGGAGTGAAAATTCCGACGTTGCGCGAAGTTTTGACCACACTGCCGCCGGACGGACATATTTTCGTTGAAATCAAGCGGGCGGGCGACGCGTTTGCGGAAGCGTTCCGAAATGCGTTTTCAGGCGGCGGAGTCCGAAGCTGCCAGATCAGTTTCATCTCCTTTGACATCAATGAACTGCGGAACGTCAGAAAACTGCTTCCGCAAAATCGTACATTGTTGCTTGTCGGGTTGAAATTCCAGGATGACGGAAAAATTTCCCCTTCCGCCGAGGAGCTTGTCGCCACTCTGAGGGAAGAGAAATTCACCGGCGTAGACGTCGGTGTCGGCACCCATCCATTGCCCCGCGAATACGTCGATACGATTCACGACGCGGGGTACGAAATTCACGTCTGGACAGTCAACGACACCGCGGCGGCACGAAAACTTGCCGAGCTCGGCGTGGATTCCATCACCACCGATTGCGCAACGAAAATCTGCACGGAATGGTAACCGGTCAGAATCCGTTCAGACACAAAAAAACTCCGGATGCACTCGATTTATCAAAGTACATCCGGAGTTTGCGTTCAGGATCCGTTCACTTACTGATTGCTGAAGAACTGGAATCCCGGATACGCTTCCATCCCGTGTTCGCCAAGATCCAGCCCGCGCAGTTCCTCCTCTTCGGGGACGCGGATGCCGATCGTCGCCCGGAGAATCCAGAAGATCAGCAGTGCCGCGGGAAACGCCACCACCCCAACTGAAAAGATACCGACCAACTGTCCAAGCAACGTATATCCCGTTTCCGCCGGCGCGAAGATACCGACCGCGATCGTGCCCCAGATACCGTTGACCAGGTGCACCGAGAGCGCGCCAACCGGATCGTCAAGCAACAGCCGGTCGAAGAAGAGCACCGACGGAACGACGATCACGCCGCCGATCAGACCGATCAGAATCGACGCCGTCGGCGAGACGCAATCCGCTCCGGCGGTAATCGCCACCAGACCGGCCAGACAGCCGTTGAGCGTCATGGAAAGATCCGGCTTGTGCAGGAAAACCATTCCGGAGAGCATCGCACCAATCACTCCGGCGCTCGCACCGAACATCGTCGTGCAGAGCACGTAGGAAATCTTACCCGGGTCCGCGCTCAGAATCGAGCCGCCGTTGAACCCGAACCACCCCAGCCACAGACAGAACACGCCGATCACCGCCAGCGGCATGCTGTGGCCCATCAAAGGCATCGGCCTGCCGCCGACATATTTCCCGATGCGGGGTCCGAGCAGGATAATTCCGGCCAGCGCCCCCCAGCCGCCAACGCTGTGCACGAAGGTCGAACCGGCAAAATCATGGAAATTCCACTTCTCCGCCAGGAAACCGCCGCCCCAGCCCCACGACCCGAGCACCGGATAAACCAGCGTCACGTAAATTGCCGTGAAAATCAGAAAGGAGTTCAACTTGATTCGTTCGGCCACCGCGCCGGAAACAATCGTCGCCGCCGTCGCCGCGAACATCCCCTGGAAGAAAAAATCCGCCCAATAGGTGAAGACACCGTTATATTTCGCCGCCTCCTGCCACGGGACGTCAACCCCCGGCCCGTTCAACCCGAAACCGGAAAATCCGAATACATTCCCCAGAATCCAGTGCGTTTCCCCGGGATACATGACCGAAAACCCGAGCAGCGCATAACTCAGGAAACCGATCGCCGGAACGAGGGTGTTCTTGAAAAGAATGTTCGTGCAGTTTTTCGCCCGGCACAATCCCGACTCCAGCGACGCGAATCCGAGATGCATCAGAAACACCAGCATTCCGCCGATCAAAATCCAGATGTTGTTGATTGTAAACAACGCCTCGGCTCCGACCATCGCCGTCGGGTCGGCCGCGCCCATTATGAAAATCGCATTCAACATGTTCCTCACACTCCTTTCCTTCAGCCGATCGCGTCAAAACCGGTCTCGCCGGTGCGGATCCGGATGCATTCGTCCATCGGCAACACGAAAATTTTCCCGTCTCCGATGTGCCCGGTCCGGGCTCCGGCAATGATCCCGTCGACGGTCGGCTGGATGTATTCATCATTCACCGCGATCGCCAGACGAACTTTCTTGAGCAGATTCACCTCGGCAATCGCTCCGCGGTATGCCTCGACATAACCTTTCTGCTGGCCGCAGCCGAGGGCGTTGGTGACTGACATCTTGAAAATGTTTCGTCGATAAAGCTCCTGCTTGACGGCATTGAGCCGTTCCGGTTTGATGTAGGCAATGATCAATTTCATGGCATTCTTACCTCCAGATTGGGTTCGTTGTTGGCGCCGTAGCTCACCACAAAGCAAATGCCGTGCCAAATCTGAATTCACCTCAGAATGAATCTTTCTTTTCCGATCTTTCTTTACAAATTTGTAAAACAAATTTCCGCTCCGAACCATTTTTGTAAAAAAGACCGGTTGACAAAGACGGCGCGACGGCCTATTGTAAGACAATCGTCGGCGAATTCAATTGGAACGAAATGGGAGAAAACATGATGCGGCTGGATATCTGCACACGTTATGACAGGTTCGGCGCCTCCAGTCGCTGCCGCTATTATCTGTATGAGGATGCGCTGCGCGAAGCCGGTTTCGACGTGCGCATCCATCCGTTCTTCCGAGGCGGCTACCTGAAGCGTCTCTACGCAGACGGCGTGAAATCGCGCCTTCACGCCGGGATGACTCTCCTGCGGCGCCTCGCGGAACTGCCCGGCTACGGAAACGCGCTTTATGTGGAATATGAACTGCTGCCGCAGTTGCCGTGGGATTTCGAGGCGCGATTTCTGAAAAATCGGCGCTTCGTGCTCAATTTCGACGACAACGTCTGGGAGAAATACCGCAATCGGCCGCACCTAGAGAAAAAATACGATCAACTGGTCCGCCGCGCCGCCGGAGTGATCGTCGCCAACGATTTTCTCGCGGAACAACTGTTGCCGCTCCAACCGAATCTGGTGAAAATCCCGACCGTCGTCGATTTGAATTCCTACCCGGAACAGCTGGAAAAATTTCCCCGGTTCACGATCGGGTGGATCGGAACCCCGGTCACCTACCGCTACCTGGAACTGCACGCTCCTGTGTTGCGGAAAATGGCCGAAAATACGGAATTCGAACTTCTGGTAATTGCCCGACGCGACCTGGCGTCCCGTGCGCTTCCCGGCGTACCGATGCGTTTCATCGACTGGTCCCCGGAGACCGAAGCGCGCGATCTCTGCCGCTGCCATATCGGAATCATGCCGCTGACCGACGATCCGTTTTCACGCGGAAAATCCGCCTATAAACTCATTCAATATCAGGCCGCGGGACTCCCGGCCATCGCCTCGCCGGTCGGCGAAAACCGCAACGTGATCCGGAATGGAGAAAATGGATTTCTCGCGACAACTCCGCACGAATGGTGCCGGGCGCTCGAACAATTGAAAAACGACTCCGCACTCCGACAGCGCATGAGCGGCGCCGCTCGAACCGGCGCCGGCGCATATTCGCTGCAGCGTTATGCGCCGGTGCTGATTGATTTCCTGAAACGCGCCCTCTTTTCCTGAGAGCGATGCGTCATTACCGCCCCGCCCGTCTCAGTCTCCGGCGGGCGGACGGATCGGCGACAGGCTGAATTCATTGCAGGACTTCGCCCGGCGCTTCGAAATCGAATTCGGCCACGTTCTGTCCATTCGCCTTGAGAAAAAGCCGGTTTCCGACGATTTCATAGGAATCGACAGTCGCAAGCATTTTCAAGTAGGCGTTTTCATATTCCAGGCCCGGACCGGCCATCATGGTCACGCCGGCATTGCCGAATTTGAGCGTGTGAGCAACGGTATCGAATTCAACTTTCCCGAAATACCGGTTCACCCCGGCGCAGCCGGCGAACCGACCGTCCGGCTGTATGGTCAAAGTGATGTCCCGATCCGGCTCACGCCAGGAACGTTCGACTCCGGAGAGCGTATCGAGTTCCAGCGCCCAGCCGCCTTCCGTGAGCGCGACGTTCTCCGGTTCGGCAAAGAGACAGCAGCCGTTCAGAAGCCCCATTCCGGCAAACAGCAGCAAACTTCCGACAACGCCGCGCCGCGATATATTATTCATTTTGTTCTTCTTCATTCGACACCTCCATTGGTTGACGCGGATGAACTTGAAACAACCGTTTCAATATAACACCATTTTCTCCGGGATACAAGTGCAGAAACACGCCCGGAGTTCCGGGGGAAACTGGTTCCGGTTCGTTGCAACCATTTTTCACGCAAGCAATTCAAAAATACAAAGCGCAAAAATTTCATTTTATCCGGAAAATATTCGATGAATCATTTGACTTTTATTTTACTTGGAGTATACTATGGAGGTACAGCGATCGGCGGGGTGGTGAAAACATCGAAACATTCACCGCGTTCATCATAAGTTTCCTCCCGGTCATAGAGTCAGTTTCTAAGGAGAAAAGACGAGAATGGAAAAGAAGAAAGAGATTTTTGCGGACGGCATCGGTCAGATTCATTTTGCGGGCGGTATGGTCCGTTTCGATTTCGTCACGCTGCAGCCCGGTGAAGACGGCGCCGCGCCGACCCCGGTCGTGAACGAGCGCATCATCATGCCGCCGCAGGGATTCCTCGGCGCCTTCAACTCGATGCAGCAGCTGATCGACAAACTGCTGGAAGCCGGCGTTCTCCAGAAGAATGAGGCCGCGAAGTAAGTTCGCGTTTCGAGCGTTGAAACCGGAATCCCGCCATGCGGAATTCCGGTTTTTTGTTGTATGCGTCACCCCGGGGGAATGGATATCATGGATCAGCTTGGCCGTTTAAAACAACTTCTATCGGAAATTTCCGACCTTCACGCCATCGCCGAACTCCTGCAATGGGATCAGCAGACCATGCTTCCCTCCGGCGCCGCGCCGGGACGGGCGGAACAACTGGAAACTCTGGAACGCACCATTCACCGTCGTTCACAATCCGCGGCGCTGGGGCGGTTGCTCGATAAAATCCCGGAAAACACCGGTTCCCCGGAGGATCAGGCGCTGCTGCGCCGCGCCCGGCGGGATTTCCGCAAACACGCGGCCATCCCGGTTGCCCTGGCGGGAAAAATCGCCGCAACCTCCGCCCGTGCCACGGCGGCGTGGCTGCAGGCGCGCGAAACGGATGATTTCCGGATTCTTGCGCCGCACCTGGAAAAACTCTTCAGCCTGAAACGCGAATATGCCGGATGCTTCCCCGAAGCGGAAACGCCCTACGATGCGTTGCTCGACCTCTACGAAGAAGGGATGACCACCCGCGAACTTGATCCCCTCTTCGCCGAACTCCGCAGGGAACAAACCGCGCTGGTTCGCGCATGGAGCAATTCGGCAGCTCCGCTTCCGGCATTGCCGCCCGGTTCCTTTCCCGCCACGCGGCAGCGCGCGCTCTCTCGGCGGGTGGCGATTGCGCTCGGATACGACACCGCACACGGCAGGCTTGACGAAGTGGAACACCCCTTCACCATCACGATCGGCAGCGGCGATGTCAGAATCACCACCGCGATCAAGCCCGGGCAACCGCTTTCCGCGCTCTTCAGCACCATTCACGAATGCGGTCACGCGCTCTACGAACAGGGAATCAATCCCGCCTTCGACCGCACTCCGCTGGCGGACGGCGCGTCTCTGGGATTTCATGAATCGCAATCGCGATTCTACGAGAACCAGCTCGCACGTTCGAAACCGTTCTGGGAATATTTCTATCCGGCACTGCAGCGCTCGTTTCCGGCGGTCCGCTCATTGGCGCTGGAGGATTTCATGCGCATCATCAATAATGTGGAGCCATCACTCATCCGCACCGAGGCCGACGAAGCGACCTACAATCTCCACATTCTATTGCGTTACGAACTCGAACGCGGCATCCTCGATCAAACCGTCCGCGTCGCCGATCTCCCGGAACTCTGGCGCGAAAAAATGCGTGAATACCTCGGTGTCATACCTGAGACCGACCGCGACGGCGTCCTGCAGGATATCCACTGGCCGGGCGGCGACTTCGGTTATTTCCCGACCTATGCGCTCGGCAATCTCATTGCAGGTGAACTTCGGGAAAAAATGCTCCGGGAACTGCCGGATGTCGAAGCGGCGATCCGGAACGGCGATTTCCAGCTGCTCCGCGAATATCTGCGACGGGAAATTCACCGGTTCGGAGCGCAGTTCACGCCGCGTGAACTTCATTTGCGTTTGTTCGGGACGGAGAAGATTTCCGCTCAACCCTATCTGCGTTACCTCAGGGGGAAATTCTCTCACGCCTCGTGAAATACGATCGCCTCGAACACCGTGAACGACGCCCCCTCCCGCCAGTCATCCGCACGCAATCCGGCCTTCAACGCCAGATGGGAGAGCGTCGTTTCCAGATCCCACCCCTGCTCCGGCGCGACCTGCGGCAGAAATACGGCCATACGTCCGTTTTTCGAGAGCGTCATACCGTGGCGGCCGATTTCAATCTCCCGCCAGGAGGAGACCGGATGCGCCGGAGTGAGCGCGGAAATTTCAATTTTGACATCCCCCCACTCCGCCATCGACATCGGACGGAAGCGCGGATCGCGGAACGCTGCGTCAATCGCCCGCGCCGTCACCGCCCGATAGAGCGGACGATATGGTTCAATCTCGCCGATGCAGCCGCGCAGCGAACCATCGGAACGGCGATTCAAGGTAACGAAACATCCCATTTTTTTACGCATCTTCTCCGTCGCTTCCGCCTGGAAAGCGTCTTCCGGCAACACCCGGCCGGTCCGGAGCGCGTGTTCGATGGAACGGCGCGCCATGCCAAGAAGCGTCCGACGCTCCTCTTCGCTGAAATATTCTTCGTTCATTTCCGCCCCGGCCGGGGCAACGGCGCCCTTCGATGCGGTTGCCGTCTTCTGCGCCGCCAGCGTCTGCGCAGTCTGCGTCTTTGCCGGCCACGCCGCGTAACCTGCGCCGCAGAGGTAACAGACGAAATCCGAATCGTCCCCGGTTTCTTCAATGCTGGTACTGTAATGGAGCAATTCAAACCGTGTTCCCTTCGGGATGCAATGCAGCATCAACCGGATCGGATTCCGCCCGCAGATCGTCGCGCAGGTTCGATCGAGCAGCGTTTCGAATTTCGCGCAATCACCTTCCCGAATTGCGTCAAAGGCCTGAAGATCGACTTCCCGCACCTGCCGGGCGGCCGCACGTCCCCGCCCGAACGGCGCAAACCCGAATCTTTGTCCGTAATGCGTGAAGTCGCTGCTGATTACCAGCAAAGTACCTTCCTCCAGAATCTGCCGCAGCGCCGCCCCTGCCCGATCCAGTTCGCCTTCCGAGGAGAAATCGCCGACGACGAACGGAACGACGCGGAATTCGCCGAGCGCGTATTGCAGCAGCGGGTATTCGATCTGGGTGGCGTGTTCCGCCGCGTGCACCAGATTGTTTCTGCTCACCGGGAACACACTGCCGACGCGGTCGATCGCCTCGGTGTCGACCGGAATGTCGCCCAACGGCGTTCCCAGCGCCGTCACCTCCGGAGCGATCAGCCGGTCGGCGAACGCGCTCCGATGGCTGGGAGCGAGAATTACCACCCGGCGAAACGCATTCCTGCGGAGTTGAGAAATTCCATACATCGCGGTCCGGGCCGAATAAATGTAACCCGCGTGCGGCAGAATGAGAATATCCGGCGAAGCTTCCTCCCGCCGCTCCTCAGGCTCGATTTCGGCACGGTAACGATCAAGCATTTCGCGCAGTTCGGCGGCGTCCGCCGGATACCAGCTTCCGGCAATGGAACTATTCAAGCGTGACATTTTATTTATTTCCTCCCTCCTCCAGCAACTCCCCGGAGTCGAAGATTTCCGGTTAAAATTCGTTCAAACCCGCGCGCGGCGGCCATGTCGCAGGCGCGAAGAACCGTTTCCGCCGGGGTCGCCGGCGCGCGGAATCCGCCCGCGGGAAAATATGCGGAAAAATGCAGCACCGTATCCACGCCCAGTTCTTCGGCGGCCCAGTCGAGAAACGCTTCAAGCTGTTCCGCGGAATCGTTGCATCCGGGAATGAGCAAATTGGTGATTTCGAGGTGGCCGCCCAGTTCCCGCTTGAAATAACGGCAGCTCTCCAGCACCGGCGGAAGCGTCCCCGAACAGAGCGATTCATAAAACGAACCGAATCCCTTCACGTCGATGTTGGCCGCTTCCACGAGCGGATAAAATTCGCGGCGCGGCGCAGCTTCGATATACCCGTTGGAGACCAGCACGGTTCCGAGTTTCCGTTCGCGGGCCGCCTGCAGAATCGCCATGCCGTATTCGAGGAACACGGTCGGTTCGTTGTAGGTCAACGCGACCGATTCACATTGGTAGCGGCACGCCAGATCGACGATCTGCGCGGCGGAGACGACCGGCAGTTTCGCCGCCTCAACACCTTCCATGCCGTGACGTGAGAGGTGGTCATTCTGGCAGAAGCGGCAGCCGAGGTTGCAGCCGAACGTCCCCACGGAAAACGTCCGGGTTCCGGGGCGGTAGAACGCGAGGGGTTTCTTTTCAATCGGATCGACCTGCAATGCGGCGGGGCGTTCCCAGGTTTCCGCAATCAACCGCCCTGCCCGGTTGCGTCTCACATGACAGAATCCGGTCCGGCCTTCGGCGATCACGCAGCGGCGCGGACACAAATCGCATTGAACGGCGTTCTGTTCAAGTCCGCCGTGCCAGAATTTCGCTTCCATATTCCCCGGCTTGCTCCTTCGTTGTTTGAAAACATAATTGTTTTCACGAAAAAATCAAGCTGAAGAAGAGAGATGAAGGAAAAATTCAGTTCGCAGCTCCGAAAACGTTGCGGATCGCCTCCAGATATCCGTATCCCCATTCCGCATCCGGTTCAAGATAGCTGCCTTCGGTCCATTCGTTCCAGGCGTTGATCGTGACGATCCGCCGGCCCGGATCCAGTGTTCGGCAGAATTCGTCGACCGTATGCAGCGCCTTTTCGAATAATTGCGGCGTCGTTTCCATGACCGGACAGAATGGATAGCCGTAGTTGCGATATTCCTCCCCCTGAAAAGTCCGCGGCGAAGAGTCCCAGCCCATCGTCACATTGGGAAAATACGGCACCGGATAAGTGTCACGCGAGGTGTGCCAGTAGCGGACATTCGTCTGAAATGGAACGTCGAATCTCGTCACCGGAAAGTCCGGCAGCGTGATATGATGAGTCCAGACGTAACTGGTGACGCTCTGAACCCCGCTCAGGCGAATGACATCCTCCGGAGACTTCGCCGTTTTCTCCGTCGGAAGAATCTGACACCCCCAGAGTACCGCACAAAGATGAAGATCGGGAAATCCCGCCCGGCGCACCTTCTCGCGGAAATGGTCAAGCGCCCGGCGCGCAACCTCCCAGCCGCCGATCTTTTCCGCGAATCCGCAGATTTCATAAATCAAAAACCACGGAGCACCGTCGATTTTCCAATACGACGGATGACGGAAGTGCGTTTCAATGACATAACTGGTCAATTCGTCAAACTCCGCCTCGTTGACCGCGCCGGAAAAGATCAACGGGAATCGATGTTCCGGTCCCTGCGGGTGAATGTTATGCCAGTCGTGGTTGGCCCACATCAACGCGTATTTGAGGCGGGAATGATTCGCCGCGCCGTGAAATCCGCGCGTCAGCGCCCCCTCCATGAATGGTTTCCTTTCATACCAGTACCAGTCAAAAAGAAATCCGTCCACGCCGTAATCCGCGGCCGTGTCGATTTTGTGCGCCATCACCGCAGGATCGGATTCGTCCTCATAGCCCCACAGCGGAATTTTCGGCTGTTTATGTCCGGGGAAGCGTGCACGTGCATTCTGCACCACCTCCCATTCGCTCCAGCCGGGGTGATGAATGGAGTCATTCCGCGGGTCGGCGTGATAGTTTGGAAAGTAATAAACGGCAATTTCAGGTCGTTGTAAATTCATTTTATACCGGGAGCATTTGCTTAATTTATTTGATTGCATTTTCGGAGACGGTGATCTCTTTGACGCGGTCGGCATTTTCGTCAATCAACTGCTTGAAAGTTCCCTCTACGGCATTGTTCGACATTTCCACATTTCTCGCTCCGTCAAGCAGAAACACCGGAGCGGTGAATTTTCCGGTCGATTCAACCCGGTTGCCCGCGACGCGGACTCCATCTACATTCACCAGTTGAAACACCGGAAGATACCAGTTGCCGTAAAGCCGGATCCGGTTGCCGGTTATGGTGATGTGTTCGCTGTTGGAAAATGCCGGAGGCGTTTCCTGCTCATCCGCCGCGGTCGGATTCGAAACGTTGCCGAAATGAAACACCGTTTTCGCGAGCGACGTGATCGTGTTGTCCGCGATGTGCACGTTGCGCGGGAAATGCGATTCATCGCATGAAAACTGTTGAAACTCAAAGAGCGATGCGTTGAAAAGCGAATCATCGATGACGTTTCCGACCAGATCGATGTTGCGCCCGCCGACAAGAATGCGGGATACCCCGTGCCGAAGAATATTATCGCGAAAAACCAGCCCCTGCCACTCCCGTTCCGGGAAGAATCCACAGTCATGTCGAGTCTTTTCCGGCGCGTTTTCCCGGGTGACGAGTTCCCCGGGATCCTCCGCCAGCGTAATTTTGACACATTTCCACGTCCGCCCCGGAAGCGGCGGCAGAATCTCGATTCCCCTGACGGGAATCTCCCGGTCGATGTGGGTTTCATTGCGCCCCATCCGGGAGATGCCGAGCCGGGTGATGCCGGCAAGTTTCGATTCCAGCCAACCGTTGCCGGTAAAATACAGCACGTTCCCCTCCTGGCGTTCAACCCGGCTCATGAAACCATGAATGTTGAGAAAGTCATCGCCGATATTCTGAATTTCGTTGCGGTAGAACAATCCTCCGAAACCGTTGCGGATGAAGAAACCATCCGCCGCGGACGAAACGTACCGCCCTTCCACCGGTTCGACGGCGCAGTTTGCGGTAAGCGGCATATCCGCTTCCAGATGCACAAATGCGATCGACGGAGAATCCGTAACACGGATCCGTTCCAGCCGCGTGTGACTCGACAGCAGATTGAGAACCGCCGGATCACGCCAGGAACGGGCATAATAGGTGAACTGCAAGCCGGCTTTGTAATTTTCGGAGAGCGGCAGAAATTGTTTGCATTTGAATTGGTATTGGCGATTTCCCAACGGAATCAGTTCCGCGTCATACATGTGCGGCACCGCGTTGCTGAACGCCGGACGCGACGTGCCCGGCAGCGAGTCCGCCGCATAAAACCGGAAAAGCCCGCGAAACGCCCGCTCCCGGAAATAGGGCGCCTCCGGATCGGCGCCGGCATCGAACCGCACCTTCAGCTGATCCGGCGGAATCACTCCGGTTACGACGCCGCTCACGGAAACCGGCGGATCATACCGGATCGTCAAATCGGAAATCTGCACGTTCTCCGAACCAAGTATGACCAGAGCCGAACTCTGAGGATTATCGACCAGAAGTTCCGTTCCGGGTTCGCCCATGATCCGGATGTTGCGCGCATGAATCATCAATGCGCCCGACGGATGATCCGACGGCCAGGTGTCGGAACGGTCGCCATCGGAAAGCGGCGGCATATATTGCTCCTTATGCCGGACAAGATAACGCCCCTTCGGCAGAAAGACCGTGCGGATTTCGCCGGAATCGGCGGCGGCGATCGCCCGCTGAATTGCTTCGGCATCGTCTGTAACTCCATCGCCGCGGGCGCCGAAGTCCCGGACGTTGAGTCTGCGGGAATCGAATTCGGGCGCATTTTTGATCCATTCGATCTCGTTTTCCACTCGCTGGAGCAGAAAGTCAAGATCTTGTTGTTCCACCTTCGCGCGGCTGGTGTTTCCCGCCTGCTGATCGAATTCCACTTGAGAGGCCAACCGCCGGAGGATTCCCGGCTGGTGGCTCAACCAGATTCCCATCAATGGATCCCGCAAACTCGCTTCCGGAACGGCATCCTGAATTGCGGCAATGCGTTCTTCCGGCGACGTGGATGCGCCGACAAGCGAAAGCGCGGAAAACAATATTGCAAATGGAAGTGCTCTTTTAATCATCCTGAAATCTCCCGAATAACTTATCTTTCAATCAATCGATATCCCCTCTGAACTTGTAGTTCGGATAACTTTTGGAAATCGTGTCGCCGTTCATGAAATCCGCCGCGCTGACGTGAAGATCACCGAAAACAACATTATTCCGCCAGCCGTGGTTGATCCGATAGTGCCAGGTGTAAAATTCACTCTTCGCCTTGTTGCTGGTTCCATCCCAGACAACCCACATCGTCTGTTCTCCGGCAAGCACGGTTCGCGACGGCGACAGAATGCGCCCGAGCGTCCCCACCGCCCACGGGTTGTAACCGGCATTGGGACAATTGAGGAAGAGATTGAAACTGTAACTCGAACCAACCGCCTCCCAGCAGCTCAAGCCAACGCTGATGCCCACCGCACCATCGGGATCGTCTCCCGGACATACATTGACTCTTCCTTCCACATAATTGTAAAACGGCCGATCTTCATAATTCGGAATATTCATCCATAGCTGATTTTTTCCGGTATCGAAGCCGAAGCCCGACCACGTATCATTAAGGCCGGGAATTTTATCGTCGTAATCGTTGAAATACATTCCCATGGCGGTACCGATCTGCTTGCAGTTGCTGATGCAGGAGGTCGCCTTCGCCCGGTTCCGGGCCTGATTCAAGGCGGGAAGCAGCATCGAGGCAAGAATGGCGATGATCGCAATTACCACCAAAAGTTCAATCAATGTGAAATATTGCTTCGCGACTTCCGTCTGACGACTCCATTGCCACTTATTACGTTCCATTTCATTTCTCCTTAACTGATCATCTTTGTTTTTATCAATCTCTGAAAACCTCTCTGGAGCTTTGCTGAACATGACCTCTCTGCTGACTTAACGTTTAACTGATTTCTGAAACAAGCCTCCGTATTTTTTATATACTTCAAAATGATACGCTTCTATTGATGACGGAATCCCGGATCGAAAATTTTTCAGGAATGAGCACCCGCGGTCTCCGCACGTTTCCCGTCTCCATCAACTCCCGCAACATGGAAACCGCCTCTTCCGCCAGACGCGCATGATTTGCCTCCACGGCGGTCAGTCGCGGAATGGCGCGTTCAGTTTCCCAGTCCTCCGTTGCAATGCTCACGAAGCTGACGTCTTCCGGAACCTTGAGACCACGGCGATGAATCAACGACAGAATCCCCTTCGCCTGAATGCCGCTGACCACCAGAACCGCGTCGGCGAAATCCGGCCGTTCGAAGATCGCCCGTTCCGCGAGAATTGAATTTTTCACGAAATCATCATAGGGCGGAATCGTAAAAATCCGTCCTTCAGGCTCGTCCCAGTGATAACGGGTCGCCTCTTCAAGAAAAACCCGCTCGGTCTCCCGGAAACGGCGGAACATCTTCGGTCCATTAATCAACCCGACCCGGCGATGACCGGTCGCATTCAGATAAGCCAGCGCCTCCCGCAGCGGCGTAATATAATCCTGAAGCACGCAGTATTGCCCCTCTTCGTCGATCCGGACAAAGGGTATATTGATTTGTTCAGCGAGAAAGCGTTCCGACGCGCCGAAGGGACAGCCGGCAATCAGCACCCCGCCGACCAGTCCATCAGTTAAAATCGCCGGAATTCCATCCGGTTCCCGGATCGGGTCGAACCAGTCGAGCTGATAACGGATGTTGTTGCGCCGACAGATTCGATTGACCTGAATGTTCAAATCGGTAAATCCGGCATGTCCGCGAATCTGTTCGGTCTCCTCAAAAAATAGCAACCCGATGTCGCTGATCTTCTTGCTCTTCAAAATCCGGCCCGCCGCATTGGTGCGGTACCCCATGCGGGCGGCAATCTGCCGGATCTCCTCCCGCCGTGCCGCACTGACCCGCGCCTGCGTATTCGAATCCGGAGCATCGCGAAGCGCCAGCGAAGCGGTCACCACCGAAACTCCGGCCTCTTGAGCGATATCCTTCAATCCAACGCGCGCTTTCAACGGAAGACTCCTGCATTTTTGAATGACTAAACGTTTAACTTATATAATTATACCTTAAATCTACCCAAATGTCAATAGATGTCGGAAAAAATATAAAAATAAAATTTACTCCCGACTCAGGATACCGCTTCGCCCCGGCAATCAGGAGAGAGCGGCGATGAAATTCAGAAAAAAGCCGGAGTTGAAATTTGCAATTTCCCTTCCGAAACATATAGTAAAAATGCAATCGTTGAACGTGTTATCAATTCTGATTCAATTCTGATTCAATCGGAAAGAGTTGCAGCATCATGAAACTTTTCACAAGTTCCATCGCCCCCGATTACCATCGTATCGTCGACACCGTATGCAACCGCAAACCGGACGTTCTGCCGCTGTATGAACACAACGTCTGTTACGAAGTGATCGGCGAACTGACCGGGAGTGCGCTTCCGGAACTTATGGAACACGATCTGGAGACGGGTTTTCGTATTTACAACGATTTCTTCCGGCAGGTCGGTTACGATGTCGTAACCTTCGAACAGTGCATCACCGCGGCGATGCCGCCGGGAGGCGCGCTGCGCGGCGGCATGGGACCGATTCAGGACCGCGCCGCGCTGAAAGCATTTCCATGGCATGAAATCCCCGTTCGATGGTATGAGATGGCGGCGCGCCGTTTCGAAGCGCTGGGCAATGCGATGCCCGACGGGATGAAGGCCATCGGCGGCGTGGGAAACGGAGTCTTTGAAATTGCCGAGGATCTGGTCGGCCTGGAGTATCTGCCGTTTCTGGAGGCGGATGATCCGGAGGCGTTCCGGGATCTCTTCCGGCGGATCGGCGATTTGATGGAAACAATCTGGACGCGCTTTTTGAACGAGTTCGGCGAAATCTACTGTGTCTGCCGTTTCGGGGATGATCTGGGATTTCGAAGTTCGCTGTTGACCATGCCGGCGACGGTTCGCGAAGAGATCATCCCGCAATACAAAAGGATCATCGAACTCGTTCACCACGCGGGGAAACCTTTTCTGCTTCACAGTTGCGGTTGCATTTTCGAAGTGATGGACGATTTGATTGCAGCGGGAATCGACGCGAAACACTCCAACGAAGATGCGATCGCCCCCTTCGAACGCTGGATCACCGATTACGGCGACCGGATCGGACTGCTCGGCGGCATCGACATGGATTTCATCGTCAGCCGCGAACCGGAGGCGATCCGCGAAGTCGTCGCGGAAAAAGCCCGTCGCTACCGGAACCTGGCCCGGGGCTTTGCCGTCGGCACCGGAAATTCGATCCCGGATTATGTGCCGGCACGCAATTATCTGGCCATGCTGGAGGCGGTTGAAGCTGTCCGAAATGAAAACTGCTGACCTGCCATCATTCGAAGCATACCAATTTTAAACCAGCGAGAACAAAATGTCATTCACACATTCCCCGGGCACGGTTCGAACGATCGTCAGCATCGTTTTCTCTCTCTCTGGTCGTTTGGATTAAGTATTACAGCGGTGCTGAATTTCTTTTCGCCCGCGCCTTTTCTGACAGATTTGCTCCTGGTGTTCGCCCTGGGAGAACTTTTGCTGTGTACCGTTTATTATAAGGTTGTTGTAAAACCGCGCCACCGCTCCGCCGGCAGCAGGTGAAGCAGGCGGCATTCTCCTTCGAGGGGGATGTTTCCTGCTGCCATGATGGAATATTCGCCCGTACATCTCCTCCCATTTTCCTCTCATACGTCAAAATAAAACGCTTGACTTTCTATAACCGTACCTTTATATTAATTATAATGAAAAACAAATTTCACAATGCGATAAATAAATGGATAATATTCAAGTCTTAGAACGGGCGCTGGCCCTTCTGGAGCTGGTGAGCGAAAGTCCACGGGAGGCGCATTCGCTCCACGAACTGGCCGGCGCCTCCGGTTTGAAAACCCCCACGGCGTCCCGTATTCTGAGAACGTTGACGAATCTCGGCTATCTGGAACAATCGGGCCGCAAGCAGGGATACACGCTGGGACGTAAAGCGTACGAATTGACGGGGAACCCCGGTTATTCGCCCGCATTGATTGAAGCGGCGCTCCCGGTCATGAACCATTTCTCGAAACAAACGGGAGAATACATCTGCCTTTCCGTGCTGGAGGGCGATTTCCGGGTGATACTGCATAATATCATGTCAACGCGTTCGGTGCAGGTGATGACGGATTCGTTTCCCCGCCGCGAGTCTCCCTATCGAAGCGTTTCGGGACGAATTCTGCTGGCACATCTGTCGCCGTCCCGGTTGGATGCATTCCTCATGCGCAACGGTTTGCCCGGAGACGACTGGAAAGAGATCCATTGTGAAACGCAGTTAAAGGAGACTCTGGAGCGGATTGCACATCAGGAAAGGCTGGTCGAAATCGGAAAAGAGATTACGGCGCTTGCGGTGCCGGTTTATCGTTCGGGGCGGGTCATTGCCGCGGTCGGCAGCTTTGTTCCGGTCTATCGGTTTGAGAATTCCCACAGGCGGAAGATTGAAAATCTGCTTTCGACTCTTCCGAAAGAAATCGCAGAAAGGATGCAGAAAAAATGAAACGGGATGTATTCAAAGGGGTAACATTCGGGTTTTATGCTCGGGACGGCTATTTTTCCTCGCCGGCGGCGGCCCGTGAGGTGGAAAAAATCGCGGCGCTCGGATGCGAATGGGTTTGTCTGGTGTCGACGGTGATGCAGGAAACTTACAGCAGCACGCGCCAGTTCCGCGACTTCACGATTACGCCAGGAGACGATGAACTCTGCGACATCATCCGTCTTCTCCACGCCCGAGACATCAAAGTAATGTTCCGTCCGATGCTGGAATGCTGGGACGGCACCCAGCGGGGTCATCTGCATCTGCCGGGCTCCGACGAAATTATTCCCGGCAAACGGATTCACTATCGGGAGGACTGGTTCGCCAACTATGCCGCGTTGACCAGACATTATCTGCGCATTGCCAATCGTTGCGGCTGCGAGGGATACTGCCTCGACAGCGAACTGAACCAATTGGCCGATCTTTCGGAATACTGGCTGCCGCTTGTGGATATGATCCGCAAGAATTATAAAGGGCATCTCACCAGTTCGTTGATTTCGGCGGAACAATTCCTGCCGTTGATTCAGCAGAATCCGAATCACTGGTTCTTTGCGTTGGATTCGCTCGGCAGCAGCATGTACGCGGCAGCGTCCGCACACGGCGGCGGCACGCCGGAAGAGATGGCGACGTTCCTTGCGCCGACGGTGAAACGTTGCCGGGAATTTGCCGAGGCCTACGGGAAAACCTTCTATTTCGGGGAATGCGGCTGTTGTGCGACTACAGGCGCGTCCCAGCGTCCCTATTTCTGGAACAACGGGGGGAGATATGACGGTATGGAACAGGCGAATTATTTCGAAGCGGTGATTCGGGCGTTCACACCGGAACCGTGGTGGGGCGGGCTTTTCTGGTGGAAATGGGATGAACAGAATGTCCGGCCGCAGTTTCTCGATGATCCAGCTGGAGACAAAGGCTTCACCATCGACGGCAAACCTGCGGCACAGGTCTTGAAACGCTGGTGCGAAAAACAATAATTCGGCATCGGTCGTTTTCGCCCGTCGGTGAAATGAAACGACGCGGTAAATCAAGGCGGGCTTCTCCGATGAGCCGCGGTTGACGCGAAAACACTCCTGGAGATTCATCCGCTTTTTATCCGCTTGTTTTTGAAATCACAAAGAAGCCTGAGCTCTAACGCGAAAACAGGGCAAAAAAGAGGACTTGCAGCTTTTTTGCTGTAAGTCCTTGATTTTTAAATGGTGGTGGGAGATGGATTCGAACCATCGAAAGCTGTGCTAGCAGATTTACAGTCTGCCCCCTTTGGCCACTCGGGAATCCCACCATAATTGGAGCGGGTAACGGGGGTCGAACCCGTATAACCAGCTTGGAAGGCTGGTGCACAGCCGTTATGCCATACCCGCACACTCTTGCGCATCGCGCAATCGTTTACCGGCCGTATCCTCTCGGATCTGCCGCCCGATACAAAATCTGGTGCCGACGGAGGGAGTTGAACCCTCACTCCGGTGAAAGAACTAGGACCTGAACCTAGCGCGTCTGCCATTCCGCCACGTCGGCAACTCTTCATCAACTCCGGACTCCGAGACCTTCAAAACCGCATTCCGCGGCATCGTTCCCCGTCCGACGCTCCCTAATGTACCTCAGATTTTTCGTTTTTCAAATCATTTTGCAAAGAAAAAATCAAAAAAAACTGTTTTTTTTATTTGCCGTTCAGGCTTTGTTGCGCTATCGTATAGCATGAGTAAAGATTATGGAAAGTGAACATGGGTGTTAAAAATTGGAAATCCGCTGGAAATAATCTGGAATCAAAGGCGCTGACGTTGCGGCAGAAGTTTTCTCTGCCCCATCCTGTCGCTCTTTTCTTCGCCGCTCGCGGAATCGACGAAGAACAAATTCCGGATTTTTTGAGTCCCCGCCTGGCAAATCTCTCCGATCCGTACCGCTTCCCGCGTATTCAGGACGCCGCGGCACGCCTCTGGAGGGCAATCGCTAATAAGGAACCTATCCTTATTCACGGCGATTACGATACCGACGGAATCACCGCAAGCGCATTGCTCGCTCTCGTACTTCGTCAGAACGGCGCGGAGGTTCACTCCTTCATCCCGCACCGCTTCGACGACGGTTACGGCTTCACCCCGGAATCGCTTCAGAAGGCGCTCGATTCCTTCGGCGGCTGCAAGGTGCTCGTCACCGTCGACTGCGGCATCACCAGCTGCGACGCCGTCCGCGATGCGGTTTCCCGCGGAATCGACGTGATCATCACCGATCATCATGAAGCCGGCGCCGAACTGCCAGACGCCCTCGCGGTCATCAACCCGAAGGTCTATCCGGAACTGGAGGATCTTCAACTCCTCTCCGGGGCGGGAGTCGCGTTCAAACTTTCACACGCATTCATTAAATATGGACGCGAACACAATCTCGGCGGATTCCAGACCCGCCTTGAGGAAGTGCTCGATTATGTCGCCCTCGGCACGGTTGCCGATATCGTTCCCCTGCTCGGCGAAAACCGCATCATGGTTAAATTCGGCATCGAGATTCTGCGCAAACAGCTCCGCCCCGGCGTCCGCGCACTGATCGAAAGTTCAAAACTTCGTTCGGAGCTGACCCCCGCGGACATCACATTCCGCATGGCGCCGCGCATCAACGCCGCCGGACGGGTCGGAGATGCCAACGTCGCACTGCAACTGCTCGAATCCGAACATATCGTCGATGCTTATCACTGCGCCTCTCAGCTCGAATCATATAACCGGATCCGCCAGGAAAAAGAACAGGAAATCTATCAGGAGGCTTGCGAACAAATCGAACGCAACCTCGCATGGCAGAGCGAATATACCCTCCTCGTCGCCGGACGCGACTGGCATCAGGGCGTGATCGGCATCGTCGCATCCCGCCTCGCACGCGACTACAACCGG
Source organism: uncultured Victivallis sp. (assembly GCA_944389815.1). Taxonomy (GTDB): domain Bacteria; phylum Verrucomicrobiota; class Lentisphaeria; order Victivallales; family Victivallaceae; genus Victivallis. The sequence goes on along the minus strand of CALXNS010000104.1, from coordinate 7,218 downwards.
CCGACCATCGTCCTGACCATCCAGGGCGACGTGGCTTACGGGTCAGGCCGCAGCGTACCGTCCCTCAATCTGGTGGAGGTTCTCAGTCATACGTCCGATCTGCTTGAACGCTACGGCGGACACCCGATGGCCGTCGGAATCGGATTGCGCGCCGACCGGATCGCGGATTTCTTCGAGGCGATGGATCGCGAGGTGAGAAAACAGATCACTTCCGCAGATCTGGAGGATTTCATCTCCTATGACGGCGAAGTTCAGCTCGACGAAATGACTCCGGAATTTTTCTCCTATCTGGCGAAACTTTCCCCGTTCGGACACAGCAACGTCAAACCGATCTTCCGTTTCAATGAACTTCAGGTGCAACGCTGTTCGACGGTCGGCGGCTCCCATACCCGCGGCACGTTCCGCAGCCGGAACGGGATGATCGATTTCATCGCCTTCAACCGGCCCTGTTCCGAATTCCACGGCAGGACGCTCGACGTGCTGGCGACTCCGCAGCTCAACCGTCACCAGGGGCAGGAAATTCCGCAGCTGAATGTCATCGACATCCGGCCGGCTTATTGAATTGAAATGGAATATGGTTTCAACCGTTACACAAAAAGGTTACAGTCATGACACAACATTCACAACTGGTATGGCGGGTTGAGGAAACTCCGGAAGAACTTCATGATCTGCTCGCTCTTCTGGAAGAGGAATATCCGGTGTTCTCCAGCGGACGCGGCTTGAAGTTCCGCCGCGTTGCGGAGGGCGGTACCGTTTCCCGCGTCATCCGTATGCCCGGCGAAGTGATGGTCGAATACAACTCCGTTTCGGCGGCGGCCCGCGGTGTCGGCGCCGCGCTGGCCAAACTCGACGGCGAGGAGACCACGCCTTTCAAAACGCTCGGCATCATGCTCGACGTTTCGCGCAACATGGTCATGACGGTCGATCACCTCAAAATGTGGTTCCGCCGCCTGGCGCTCTCCGGGTATAACATGGTCATGCTTTACACGGAAGACACCTACGAACTGCCGAATGAACCGTTTTTCGGTTACATGCGAGGCGGTTACACCGCCGATGAACTTCGTGAACTGGACTCCTACGCCGCAAAACTCGGCATTGAAATGGTCGGCTGCATTCAGACGCTCGGCCATCTTGAACAGATCCTCCGCTGGAACGGCGCCTACGGCTCCGTCACCGACACCGCCCGCGTACTGATGGTCGACGCCCCCGAAACCTATGCGCTCATCGAGAAGATGATCGAATTCTGGAGCAGCGTCCTCTCCAGCCGCAGAATTCATATCGGCATGGATGAAACCCACGATCTCGGCCGCGGCAAATTCCTCGACCGGCACGGTTACCAGAGCGGGTTCGAACTCTTCAACCGTCATCTCGGAAAAGTCAACGAAATCTGCCGCAAATATGACATGGCTCCGATGATCTGGTCGGACATGTATTTCCGCTTGAGCAATCCGGAGCAGAATTATTACGATTTGACCAACCCGATTCCGAAGGATGTTCAAGCGAAGATCCCGCGGAACGTCGAGCTGGTTTACTGGGATTATTACAACCGGGAGGCCGATTTTTACGGCAGAATGATCGAACGGCACCGCGAAATCGGTTATGAACCGTTGATGGGATCCGGCATCTGGACGTGGTCGCGGATGTGGTATGATCACGAACAGACCCGCCGCACGGTTGTGCCGTGCATCGCGGCGTGCCGTGAGAAGAAGATTTCCGAACTCTTCTTCACGATGTGGGGAGACGATGGAGCGTATTGCAATTACGACTCCTCGCTCGCCGGGATCGTCTTCGCGGCGGATCTCGCCTTCGGCGTATCGGCCGACGATTCGAAGCGCACGTCGAAACGCTTCGCGGCGATCTGCGGCAGCAGTTATGAGGCTCATTTGCTCGCGGCCGGGATGAATTTCGAATTCGAATACGGCGACGGACAGATTCAGTTCGTCAATCCGGCGCTGGTGATCTGGGATGATCCGCTCATGGGCATCTATTATGATGACAACCTGCGCCGTTCGCCGGAATTCGATTTGCAAATGATCGACCGTTACGAGGAGATCCTCGCCCGGCTGCTGCCGCGGCTGGAGGATTATGCGGCGGGCGATTTCGAACATGCGATCAACATTCTCTCGCTGGTCATCAAAAAACTGGAACTGCGCGGCGCACTGCTGGCCGCCTATGCTCAGGACGACCGTATCGCCCTGCGGCAGATTGCGGTGGATATGATTCCGGCGGTCATCACCGCGATGCGGGAATTCGACGCAAGCTTCCGCGCCCAGTGGCTTGCCTGCGCCAAGCCGTTCGGATTGGAAACCATTCAGATCCGCAACGCCGGACAGATTGCGCGTCTGGAGGAGACCGCACTGCGGATCCGCGAATATCTCGAAGGCGAGATCACCCACATTGAAGAGCTCGAACTGCGCCCGGGCGCCGATGCCCCGCTCAATGGTTTCGGCTGGTACCCGTCGATTTCGAGCGGGAGCGCGATCCATTGATGAAAACGGATCCGGTGCATTTTTTCCGGGAACTTTCCGACGCCCGGATTACGATCAGCTCCACGCCGTGGATGGAGCTGGAAATGCAGCTGCGGGAGTGCGCCGCCGGAAAAACAGTGGCGTTCTTCACCGGACAGCATGGGCCGGGTGCGCGGAACCGGGGCGAATTCGTCGAACAGGCGGCGAGCCGGGCGGAGTGCACGGCATTCCGGTTCGACGGCGTCGTCGAGCCGGAACCCTCCACTGCGACCGTCGAACGCATGATTGAATTTCTGCGCGTTCGAAATCCCGCCGCGGTCGTCGCCATCGGCGGCGGCAGCGTGATGGATGCGGCAAAAGCGGCAACCCTCGCCTGGCAGAGCGGAATGCAATTGAAGGAACTTTTCGGTTCGGACTGTGCATCACGCCGATTTCCCGAACTTGCGCCGATGCGGGTCATCTGCATGCCGACGACGGCCGGGACCGGTTCGGAGGCGACGCCCTACGCGAACATCGTCGACCGCGACGCGGGAGTGAAAAAGCTTATTTCAGAAAAACTTCTCGTCCCCGGACGGGCGATTCTTGCGCCGGAGTTCACAGAATCGATGCCGGAACACGTCACACGCGCTACCGGGTGCGACGCACTTGCGCACGCACTGGAGGGCTTCCTCAACATTGGAGCGGACCACAAAATGCCGCGCACCAACATCTGGGCGAAGGAGGCGGTGCGCTTGATTCTTGCCGCGCTGCCGGCGGTGTTGAAGGCGCCCGCTGACCGGTCGGCACGCCACGACATGGCGATCGCCGCGGCGCTGGGCGGGATGGTGATCCGCTTCAAATCGACCGGGCTGCCGCATCTGTGCAGTTTTTCCTGGTTCGGCAGAATCGAACACGGCATTGCGGCGGCGATGCTGCTTCCGGCAAGCTGGAGTTATTATCTGGGCGATCCGCGCGTTGCGGCGCGCACCATGGAGCTTGCGGAACTCTTTCCGGGGGAGACGCCCCGCGAAGTGGTGCATAGTTACCGGAAATTCCTCGATGCGATCGGGGTGCCGGGCGCATTGAGCGCCTTCGCCGGACTCACACCGGAATTGCTGAAGAAAACCGCGCTCGACGCGGGGGAAAATAAAATGAAACTCGAACTCGCACCGCGACCGGTTCCGCTTGAAAAGAGTGCGGAAATTCTCGGTGCAATTCTGCGTCAAGCTTATCTGGGAGAATTTTAAAATGGTCAATGTCATCGCCCGCAGCAGAATTAAGGCTGGAAAAATGGAGGAATTTCTGCGGATTCTGAAGGAAAACGTCCCGACCGTCATGGCCGAGGAGGGCTGCATCCGGTATGAACCGTGCCTCGATGCGAACGTCGGAATCGGCGCGGAAGCGGAAATGGACTGCGTGACGATTCTGGAGAGCTGGGAGTCGCCGGATCATTTGCGCGCCCATCTGGAAACGCCGCACATGAAAGCGTTCCGCGACGCGGTCACTCCGCTGCGGCTCGAAAACAGCGTCACCGTGGTCACCCCGGCGTAACAAGAACAACATGACGATAATCGACAAATAAGAGAATTTCGATTCCGAATTCAACCCACAGCAGACGGAGATTGGAAAATGATGGAGAAACTGCTGCGAAGCTGGAGTATTTTTCAAAGTTCCATGGTGTTGATCCGGCAGGAAAAGAAGCTGCTGTTGTTTCCGATACTTTCCGCCGTTATTTTGTTGTTGTTGCTGCTGCTGGTGGCATTTGCCGGAGGCGTGACGAGTTTCTTCGCTTCCGCCTCGGAGACGGCAGCGGCGGCACCGGCGGCACCGGAAGCGGGAGATCCAGAAGCAATTCATATTGCGGAGGTTGTATTTATTTTTCTCCTCTATTTACTCATGGTGACTGCGGCAAATTTCTGCAATGTGGCGTTTTATTCGGAAATTATCCGGGGGCTGTATGGAGAACCGGTATCGATTCTGCACGGGTTCCGTTTCGCCTGCAGCCGCTTCAAGGCAATCGTCCTCTGGTCGGCGCTGGCGGCGACGGTTGGGATCATACTGCGCACGTTGGAAAAACGTTCCGGCTTGTTCGGCGCGATTGCGCTGAAACTCATCGGCGTCGTGTGGGCGGTGGCGTCCTGCTTTGCCATTCCGGTGCTGGTCTGCGACGAAAATTTGAATAATCCCATCGAAGCGCTCCGCCGTTCGGCCTCGGCCATCCGCCGTACCTGGGGGGAATCGCTGATCGGATTTCTGGGACTGCAGTCGCTCTCGTTTCTGGTTGCAATTCTTTTCGTCGTGTTCAATGCGGGAATTATTTTCCTGGCGGCCAGGATCGGGGGGACCGTGGGACTCTATTTTTATCTCCTCATCCCGGTGACGATTCTCGCCGCAGTCATCTTCTTTTACCTCATCAGCGTGGCGCAGCAGATCTATCAGGCGGTGCTTTATCTCTACGCCCAGGGTGAGGAGATCGACTGCTTCGACGAAGCCGTCCTTGAATACGCATTTCAAAGGAAAGAGTGAACAATCATTACGGCGGATGCTTTTCCCCTCCGGTTCGCCGGAGCGAGCGCCTTTCCCCTCCCCTTTCCGTCGCGGCCCGAGTCGCCCGACGAACGAACGGGAGGAGATATTTTCCCGCACAACAGCGTGCACGCAGACTTGCAATGCCCTCCCCGCCCGTGAAACACGGCGGGATGAATCCCGCTTGTTTCCCGAAGAAAACGATTGAAAAGAATCACGTGCGGCGTTATATTATGTCTTTTCCATCAATCAACTTTATTTGAAAAGGCTTTCTTCGGATGAATTTCAAGACCGGCGCCTGGCGCAGTGAAGTGAACGTAAGGGATTTTATCCAGCTCAATTATACCCCGTATGACGGCGACGAAACATTTCTGGCTCCGCCGACCGAACGTACGCTCAGCCTCTGGAAACAGCTCTGCGACAAAATGCAGCTCGAACGTCAACGCAACGGCGTTTACGACATCGACGAAAAAACCATCTCGACGATCACCTCCCACCGCCCCGGTTACATCGATCGCGACCTCGAACAGATCGTCGGCCTCCAGACCGACGAACCGCTCAAACGCGCCATCATGCCCTTCGGCGGCATCCGGCTGATCCATACCGAACTCGAAGCCTACGGCCGAACGATGGATCCGGTCGTCGAACATGTGTTCCAATACCGCAAAACCCACAACGACGGCGTTTTCGACGTCTACACCGACGAGATGAAACTCGCCCGCCACGCCGGAATCATCACCGGTTTGCCCGATTCCTACGGGCGCGGCCGGATCATCGGCGACTACCGCCGGGTGCCGCTCTACGGCGTCGATTTCCTGATCGACGAGAAGAAACGCGCCAAAAAGGAGATGGTCATCGACGTGATGGATTCCGACCACATCCGCCGCCGCGAGGAGATCGCCGAACAGATCAAGGCGCTCGGTGAACTCAAACAGATGGCCGCCTCCTACGGGTTCGACATCTCCCGTCCCGCCGCCGACACGCGCGAAGCAATTCAGTGGCTCTATTTCGCCTACCTTGCCGCGGTGAAGGAGCAGAACGGAGCGGCGATGTCGATCGGAAGAATTTCCACGTTCCTCGATTGTTACGCGCATGCCGACCTCGAATCGGGCAAATTCACCGAATCGGAAATTCAGGAGTTCGTCGATCACTTCATCATGAAACTGCGGATCGTCCGCTTCCTCCGGACCCCGGCCTACGACGAACTCTTCAGCGGCGACCCGACCTGGATTACCGAATCGCTCGGCGGCATGTCGCTCGACGGCCGCCACATGGTTACGAAAATGACCTACCGTTTTCTTCACACCCTGGTCAACCTCGGCCCGGCCCCCGAACCGAACCTCACCGTCCTCTGGAGTTCCCGGCTGCCGAAACCATTCCGGGATTACTGCGCGGCGATTTCGATTTCCACCTCGTCAATTCAGTACGAAAATGACGATCTCATGCGGGTGAAGTTCGGCGACGATTACGGAATCGCCTGTTGCGTATCCGCAATGAAGATCGGCAAACAGATGCAGTTTTTCGGCGCCCGCTGCAACCTCGCCAAAGCGTTGCTTTACGCGATCAACGGCGGACGCGACGTCAAGTGCGGCGACGAACAGATCGGACCGGCAATCCCGATCCTCGCCCGCGACGAATTTTTGAATTACGACGAAGTTATGCGCAACTTCGGCGAAATCACCGACTGGTTGTCGAAACTCTACATCGATACGCTCAACATCATCCATTACATGCATGACAAATATTGTTACGAACGCATCGAAATGGCTCTCCACGACGAATCCGTCATCCGCACCATGGCCGGCGGCATCGCCGGGCTTTCCGTACTCGTCGACAGCCTGTCGGCGATCAAATACGCCCGGGTCAAACCCGTTCTCAACGCCAACGGCCTCGCGGTCGATTTCATCACCGAGGGGGATTTCCCGAAATTCGGCAACAACGACGACCGGGTCGACGCGATCGCCGTCGAAATCGTCAAATCGTTCGAGAAGAAGCTTGCGAGTCACTACGCCTACCGCCGCTCGCGCCCGACGCTCTCGATCCTGACGATCACCTCCAACATCATGTACGGGAAAAAGACCGCCTCGACGCCCGATGGTCGCAAGGCGGGCGAACCCTTCGCCCCCGGCGCAAACCCGATGCACGGACGCGACGTCAACGGGGCGGTCGCATCGCTCAAATCCGTTGCGAAACTCCCCTACGATTATGCCGAAGACGGCATCAGCTGCACTTTTTCGATCGTGCC
>CALXNS010000103.1 GCA_944389815.1 uncultured Victivallis sp. | reverse complement strand
AAACTTAACGGTAACACTTCCAGGTTACGGATTTAACGCTGTCCCACATACCCGACTCAATATCGATCTTCTTGCGGGAGCTGGTCGCAACCGGAATCGGCACATGGGTGAAGGTGTCATTCCAATGCCCGATCACCACGTCGGTAAGTCCGCCCATCGCCGCGTGCACGGCGTGCTGCGCAAGCATTTCGCAGAAGACCGCGTCGGTGCCGTGCGCGGGCAGACTGCGGATGAGGTAACTCGGATCGAAATACTTGACGCTGAGATCAAGATTGATATCCTTTCCCCATTCGACGATTTTGTCGCGCAGAAATTCGCCGATGTTGTGGTGCAGCACGTTGCCGGATTTATCCCGCCGTTCGGATTCGCCCTCGAAAAGATGCTGTCCGGCGCCTTCCGAAACGATAATGACCGCGTGTTTGCGCTCCCGGAGCCGTTTTTCGAGGCTGGGCAGCAGCGCGTGTTCGCCTTCATAGAGGCTGAAGGGATCCTCCGGAATCAGGCAATAATTGACGTGGGTGTTCGCGAGCGTGGCATACGCCGCGATGAACCCGGAATCGCGCCCCATCACATGAATCAGTCCGACGCCGTGCGGAGTTCCCTTCGCCTCGTTGTGCGCGGCGGAGATCACCGAATTCGTGGCGTAGACCGCGGTCTCGAAACCGAAGGTTTTGTCGATGTAATTGATGTCGTTGTCGATCGTCTTTGGAATGCAGACGACGCTGATGTTCAAACCGCGGCGTTCGATTTCGGTGACGATGTCGTGAGCACAGCGCAACGTGCCGTCGCCGCCGATGCAGAAGAGAATTTTAATGTTCATGCGCTTGAGCGTTTCGACGATGATCTTCTCGTCCTGCCGCCCGCGCGAACTGCCGAGCACCGTTCCGCCGTCCTCGTGAATGGAGTCGACCGAATCGGGAGTGAGCAACATCGGTTCGTGTCCGTAGGCCGGGTTCAACCCCTGATAACCGTAACGAATCCCGAAAACGATCGGCACCTTGTAACGGACCATCAACGTGCGGGTCAATCCCTTGATCACGTCGTTGAGACCGGGGCAGAGACCGCCCGCGGTCAGAATCGCCGCATGGGTCCAGGCCGGATCGTGATAAATCCGCTCCCGGGGGCCGGCCTGTTCGAAGGCGCAGAGTTTGCCGTTCTCCCTGTATTCCTCGATTACCTCGGAGGCGTCTTTCCCATAAATTACGGTGGCGTTTTCCGAAATAAATTTCACACCGGTCAGCGGCGACGGAATGGTTGCCGGACCGAGGTGTTTGACGGTCAAATCCGGAGTATTCATGATCGATCCTCTCGTAACTGTTGCTTGAAACAGATTATAAGATACCACTTTATGGGCGATTTTTCAACTCCGCAATTCTCTCGTCGCACTTGAATTTCTCCGGAAAACGGCGTATATTTTCCTTAAATCAAGACAACCCCGAGGGATGTATCGATCATGAAGAAATATTTTTATCCGGCGCTTTTCCTGCTGCTGACGGGATTTTTCTTTTCCGCCGGAGCGGAAAGTGTGCCGTTTCGCGGCGGCGAAGTGCTTGCCGCCCAGCTGTCCACCCGCAAACCGCAAATTCAGAATGAAGACCCCCTGGCCTTCCCGCCGCCGTCCGACAAGCAGATTTACGCGGCGGTGGTCGTCAAACTGATGCCCGGGCGGGCCTTGAGCATCTTCGATTATTCGCTGGTGGCCTTCGGGCAGTCGTATTGCTGTGTGGCGATCCGCGCCGGAAACAACGCATACGACGCGGCGAAACCGGAATTCAAAACGACCAGCACCAGTGAAAAATATTCGCTGCTTTTCGTTCTCGACGGTTCTGTGATCGGCTTCACGCCGCTGGAGAAACTGCAGATCAAGGCGAATTTCGGCGACAAAAGCAATTCCACATCGCCGTTGACGCTGGAAAACCTCGGAAATCGTGATTTCACCGCGCCCGGGTCGATTCCGGACTCCGGCATCGTCAAGGTTCAGCAATGACTACGAAGAAGCCTCAACCGGAGTTTCTGCCGACGACCCGCCGGGAAATGGAACTTGCCGGATATGAAAAACTGGACATTCTGCTGATTACCGGCGATTGTTACGTGGATCACCCGTCGTTCGGCGTTTCGATCATCGGTCGACTGCTGACCGACTGCGGCTACCGTGTCGGTCTGATCGCCCAGCCCGACTGGCGCGACCCGGCATCTCTGATGGGAATGGGGCGACCGGAAATCGGCTGCGGCGTAACCAGCGGCAACATGGATTCGATGGTCAACATCTACACGGTCGGCCGCCGGCTGCGGCGGGATGACTGCTTTTCGGAAGACGGCGAAATCGGGAAACGGCCGCCGCATGCGTTGATTGTTTACGCCCAGCTGGTTCGGCAGGCGTTTCCCGGCATTCCGGTGATGCTGGGCGGTTTGGAGGCAAGTCTGCGGCGCGTGGCGCACTACGACTACTGGCAGGACAAGATCCGGCCGTCGGTGCTGCTGGATTCCAAGGCGGACATCCTCAATTACGGCATGGGGGAGCGTCCGACGCCGGAAATTTTCCGCCGTTTCGCCGCCGGAGAGCCGCTGGAGGGAATCCGGGGTACCGCGCGACTGCTGGGAAAGAAGGCGGCGGAAGCATTCGTTCCCGGAGAACGTTATCTGGAACTGCCCAGTTATGAGGAGACGCTGTCCAACAAAGATGCCCTGATGACCTCCACCAAAATGGTCGAGGCCGAAATGAATCCCTTCGGCGGGCGCGGATTGATTCAGCGTTACAGCGACCGGCTGCTGGTGATCGAACCGCCGCCGCTGCCGCTCGACGAAGCGGAACTCGACCGCGTCCACGAACTTCCCTACGCCCGGCGGCCGCATCCGAAATACAAGAAACGGATTCCGGCCTTCGAAACGATCAAGGATTCGATCCAGGCGATCCGGGGGTGTCCGGGCGGCTGTGCGTTTTGCGGGCTGGTTGCGCATCAGGGGCGGCACGTGATGAGTCGCAGCGAGGATTCGATTCTGCGCGAAGTCGACGCGATAGCGGAGAAACCGTTTTTCCGCGGTACGATCAGCGACGTCGGCGGGGCGGCGGGAAATTTGTTCCAGAGCCGTTACGATTTGGAGAAATGCCGCCGCTGCAAACGTTCGAGCTGCCTCTTTCCGGTGCCGTGTTCGACCTACACCTGCACGGGGCTGGAGGTGGTTCATCTGTTGCGGCGGATCCGGCGGCATCCGAAAGTGAAGCATGTGTTCATCAATTCCGGAATCCGTCTCGATCTGGCATTGCGCCAGCCGGAATTTCTGCGGGAACTCATTCAATACCATGTCTCAGGACATTTGAAGGTCGCGCCGGAACATCTCGACCCGAAGGTGCTCAAGCTGATGCGCAAGAGTCCGGCGGAAGAGTTCTACAAGTTCATGGAAATCTTCGAAAAGATCAGCCATGAGTGCGGCAAGGAACAATACCTGATTCCGCTCTTCATCTCCAACTTCCCCGGCTGTACGGAAAAAGAGATGAAGACCGTCGATGATTTTCTGGAAAAACATCACTGGAGTCTCCAGCAGGTGCAGGATTACATTCCGCTGCCGATGACGATGGGGGCGGCGATGTACTACACCGGAAAAGCTCCTGACGGTACGCCGATTCCGGTCAACCGCGGCCTGGCCGAACGCCGTCCGCAGATTGCGGTGCTGAAAAAGAAGCGTTCCGGTCCGGCAGCCGCCCGAACCCGAAGCGGCGCACGAAGTGATGGATCGAAACGATACAATAATAGTGCTCCCCGCCGAAATGACGGCGGCTCCGGAACAGCTCACGGCGGCCGCGAAAAGAACGGCGGCGGCCCGAAACGGGCGCATTAAGAGAAATTCCGGGCTGCTTTGCTTCATCCGGAAAACTCCTCTGCCCATCCCCTGCCCCTTTTCCATCGCTATTGCCGTGCAGGAACACAAAAAAACGGAACCCCGAAAAAGAGGTTCCGTTTTTTCGTCCGCCCGCCCCGGAACATTTGACCGGGACAGGTGTTTTTCCAACTTTCCGGAAAAAGAATCAGTTCTTCTTCTGGAACAGGCTGCGGATGCGCTTTCCGACGATTTCCGCCGGATGCTGTCCGAGCGCGGCACGCTTGGCTTTGAGGTTCGGCGCGCCATTGCGGGCTTCGGCGATCCACTTCTTGGCGAATTCGCCGGATTCGATACGACGCAGCGATTCCTTCATGCGCTCCTTGACGGCGGGATCGATGATCCACGGACCGTTGTCGTATTCGCCCCACTCCGCGGTGTTGGAAATGACCGCATTCATCTTCTGGATGCCGCCTTCGTAGATCAGATCGACGATCAGCTTCGCTTCGTGAATGCATTCGAAATAGGCCATTTCCGGCGGATATCCGGCTTCGATCAACGTTTCGAAACCGTACTTCATCAAATCGACGATACCGCCGCAGAGCACGTTCTGTTCACCGAAGAGGTCTTCGTAGGTCTCCTGAGCGAAGGTGCACTCCAGCACGCCGGCGCGGGTCAGACCTTCCGCCTTGGCAATCGCCAGCGCGACATCGCGGGCCTTGCCGGTGTAATTCTGCTCCACCGCGATCAGGCCGGGCACGCCGAAACCTTCCACGAAACGCTTGCGCTCTTCGGTTCCAGGGCTTTTCGGAGCGATCATGATCACATCGACATCTTTCGGCGGCTTGATTTCGCCGAAGACGATGCTGAAGCCGTGCGAGAACGAAAGCGTCTTGCCGGTCGTCACCACCGGAGCGATCTCCGCATTGTAAATCGGTCCGTGCAGTTCGTCGGGCAGCAGAATGTGAATGATGTCGGCGCGACGGGCGGCGTCGGTGACGCTCAGCGTCTCAAATCCATCCTGATCAGCGGCGTCCTTGGATTTGCCCGGACGAATACCGATGATGACGTTCAAGCCGGAATCACGCATGCAAAGCGCCTGCGCACGACCCTGGGCGCCGTAACCGATCACGGCGATCGTCTTGCCGTTCAGCACGCCGAAATCGGCGTCGCTGTCATGAAGAATCTTCATTTCCTGCATTTTTTCTGCTCCTTATATATCCGAACCGGAGATGTTCCGGTCCGCTGCTGCATTATATGGAATACTTTTCCAATTCAACTAATATAATCGTATTTTGCCGCTTTGCAAGTTGCACCCCGCTCTTCTTTCCTGAAATATTTCTCCGTTTCCCGTTTGAAAAAAAACAAAAAACATTTATGTTACTTATAAAATGATATTTTAAATATAAAATAAGATCGCTTCCGAACGTTGCGATTCTGATCGGCATTTTGGTATTTTTAATAACAAACAATAGAAGTTGTTTATGGAAAAGAAATACAATGCTCCCGCCGCCGACGGGGTTCTTGAAGTGCTGGAGTTCCTGGTGGAAAATCCCGGAGCGTGGGGGCCGACCGAACTCAACCGACAGCTCGGAACCGGAACGAATCTGATTTTCCGGGTGCTCAACGCTCTGGCCGAACACGGTTACGTCAAGCGGAATGAGACGGGGAAATACGAACTCGGCGCCAAACTTTTCTCGCTGGGCATGCGGCTGCGCAGCCGATTTGAACTGCGCACCTGTGCGCGCCCCTTCCTTCAGCGTCTCGCGGCGGAGAGCGGGGAAACCTGTCAGCTTCAGGTGCCGGACGGCGACCGCATGCTGTCGGTGGACTGCATTTATCCGGCGTGCGATTATTATCTTGCGGTCAATCCGGGCGCCCATTTGCATTATCACTGCAATGCATTCGGCAAAGCGGTGCTGGCGTTCCGGAGCGAACCGGAACTGCGGGAATTCTTCCGGAAACCGCTCGAACCTATGACGC
>CALXNS010000102.1 GCA_944389815.1 uncultured Victivallis sp. | reverse complement strand
AGACATTCGTCCCCCACATTAAATGGGAAATGGTCGTTTTTGAGCGTGATTACCAAGCAATACAGAAAAAACTGTTAACCACTTGGTCGCTGGTTCGAATCCAGCTGCCGGAGCCATTTTTTTGCCTCAAAATCCCCCTGAAAGGTGCCATCAGGTTCCCGCCAAGGCTTTCTTTTCCCGGCTCAATATATCAACTGAACCAGAACAGGATCTTACCACAGAAGTGCGTAAGATGGAAAGGATATGCAAAGTCAAACTCGCTGCCGGAACCATTTACCAGAAAGCGGCCAGCGCCCCCGCCCCCCCGTTACTCCCATTGCCCTGCTCGACATGAACACCAGGACGTCCGGTTCAATGTATCTTGCATACAGAAAAGAATATCAAGCAACTCAGAGAAAGAGAGCGAGAGAACGCGCGCGCTTGAAATAATGAATTTTTCTTTTTTTGAATGCTCTTGCATAATACGGCTCTTGAAAAAAATAAGCATTACTGTATATTATTGAAAAATATTGTTCTTTTTTGGAATAAGGAGGCTGACTTATGAGAAAAATTTCGGTTAGGCGCGCGGTCATGATGGAGTATGTCATCATCGCTGTGCTGATTGCGGCTGCGGTTGTGGTCGCGGTCATCATGTTCGGCAAGAATGTTTCCAAGGAGATGAACGTCGCAACTCAGGCCATGAGCGACGCAAAAGGTGCGGAAACTTCTCAGAAAGACGTTCAGACCGGAACCACCAGCGACATCAAGAAAGCCAACGAACACGAAAAGGCTATGCATAATTACGATAAGTAATTGTCGCGTTTTCACGAGGAGCCTGGGATGCGGACCATCGTAAAAAAACATGCTGTCATGATGGAATATGTCATCATTGCAGTGCTGATTGCGGCTGCGGTTGTGGTCGCGGTTATCATGTTCGGAAAAAACGTTTCTCATGAAATGAATGTTGCAACAAAATCCATGAGTGACGCAAAAGGCGCGGAAAGCTATCAGGGCGAACTTGAGAAAAATTCCGCTCAGGATGTCAAAAAGGCCAACGAACACGAAAAGGCCATGCACAACTACGATAAGTAACCCGTGTCTTCAACAGCGAAACCTTGACGGATGCTCGTTTGACGGGTATCCGTCTTTTTTATGAAACGGATTACGGATGATTTATCTGACTTTAGGAAAAATGATTCTGGCAACGCCGTGGCTGATCTGCCTCTCCATTCGCGATTTCCGGAAACACGAACTCCCGAATGCCTGGGTGATCGGCGGGATTCTCGTGATGGGAGCAATCGCACTCGGAGTGAGCGGAAATTATCTGATTGATTCACTGATTACGGCATTTTGCTCCGCCCTTTTCCTTTTGCTGCCGTTTTTCCTGCGGGCGGCCGGAGCCGGCGATGTGAAAATGCTTTTTGCCGCAGGACTGATCGCCGGACCGGGCAATACTCTGAATCTGATCCTTCTGGTCTCTCTGGCCGGTCTGGTTCTCGCCTGTGTGATGCTGTTTCTCCGCAGGGTCAATCCAATACGAATGAAGCATTTCTGCCGCTGCCTGTTCGACTTTCACTACGACCGAGCCGAGGGGAGGCGGAATCTTCCGCCTCCGGAAACCGAGAGCTGCCGGGTTCCGTTCGGCATGGCAATCGCCGCTGGACTTTTTTTGAATTTGCTGTTGCAGCTGCTCTATTCCATGGAGGCGGCAGGATGAAACGGAAATCTTTCTTCTGGAAACGAAAAGATGGAGCAGCGCTGCTGGAATTCGTCTTCTGTTTTCCGATCTTGTTTGTTCTGTTTCTCTTCGCCGTACAGTTCGCCTACATCATGATTACCTGGCAGGTGGTGCATTATTCCGCCTACATGGGGGCGCGTTCCGCAATGACGGTCAACAATCTCCAGCGGAAAAGCCGGGCGGAAAGCGTGGCGAAGCGGATCCTTGCCGTCGTCTCCGCCTCACCTGCGGATTCCCGCGAAGCCGGAGACCGGGCCGATGACAAGTATATCAAACTTGACGGATGGGGACGACTCCCGAATACCAAATACCTCGACCAGCAGGTGGAAGTGGATATCCCGCTCGTAGACATCGACCCGCGCGGAATCAAATGTACGGTCAAATTCAAGATGTTCCTCCAGGTTCCGGTCGCAGGAAGGCTCATCAGCTTCTTCGCGAAAGAGAAGAAATCCGGAGAGGAAGCGAAGTGGCAGGAAAAACTTGATACGCAAGCCTATGCGCTCAACCCAGCACTTCTCTCTCAATACGCGAATGAACTCGAGGTCAAAGGTTCCGGTCAGAAAAACAGCCTGAAATATCCGTACATTACCTTGACGTCAAGTTGTGTGATTCCAATTCCATATGCAACCAAATTTTATCCATTGACCCGATGAACGACACTTACCCTACCGTATGGACCGTTTTTTCCGGACGATGCCGGGAGCTGGCGGCGGATAACAAGGGCGCGGCCCTGGCTGTCACGCTCGCGTTCGTCATGCCGATTTATCTGCTTGTGATCGGCGTCTACGGCATCGGCGAAGTCGTCCGCAACAAAATCGAACTGCAAAATGCCGCCGACGCCGCCGCCTACTCCGCGGCCGCGGTTCAGGCGGATTATCTCAGCAGGATGGCGACCGTCAACAAAGCGATGGCGTGGACTTACGTCGATCTTCAGAAACGTTCGCTCGATCTGGCGATGGACACCTTCTGCAAATATGTGTTCCTCCAGTTCCAGAAGGATTTCAACATGGTGCGCCAGAAGAACAGCCCGTGCCATATGCATGTTCCCGGACTGCATTATAACTGCGGGACCGATCTGCTGGTTTACGACATCACGCTCTATCTGACCGGAACCGGGGCCGGCGTTCCGGAGCTGGCGACCAAATTCAATGGTCAGGGAACGCTGGATCGTTTTCTTCTGGCGCAGCTTGTTTATACGACCATTGCCGAAACCCGGGGGAAAGGTTCCATCGCCAACATCCCGAAGGTTGCGGAGTATAGTTTGAACATCACAAAAATGATGGCGAAGCTCAACAAACTGCGTCAGGAGTATCCGGAAAAAGTCAAACAAGCCGCCCGGCAGATTGCCGCCGCCAATATGATGGAATGCAAAGACGACTACATGATCAACGTCTCCATGGGGGAAACGACTGGCTGTTTCTTCACCATGCCCGGAACGGAGGAGTATGAAAAAACATTCATCTCTTTTGCGGATCCGACTCTGAAAGATTTCTCGCCGAAAAAGGTGTTCGGCCCCGGAACCGACGACTGGATTGTCCGGAAAAGCCCCGTCGGCTTCTGGCGCGTCTACAAACAGACCGAAACCCATTTGTACGCAAAGTGGGACTGGTTCTGGACTCGCTGGGTGCATGTGAACCTCGGGGAAATCCAGCTTCATATGCCACCGTTTTTCCCGGGGGGAGGAAAAGGACGGGGGCATCCGGAATATCACGGTTACGACAGCTTTTTTCCGCTCATCAAGAAAGATCTGCCGATCGGACTGGCCGTGCCTCCCGCAATTCCGCTGACGTTGACCCCGCTCTACTTCGGGAAAGGCGGTTCGATCACAGTGGCCATCGCCCGGAAAACCAGCAATCCGTTTTCCGTCTTCAGCGGCGGGCGTTCACTCACTGCGCCATCGATTCTTTCGGCATTCAACCCTTCGGTGGCTGGAGGACATCGGCCTGAATACATGTGCGCAATCGCATCGGCCAGAGCAGGCTACAAGTCCTATGAGAAGGACAGGGAAAAAAAGCGCAGGAGTTCCGATTATCTGCTCGGCTATACCGTCGCGGATGGCGAGAAGGCGTGGAATCTCGTGGAGACGGACTGGGACGCGGTCATGCTCCCCGTCCGGAATGCCTGGGATCTCTGCGCCGGAGTCGGCGCGGCACAGACTTTTACCGTCGGCACCGGCAATATCCTCAAGGAGATCATGCTGGATAAGAAGAACTGGGTCGACGGAAAAGGGAAGAAAATCGACGAGAAAAATCTGCCCGACTGGGAAAAACTATCCCCGCCGGCCGGACTCGTCACCGATGGGAAAGAGGATAAGAACGGCAAACTTCAGTGGGATAAACTCCGGGATTATCTGGGACATTGAGATCATGAAAAAAAGTTTTTTCAATCGCATCGCTTCCTGCCGCGGCTCCGTCCTGATGGAGTTCGTGCTGGTCCTCCCGATCTACATGGCAACGATCGGCGGAATCCTCTGGCTGGGAATGAAGTCGCTGGATGCAATCAATCTGCGGGCGGCCGACCACTGGGGCGTCTGGATGGCGGGAAACCGCTTCTCCATTCGTCTGCCGGCGATTACGGCGTTGCAGGAGATGTTTCCGCGTTCCACGCTGATTACCACTTCGCAGGAGCGATCCCTGACTGGAGAACATTCGTTTCTGCAGTTCATCGGCTCCAAAACCACGCTGTACGAAACCCGGCCGAACTTCCTCGACAACTGGATCAATATGCCTTATACGGCGCGCGGAGAAGACAAACCGTTTTCGATTCCGGAACTTCTGCTCACATCCTCCCGTTACGGAAACAAATACACGCAGTGCATCATCATGCGTACCAAGGGGTCGGATTCGGACAAACGCCACTGGGATCCGAGTCTGGTTGCAAAACACAGCGTCTGGAAGTTCGATTCAAAAGATGACGAATACCCCTCGGAGTGGAAGCTCGATCTTCTGGATAATGCCAAATACAAGGACGATACCGGAGAACAGGAAAAGGAACCGAAGAAAATCGATTTTTACGAGCGTTACGACAAATATGAAAAGTGGAGCCGGAAAAATTGAAGCAGCTTCCGCTTTTGTCCGTTGTTTTTCTGCTGGTCTTTTTCGGGGGCACGGGTCTTGTCCTGCTCTTGCGGGAATCCGCCCCCCCGGCAACGGCGAAGCGGCACTCCGACATGACACCCTATCGCCGGAAGTCAGGGAAGGAAACTTTGCCGCCGCTGCAGCTCCCTCCCGGTGTGACCGTGCAGCACGGTTCGGAGAACAGCTGGGAGTATTCCGGAGAAATTTCCGCGAATTTCGTCTCGGCCCGCGGACGTTTGAGCGCATGGTTTCAAAACCAGTCCTGGCGTCCGGAAAGACAGATTACGCTCGATGAAAGTTTGAAGCCCCAGGTCATTTTGACCTTTTCGAATCGTGAATATGAATTGACTTTGCTGATCTGGAAAATCGGGACGAACCGCACCGGATTTTCCTGTCGGCGGGATAAAAAATCCGAGTTTGAAGGAGAGATCATTCAATGAACGAGAACCCATCGTTTCTGGCTCTGTTTCTGGCGCCGGTCAAGGAATATCTGGCGGACGACCAGGTGTCTGAAGTTCTGATCAACGGCCCATCGCAGATTTACATCGAACGAAACGGAAAACTGGAAGAGACGCCGGCCCGTTTTGCAAACGAAGCGCAGCTGAAGGCCGCCGCGGTCAATATCGCCAAATCGGTCGAACGTCAGCTCGATGAAATGCACCCGGATCTGGATGCGCGGCTGCCGGACGGTTCGCGTGTTCACGCCACGATTCCGCCGGTCAGCCGCTGCGGCACAATTCTTTCAATCCGGAAATTCAAAAAGGAGATGCTGACCATCGACCGGCTTGAACAGTTCGGCAGCATTCCCCGCGAAGGCGTTCTTCTGCTGAATGCAATCGTCAAACTGCGCAAGAACACCATCGTCTCCGGAGGAACCTCCTCCGGGAAAACCTCCGTTCTGAATGCGTTAAGCGGACTGATTCCGGAAAGCGACCGCATTCTTGTGCTGGAGGATGCCAGCGAACTGCAGCTTCAGCAGAAGCATTGCGTTTACTTCGAAACCCGCAAACCGGACAAGAACGGCCAGGGAGAGTTTTCAATCCGCGACTTGGTTATCGCCTCGCTGCGTCTTCGCCCGGATCGTCTGGTCATCGGAGAAATTCGCGGGGGCGAGGCGCTCGACCTCCTGCAGGCGATGAATACCGGACACTCCGGTTCGATGTCCACTATTCACGCGAACAGTCCGCTCGATGCGTTGAGCCGCATGGAAACCTGTGCGATTTTAAGCGGAGCAAACCTGCCGCTCATGGCAATCCGGATGCAGGTCGCCTCCGCCATCAACTGCGTGGTCCATACGATGCGGTTGCCGGACGGCTCGAGGAAAATTGTTGAAATCGCTGAAGTGCTTCCGCTCGAAAACGGAGAATACCGCCTTCGCTCGCTGATGCGCTGGAAGACTCGTTCCGTGGCGCCGGACGGTGCCGTCGCCGGCGGGTTTGAGCTTGGGGAACCTCCGACGTTCCAGGCTGACGCCGAACTGCTTCACCTGGAACTTCCAGAATATCGATGAACCCGAAATCGCCTACGCCGTTCTTTTTTGCCGGAGAGCTGATCGCCGGGTTTCAGCTGATCCGACCGTTGCGGGTGCGGGAGCTTTCGGAATGCTGGTATGCCTGCCGCCGGAAAGACCGCACTCCGGCCGCCGTCAAATTTCTGCGTCCGGAACACCCGCGCATTCCGCAATTTTATGATGTCGCCGAATTTCTCAAGACCGTCTCCTGCCCTTTCCTGATTCGGGTGTTCGATTTCGGAGAGACGGTTTCCGGAGCGCCGTACGCCGCCATGGAATACGCCGGCGGCGGTACATTGCGGCATCACCTTGCCGATCACGGAAAGATCCCGCTGCCCGAAGCGGTTCAGCTTCTGCATGACATGCTCTGCGGGCTCGCGACACTGCACGCGCACGGAATGGTACATCGTGACGTCAAACCCGACAATATCTGGCTGACCGTCGACGGCGGTTTTCGACTGGGCGACTTCGGATTGGTTCTTCTTCCCGGTTATTTGGAAGAGCCGGGGCGCATATTTGGAACCGCCGCCTACATGTCGCCGGAGCAGGCGCGCGACTCAACTTCGGTCGACGCCCGCAGCGATCTCTACAGTCTCGCCGTGGTGCTCGCCGAAGCGTTGACTGGTGAACGCCTGCGCCCGAAAGGGAGCTTTGCTGAAACAATCAAGTTCATTCTTTCCGACCGCTCGGCACCTCCCGTCGACCGGTTGAAAATCGTCGCGACGGAAAAACTCGCCATCCTGCTGGGACGGATGCTGGATCCTCTGCCCGCGCTGCGCCCGCCAAGCGCGGCCGCCGTCCTCGCGGAACTCGATGCGATGACGCTGCCGAAGCGCGATTG
Organism: uncultured Victivallis sp.; assembly: GCA_944389815.1. GTDB lineage: Bacteria > Verrucomicrobiota > Lentisphaeria > Victivallales > Victivallaceae > Victivallis. Next base: position 23,970 of record CALXNS010000102.1, on the reverse strand, counting down.
ACGAACTCATTCAGGCCTCGTCCCGGAGCGGGAAACGTTCCAACAACGTTTGCCAGCGGTGGGAACGTTTTCTTCTTTCCGCAAATTCCGCCGGCGAGAGGGCGGCTGCTTCGAAAATTTCCTGATCCGAGAGCCGCAGCAGAACCGGCAGGGGTTCCGCCCCCTCCCGGCGCAGCGTATCCGCGGCCTTCCGAATACGATGCCGAATCTGAATCTCCCGCGCAATAACCAGCAGCAGCCCGATCAGCGGCACCCCCCAGAACGCACTCCCCGCCGCCGCAAGAATCGGTGCGGCCGCCGCTCCGCCGAACACAAGAAGCGGCAGATACCACCTCCGGAAAAGATTTCCGCACTCTCTCCGAAATGCGGAAGCGTGTATCTGACAGGGGAAATACTCCTCGTATATCGATGCGGGGAAAGCGATTCGAACCGCGTGAATCAATTCGTGCGCGAGGGTTTCCGCCGCGTCATATCCCCATCTCCGACTGCCGCGGCTGAATCGCCCGTGCAGAAAGAGCAACGGCAGCGAACCGTCCACCTCCAGCAGAATTCCGGCAGACCAGAAACCGGTCCGGCAAGAGGAATACCAGCCGGGAACCCACTCCGCCCGGAAACGATATTTCTCCCAGGTCAGCCGGGCGGCCGCCTCGCGAACTTCCCGGGACAGCGGCCGGCTTTGCCGGATGAGCGCCAGAAGATCGGACGAACCGTTTTGAAGAGCCTCCAATTCCACGGAGAGTTTTTCAAGTCGGGCGGCAAACGCCCCGCCTGATTCTGATGGTGCGGGGAAAATTCCCTCCGCATCGAGTTCCGCTTCCGTTTTTTTTCTGAATTCCGGAACCATTTTTCAAGGAATCGGCAGAGAGATGATCGTAACGATCCGTTGATACAATGCGACGATTCCCCTCCCGATCGGTCCGAAGGAACCGCCGGAAAGCGAGTAGACCGAAGCCGAAGCCGCGAAGACCAACGGAAGAATCGAACAAAGCAGAATCGTGTACTCCAGAAGAACGCTTCGCTTTTTCGTCACTTTCCGCCGCTCATTCATGGTTCATTCCCCAGATCCAGTTGACCAGCGGATCTCCCGGAATCCCGCAGGAAAGAAGCAACCGGCCGATCTCGGCCGCCCTCTGCGGATTCAGAGGGTCATATCCATCGAGCATCGTCTGCTGTTTCGCCCGGAAGCGTTTCCACTCCGCCGCGTATTGCTGCATCTCCTCTCGGGAAATTGTGGAGGCCGGCGAAAAATAGAAATATGCCGTCCGGGCGACAAAATAAACGCGCGTTCCGGCCGCAGACCTGGCAATCCGGTCGAACATGGCGAGCATGGAGGCACGGAGCTCCAGGAGCTTTTCGCAATGCTCCTTGAGCTTCCGCATCTCGCCGCCGAACATCCAGCGATTTTCCGGAAGAGAAAGCCAGAGCCCGGTCTCCTCCACTGCCCGGTAAAGGGCGGCCAGGGCAATACATTCCGGCTGAAATTCAAGGTTCGGAACCATGTCGTCTGAATAAAGATTGGTCGAAAGAACCGCCGACTGCTGAATTATTTCATAGAAATAACGGATGCCGAACATCCGGTCATAATCTCCTGCCGGTGTCTGTTGATGCGGATTCGGCATTTTCCCTTTCAGACATTCAAACCGCAGCGCCCTTCCGACCAGCTCCTCCGAAGCGAATTCCGATGCGATTTCGGGGATTCCGTCCCGGGTGACGCCGTTTTTTTCCAGTTTGTTCAGCAGGAATTTCAAAGTCTCCACATTGCGCAGCAGCGCCTCCTGCCGTTCCACCAGTCGATTGCGTTTCTGCAGAATCCGGCTGCTGATCATGCATTCATCCGGTGATACAAAAGAAATCTCCCGCTTGATTCCGTCAAAACGCAAGGCCATCAGCGCCGCCTGATTGGCGGCAACCTCACTCCAATTTTTCTCCAGATGTTTGAGTACATCTGAGAAATCCTGTGCACGCACCCGGATGCTGCCCGAAGAAATCGTCCGGAAATGCTCCATCTCCGCAATCAACTTGTCGAAGTTCCCCGTCTCGCTCTCGAGTTGATCGAGCGACGCATTCATCTGTACCAGAACGGAACAGTTGTTTTCCAATTCGGCAATCAAGCGCCCGAGTTCCTCTCGCAAAGGTTTGAGCCACTCCGGTTCAGTCGTTTCGGCGGAGGTGAGAAGGGGCGTTTTTTTCAGCTCGGCCAACAACGCCAGCTGAGTTTCCGGATCGGAATCCATCGACGTGAGCAGCGCCCGGATTTTAAATTGAATATCCAGCAGGGCTTTTGCATGACGCACCAACGCCATCCTTTCATCGACCGATGCATCCTCCCAGTTCCACGCGAAGCGGTTGTCGATTTCCAGCCGTCCGAAACATTCGGCAGCGTCTTCCCATTCTGAATTCTGCAGATGTCCCTTGAACTCGTTCCAATATGCAAATGTCTTTTCGTAGCGGGCAATATTTTTTAAATGCTCCTGGTGAAACTTTTCGTACTTCTGGTAATCCCGCGATTCCGGCATCCGGTCGAGCAGCCGCCGGGCCGCCGCAAAATCCGCGCAGCGGATATAAGACTCCGCCGCGGCAAGCACCTGGGAAGCCTGCGGCGTGGAAATGTAAAACACTCCGAACATTCCGAGAATAACCAGCAGCGTAATCCCCATCACCAGTATTTTCCGGCCGATCTGAGAACGCGCGTGCAGGACATTCCGATCCAGAAACAGAAAATCGAAAAACGCGATGGATATTTCATCCGAATCCATCAGCATGCGTTCCTGACGACCAAGTTTGTCTCCGTTCACAAATGTCCCGTTGACGCTGCCGAGATCGCGAATCCAGGATTCCCCGTTTTCCGCAATTCGAATTTCAGCATGATGCCGGGAAACCACATCGTCACGGATCACAATCTCGTTTTCCGCCGCGGAACCGATTCGGATCAGACTCTTCTCCAGCCGGATCATTTCGCCTTCGCGCGGACCATTCAGAGCCTCCAGACGATGAACATCGCACGGACGGACATTGCGAACCTCCGCCGGCTTGACGAAAAGTTCGCAATCGCCGATCGCAACCCGATCGTTCAGCTTGAGCACGCAGCCGGATACCGCCCGGCCATGAGCATGAATTCGTTCTTTCCCGCACGCCTGAAGTCTGATTTCCCGGGGGCCGATCCGCAGTTCCGCCTGATGATCTGCGGAAACCCGGTCCTGGGGCGGAACCACCCAGTCGTTATCTTCCGCCCGACCGATCCGAACCCGGTCGCCCAGAGTGTCGCTCTTGGCCGAATACAGAAGTTTTCCCCGACAACGGAGCTCAAGAAGGCGTGTCACGGCACGCCTTCGCTTTTCCGCCTTCGGATGAATATCCGATGCACCCTCGTCTTTTCCTCGTCTGCGAAATATTCTGCTCATTCTTCAATCGTCCAGATGTTTTTCATGATCTTCACATGACGATGGTCGTCCGGAGAGGGAAAACGGCGAAGACACTCGTTGATGATTCGATTCATTCCCTCCGAATTTCCCGCCATCTCATAAGTCTGAAACGCCAGGCAGCACTGCGAATACCACACCTGCTGTTTTTCCCGGAATTCCCGCCAGAGCGGCACAACGGCGGCAGTCAAAACCGGATCGTTCGTTTCATAAGCCCGGCAGAGCAGCGTCCGAAGCATCAGATCGACTTCATCCCATACTGTCGCGGCAATGTTTTTCCGCAATTCAAACGAGGCTCGCTGCAACAGTCGAGTGGACTCCTCCGTCATTCGCGTCTCTGGAATCTCCCAGTAGTGATCCACCATCGTCGGTGAAACAACGAAAGCGCCGAAACTCTGCAAAACCCGATCGGACCGCCAGAAATGATTGGCCGGCACTTCCCGCAGCAAAACCAGTTCCTTGTCGTGGTAGCGCATGTAACTGGCATAGCCCTGCCAGCGGAAATTTTTATCCCGCCGGGTGTAGGAGAGCTGATAATAGGGAAAGCCGCTCTCCGTCGGGCAGTAAAATTCCTGCCTTGGCTCCTCCAGAAACGCGAATCCCTCCTGCTCCGAAACCCGTTTCCGCCACTCGTCGAAACTCTTCCGCCGCGTCGTCCGGAATCCGTCCGGAACGGTCGATACGGTGAAGACCAGGTGGAATGGAACATCCATGTTTTTCCCCAATGCGGTCATGATTTCATGGTTGTTCCCGTCGCTTTTCGTGACGGTGTCCGGGGTTTTCGGATAATAAACAAGACATTTCCCGGACGGCTCTATTTCCATCCGGAATTCGCCGTCGTCGAAAACCCCGGACACCTCTCCCGGCCAGGTAACCGGATTCTCCAGCTGCAGCCCGGAGATGACATAGGCGCTTCCGATGATCAGCAGAAAAAGCACGACTCCTCCCGTCAGAACAATCCGGCGACGCCATTGCCGACTGCGGTTGAACTTCCGAAGTTCCTCGAGTTCCGCAGCGGAAGCATATCGCGTGCAGTCGGCGTCGTCCGGACGCGCGGCGTCCCCTTCCTCTCCGACCGTTTCGCCCGACAGCTCCTCGGTCGCCTCCTCCGGCTCTTCCGGTGAATTCTCTGCCGAATCCATATCGACAGGAGAATCATCATCCTCCTCCAGAACGAACGTCAACTCTTTGCCGATGCTCACGTCCGCACCGGGAAGCAGCAGAAAATCCCCTTCCCCAACCACCTCTTCGCCATTCACCCGGGCGGACTCATCCGCATAGACATGCAGCAGAACTCCACGATCGGATTCCGGCAGAAGCGTGACGTGTTCCACTCCGATATCCATCCCGCCCGGGCGAATGTCGGCATCGCGGCGGCGACCAATCAGCGTACCGGAATTCCGTATGGCAAAAACTCTTCCGGCTAATTCGCCGGTTAAAAATCTGATCTTGTAGTTCGCTACTGCACGCTCCATATCTTCTCCTCAGAACAGCGGAACTCCCGCCTCCCTCATTTTCAAAAAAACCGGAGTCAGAATGATGATGAATACCGCTGGCAGAATAAACAAAGCCATTGGCAGAAGCATCAGAGACGGCGCCCGTTGCGCCTTGCATTCAGCCAGCGCGAAACGAGCTTTGCGCATCTCTTCGCCCTGGATCTCCATCGTCTCCGTCAACGGCGCTCCGAGCTCGGTTCCCAGGGCGATTGCCGCAGCGAACGCGGTAAACTCCCGGATATGAATTCGATCAGCCATATTCTGCAGCGCAACGGTTCGAATTACCCCGAGCTCCATTTCGCGAAGCATCTGGGAATATTCATCTGTCAACGGGCTGTCAATGCCGAGTTTCACGTAGAAACGCACCGCCGCGGAAAAATCCAGACCTCCTCGCATCGCCGAGGCGATCAGGTCTATCGAATAAGGAATCGCCTTCAGAATCGAAAGCCGCCGCTCCTTGACCTGATTGCCGATCACGATTCCCGGCAGACTCCCGCCGATCATCGCAGAGATCAGTCCCGCAACCGGTATGGAGATCCGATTCTCCTCGTCCACCACCCCTGCCGTCACGCAGCCGGCAGCGACCCCGAAAAGAAGGATCAGAAACAGCTGCATGCAGTAGATTTCGGCCGCAGAAAACTTCAACCCGGCAAAATTCAACTGCTTCTGAAGTTCGGCACATCTCCCGGGAAACACCTTTCGGAAAAAATTGCCGACTCCCGCCATCATCAGAAGATCGATAAACGGTTTCAGCAGCGCGAACAACCACGCCGAATGCTTCCGCTCCGCGGCGACTCTCCTCTCATGCTTTTCCGTCAACACCGTGAAGTACAAAGTCGGCAGTACGATCACGGAAAAGGTCAACGCGTAAATTAGAATTTGTTTCATTCGTCTACACCTCGATGTCCACAATCGACCGGATCACCAGATAACCGATCACTTCCAATGCCAGCATCACGCCTATGGCACACCAGCCGATCAAAGTCTGAACCATCGGCAGCATCAGATCATTGTTGATGAAAAAAAGCAGCAGAAACGCAGCAAGGGGAGCCAATGCCATCGCAAGCGCCTCAAAACGTCCCTGGGCCGTCAGCGCCCGGAGTTTCTGGTGAAACTCCGTCCGCCCCCGGATCATCCTGGTGATTTTTTCCAACACCTCCACCATGCTGCCGCCGGATTGCGCCGTAAGCCGAATCGAGACGATAAGCAACTGCAGGTCTTCGCAGGGAATCCGGTTGTACATCCGCTGCAGCGCCTCAGCAAGTTCCAGGCCGAGCCGATACTCCCGGATCACGATCATGAGTTCCTCTTTCAACGGGCCTTCGCACCGCCGGGAAAACACCTCCAGCGCCTGCGGCAGCGCCTGGCCGGCCCGCAAGCCGCTGGTCAGTCCCAGCGAAAGATCCAGAATGCTGTTTTCAAACCGCTCCGCCCGTCTCCTGGCCTTCCGGGAGAAATAAAACCAGGGCGCGGCCATCCCAAGCAAAAAAGCCAGCGCCGCAACAGAGACAATTATCAGCGGTTCCGTGACCTGACAGAAAATCAGGGTCGTAATCATCCCTCCCGCCAGCAGAATCCCAAACGAAAGCTGAAGCTGCTGGAAAGTGGCGCGGCCGATAAAATAATAAATGTTATTCGCCAGCCCTTCCGAACGGTCTTCCCGAATCTTCCGATCCACCTGCTCCATGCTGAATGACTGAACCAGCGAGATGAGAATATAGATCAGCAGAGCCACGGCAAAAAGCACCAGCAGATAAACACCGTAACGCTGTAAGAGAGAGAGGGAATTCATCGTTCCTCCTTTCACCCTTCCGGAACAAACACGGACATATCCAGCTCAAGATCTCCGGCCTGGCGCAACTCCTCCACGAATCGCGGAATATTTCCGGTCGCAGTGTGATGCCCGATCACGTGGAATTTCTCGTCAAACCCCTCCTGTTCGAACGTGAAGATGTCCTGAAGCAGAATCGTACTGCCCTCCCGCCCGGTCACCTCCGAAATTTTCACGATCTTTCTCGACCCGTCCGGCAGCCTGGTCTGTTGAACGATCAGATGAATCGCCGAGGCGATCTGTTCTCGAATCGCCGACGAAGGCAGTTCGAATCCGGCCATCATGACCATATTCTCCAGGCGTGACAGCGCGTCGCGCGGATTGTTCGCGTGGCAGGTGGTCATGGATCCATCATGTCCGGTGTTCATCGCCTGAAGCATGTCGAGCGCCTCCGCCCCGCGGCACTCCCCGACGATGATCCGGTCGGGCCGCATGCGCAACGTGTTGATCACAAGGTCGCGGATTGTAATCCGGCCCTGCCCCTCGACGTTTGCGGGGCGCGCTTCGAGCCGGCAGAGGTTTTCGTGGCTGAGTCTCAGCTCAGCGGAATCCTCCACCGTGATGATCCGTTCTTTTTCCGGGATGAATTGCGACAGAATGTTCAACAGCGTCGTTTTGCCGGAACCGGTTCCGCCCGAGACCAGAATGTTGCGCCGGGCACGCACCGCCTCGCGCAGAAACAGCGCCATCGGACGGGTCAGACTTCCGAACTGAATCAAATCTTCGTCGGTGAGTTTTTTCGAAGGAAATTTCCGGATCGTCACCAGCGAGCCGTCGAGGGCCAGCGGTGGAATTACCGCATTCACGCGGGAGCCGTCTTCCAACCTTGCGTCCACCATCGGAGAGGCAGCGTCTATGTGCCGCCCAAGCGGTTCGACGATACGTTGGATGATCGACTGCAGATGGCTCTCGCTGTTGAACCGGGCCGCCGTGCGATAAAGCAGGCCGCGGCTCTCCACGAAAAGATTTGCCGGTCCGTTGATCATGATTTCTGAAATCGAAGGATCGCGAAGCAGCGGAGAAAGCGGACCGAGACCGATCAGGTCGTCCAGCAGAATCTGCTGGAACTCTTCGAGTTTCACCTGAACCGGGATCTCGTGCCGGACCTCTCGGAGAATTCGATCCAGTGCATCTTCCACTTTCGGACGCATTTCGCTGTTCGTCATTTCATGGGCGGAAACGTGGGCGATATTCAGCAGCTCCAGCACGCGATTCTGAACCCGCCGGGCCAACTGCAACATCGTTTCGCTGTAAAGCTCGTTCTGAGCGCCGTTCCGTCCGCCGTAAATCGGCAGACCGTGCGCTTCCCGCGGAATGGATGAATCGATTTCTTTCGCTTTCCCGGGCGGGGTTCCGACGGATTCGGAAGCGGCGGCCGGGGTTGCTTCCAGCGTCAGCTCCGTCTCTCCGATCCGGATCACATCTCCGGGCGCAAGTTTCGTCCGTCCGGAAATGGCAACCCCGTTCACCCGCGTTCCGGTTCGGCTGGAAAGATCTTCCACCGTGAGAACGCCCGCGCCGTTTCCGCTGATTTCGGCATGACGGCGTGAGACCTTTTTATCCGAAAGACAGAGACCCGCTTCTCCGGAACGCCCGATCAGCAGCGGAAGCCTGCCATCAAGCGCAATCCTTTTCTTTTCTCCAGACGCGGTTGTAACGATCAGTTGCATCATGCAAACTACCAGGTGAACATTTTTTCAAACCAGTTGAGAGATTCCTGTTCCCGGGCTCTCTCGCTTTTTTCATTGACGGAACGGGTGATGACCTCCTCCACCGCCTTCGTGTCATCAGAGGGAATAGAAGTCATCTGCACATTGGATTCCGCAATTTTCGGGGAGACCAGAATCAACAGCAGCATCTCCTCCTGCTGCTCTTCTTCCGAAGACGTAAACCAGTTGATGACCGGAATATGGCGCAGAAACGCATAACCGCCCGGACCGCTGTCGGAGTAGGTCAGATCCTTCTGACCCGCGATGACAGCCGTCTGATTCAACGGACAGCGAATCTCCGTTGCGGTTTTCGTAGAACGCTGAAAATAATCCTCATCCTGCTTGATCGGGGCAAGACTTTTCTCCAATTCCAGCTCCAGCTTCGCCTCGTCTCTCCCGACAAGGCCGCCGCGAATTTTCAACTTGAGACCGAATTCGATCGGTTTCAACTCTGCCGTGTCCTGGCCGTAGACCTTGACATTCAAAGTTCCGCCGTTTTCATAAGTTGCGAAGTTCTTGCTGTTGCTCGTCAGCGTAACATGGCCTGCGTCACGGAAATCGGAAACCCCGTTATTGCCGAAGAAGACCAGGGACCCCTTCAGATCGGTGTTCAAGTAGGAGTAGAGTCCCTTTCCGCCGGAGGTGCCGGCAAGTTCATCCGGCGCGGCGCCCGCGAGCGCGCGAAACCAGGCGATGAGATTCCAGGACAGAATCGTCCCATCTGCCGAAGAGTTGCCGAGCCGCTCCAACTGTGTTCTGGTTACACCAACGAAAACGACCCCGACGTCAAGCTGAATGTCGGCGATCTTCAAATCCGTTTCCGCGCGCATGGTCTGACCGTTCCATTCGGGGGAGAGCCATTTCTGCGATGCGAGAATCCGCTGGACGGAAACGATGTCGCTTTCACTGAGCAGATAACCCGACACCATCAGCACTCCGTTCGAAACCTGCAGTTTGAGCTGCCCCGGATTTTGCGGGGAAACCGTTTCCGCAACAATATACCCGGCGGCTGCAAACTGTTTCCTGAGCTCCTCAAACAACTCCGGTCCGGGATGGAACGTCACATAGTTGCGACAGCGGTCTTCATACCGTCTGACCACGCGCCGGAAATAATCCCACCGTAAAATCCGGGTGATCTCTCCGCGCAGAGTCAATACGTCATCCGACAGCTCCACCGACACTTCCGGCAGATCTCCGAGCTCTCGACTCAACTCCCGATAGATCGGCATGAGAGAACTCGAAACCGTAACCTGGTACTCTTTGCTTATCCCCTGCGCCCAGACTGTTATGGTCGCGTTTCCCGCGGAAACGCCTTCCACTTCGAACGCCCGCCCCTCCACCTGAGTGATCCGGGCGTTGAGCGTGTTCGACCGGTATCGTTCAATAACGAACGGCACCTCAAATCTCCGGGTTTCTCCGGTTGAAATGGAAACCCGCTCCGGCGGAAGCGAGATCAAATGCCCTGAATCGGGCAACACCTCCGCCTTTTCCGGAGAAGCCGTCCCTTCCGCGCCCGGCAGGGCACAGCAAAAGCAAAAAAACAGGGAAAGAAGCAAACAGAAACACTTCATACAGCCAGCCGTCCTCATCGATGGTCTTTGTTGGGAATTTCCGGGAGTTCCGCCGGGACGAGACCCTTGCGGATTTTTGTGAACGTGTCGGCATTCACAACTCCACCGTCCTTGCGATTGAGAGCGGTGGAATCATTCCGTTTTCGCAGAACCGGGTAGAGTTCGGACTCCCGTTGCGCCGCGATGAGGATCATCGCCTGCTGCGGAGGCAGGGAGACAAAAACCGTGCCGCTGGAGCCGCCGCCCTCCCGGAAGGATCCCTGGTCATTTGCGATTCCGATCACCCGGACGCACGGCAGAAGAACGGAAGTTTCGCGCGATTCAGTCATCTTCACGCCGGAGCCGTCGCTTACTTCCATATTCTGATCGACGGAAACATTTTGCGACACGTAGGTGGAAATAATGCCGATTTCATCATCAGGCATGAGCATTTTGACCAGAGCCGGGTCTGAAAAGGTCACCGGCACGGTCCATTCGCCCTGCCGGGTACAATCTCCGAGCGTCGTCTGGATGCGAATATCCGTCATTAGAATATAGTCATCCTGAGACACCGCATGCGGAAGCTGCTGACCGTAAGCCAGGCCGACGTTTTCCCATAAAAGCGCGTTTCTGGGGACTGCGGATTCCGGAATGTCCTTGTACGTGAGACTTCCCTGCGACAACTCATCGCGGGCATCAAGATCGCGCGCCGCCACAACCACGGAGACTTTATTTTCAAGGTCGGCATTCTTATTTTCAAACAGAAGTTTGCTGACTAGATAAACCGCAGCCAGGCCAAGAATCACCGATACGACTAACGGAATTATATTTTTCATATCAACACACTGCTCCAGCTTATTCACAACATCCAACTTCGCAGGTCACATCAAGGATGGTACTCCGCTGAGAAAAATCATCCCTTTTTCCCGGCATGTGATCTGAAAACATCCGATTTCGCCATAAAAAACATCTGGAACAACTCATAAGCGGTTGATTGTAAGAGAAGCATACGGTTGTTCCGTTCTTCGGGACGAACACACAATTCTATGAAATATACACATCGGGCCGGAAAAGTCAAGATTTTTTTTCCGTTTTGTGGAAAATAGTCGACATTGCCGACTTCATTTATCTTAATCTTCTCCATGGAAAGATCGGGAGGCCGTATTCCGCCGGATGGAGGTGAATCACCGCGTCTTCCGAAAAAAACTTGTGCGAATTCTGTAAAAATCATCTTGAAAAACGGGAAGAAAACAAATAGATTCGCATTCTCAGACGGAACCTCATTCCTCATCTCTTCTGCGGTCACGCCGTTGCAGGTCAACAGCAAAGGCTGCCGGCTGTCCATCCCAATGAAATTCGTATCGACGTAAATCTCAGCGAATGAGTCGCCGGAGAAACCAGCCCCTCCGCGGACTCGCCGCATTTTCCAGCGCTTCCGTGAAATTTTCCGCAGTCTGAAAACGGTCGCGATATGAAGAAGCACAGGCCGTATTAATGACTTTATTCAACTCCTTCACAAAAGAATTTTTCAAAATCTCCCGCGGCAGACGTGGATAATTCCACAGGAATTCATCGTTGGCCAATATTCCATAAAGCACCTTCCCCATCGCATACAAATCGCACGACGTCCCGGCGTTTTCGTCCGGAAGGACCGCGAAATCCGGTGGAATGAAGCCTCTCGAACCTCCGGAATCTTTCTCTCTGCTCGGAGAAACCAGCCCCATATCGCAAAGTTTCGGAGTGAGCCCGGCAAAGATGATGTTCTCCGGCTTGATGTCGCGATGGGACAGCGCATGAGAGTGCAATTCGGCAACGCCGCAGAGAAGCGATTTGACGATATCAAAACTTTCGCGCGGCGCAAAGGTGCAGAATCGAAACAGATTTCTCAACGTGAGCGGAACATAACTCTTTTGAAACACGCTGTACGCCGCGTCCATCGTATAAAAAAAGAAATCCCGCGTCAGCCCCACATGATGAATCTGCACCAGATTGGTGAAATTCCGGATGTTCCTGCGGTAGAGCTTCAAACTGGACAGTTCCTGTCGAAAGAGCTCATTCCGCTTCCGGGGAATCGTCTTCAACGCCACGATCAGACCGGTCATGTCCTCGACCAGCCAGACGTGACCGAAACTGCCGCGTCCGCAATTCAGCAGAAAGGTGAAATCACTGAACTGGCTTTTTAAATTTTCCAGGTACTTCAAAGATTCCGCGGCGTCATTCTCCGGCACGGCCAAATCCTCAGCACCGCTCCAGCCGTGTTCAAGAAAATCGGCAAAATGCATTTTTTCCATTACCGGAGGCTGAAAATACGGCAACGGTGCGGCAAGCACTTCCATTTGCGCCTCCTTCTGCTGCATCGTTTTCATGGCCGCAAGTTCCCGGTCGAGAAGCGCATGACGATTTCCGCGCAGAGACAATGTCCGCCCGGCCTGGATTTCCGCAACGTCAACTGGAGAATACATGGATCACGCTCCTTCCCCTTATAAGAGAAATGCAAAAGTCTCTGGATTTTTTTCCCGGAACGTTTTTCGCCTTCTGCACCGGAATCGACCGCTCCGTTCCCGGCATCCACGGCGGGAAATCACTCTTCCGCCTCGGAAACCAACGCCTTCAACTTCTTCAACGCTTCATGTTTATACACATAGACCGCATTGGTGCTGATCCCCAGCGCCTCCGCGACCTCCCTGCCGGACATCTTCTCCAGCGCCAGCATCGAAAACGCCTGATAAACCAGCGGCGACACCGCCGTGCGCAAATCCTCCAGCGCCTGATTCAAAACATGCGTCCGCCACTCCTCCTCCCAACGGTCTTCGCCTTCGGCAAAGAGTTTTTCCACGGTCAGCGGAATCTTCTCCACGGAAATTTCGCCGTCGTGCCGCTTCCGCATCAGATCACACGCTCTGTTCTGAATGATGCGTTTGAGGTAATCGCGGAACCGCCCGCGGGATTTGTCGTAATGAAACGTCCCGGAGGTTTTGAAAAAGGCGAGCATGACCAGTTGAACCAGTTCCTCCTTTTCCGTGCTGTTCAAACGCAGATCCCCGCCGCGCAGCAGGATGAGCGGCCTGTACGTATTATAGAATTCCGTCCAGCTGACTTCATCCCCGCGCCGGAGCGCGGAAAGCAGACTGCCGTTGGTGGTGAACGCCATGAATACCTCCGTATTTTTCCACAATGATAAAAAATACTTCGGTTTGGTGGAAAAACAAGAAGGACAACGGAGAATTTCTCCCGATTTCCGTGCGGAAACATCCCGGTGTTCTGTCCGCGTGACAATTGCTGTTCCAGGAGAAATCCGTCATCGTCCTCACATAACTTATGCCGCAAAAAAGACTTTTCCTTATGTCATTCCCAAAGGAATATTCTGAGATATTCGTGTCATGCCCGCGCCCCTTCCGGCGACTCCGCATCAGAGCAGCGCCGTATCAAGTCGAAGAAACGCAATTCTCTTCATGAAACAGCTGAAGCCGCAGCACGCTTCGCCCCGCATTGAGAATTTCTTTCGGATTCCGTGAGGAGACACGCCCCGGGCGGGCGGGGAAATTTTTCACCGGATCCGGATCAGTTTTTTCGGAGAACTGCCGTAAATCCGCTTGAAGATCTTCGAGTAGTAGAATTCGCTGGAGAAGCCGACTTCAGAGGCAATCCGCTTCAACGGAGCGCCGTTCTGAAGCAGCGGCAACGATTGTTCGATGCGGATGCGCAGCAGCGTGTCGATCAGCGTCTCTCCGGCCTCACGGCGGTAACGGTGCGACAAGGTTGACTCGCTGACGCCGAACTTCTGTGCTATCCGGCCGACGGTGATGTGTTCGCGGAAGTGCTGTTCAAGATATTCGCGCACCTGATCGCGCAACGAATTCCGCCGGGCGCAAAACGTGCCGAAGTCGTAAAGATAATCCGCCGCATTGTCCGCCGGCGGCGGCAGATGTTCCAGCAGATCGAGCACTCCGCAGAAGAAGGCGAAACTCTCGCGATAACCGCGACTGCCTCTGGAGGCGGCGCGAGCCGCATTCAGGAGAAGTCGCTGCATCGTGCGGGCCGGATCGAGAATACGGGCAAACCCGGCGGAATTGTCGGTGACACGCCGCAACTCGACGTTTTCTCCGGAAAAAAGCAGATAGGCGGAAGAGTACCTCCCCTTCTCCCGGAACGCCTCATAATATCTCCGGCCCGGCGGATAAAGATGGGCTATCCCGCCGGGACGCTCCAGAAACGAAGCGAGTTTTTCCGTCCGAACCGGCGCACACTCGGTGATGGAGTAATCCAATACCCACAAATCCGGATGGCGGCAGCGGTTGATCCCGCCGCGCTCAAGCCGGTTCTCCTGAGCGATCGCGGCAACCAGCGTCATTTCAGGCGGCGTTTCAGTGAAATGAAATCCCCCCATGGTGTGATCCTCGCATCTTCTTTTGCAGAATCGTATATGTTTTTGCAATTTTATTGATGGTTTTCACGAATCGTTTGACATATAATATATTACATCGGGAAAAAATCAAGCAATCTTCGATGGAGGAGACCGTCATGAAAAAGAGATGCGCAGTATTTCACGGTGCGGGTCAATCGTTTGAGATCCGGGAATATGAAGTTCTTCCGCCCGGCCCCGGTTCGGTCGGTCTGACGCTCTTGAGCAGCGGAATCTGCGGCACGGATGTACACATTCATCAGGGCCGCCTTGCCATGCCGGATTTTCCGTTGATCATCGGGCATGAATTCATCGGCAGAGTCGACGCGCTCGGCCCGGACGCCGAAACCGATGCGCGCGGAAACGCACTGCATCCTGGCGACAACGTCGTGGCGTGCGTTGCCGTCCCCTGCGGGAAATGTTTCAACTGCCGGCGCGGGGAGAGCGCAAGTTGTCTCGCCTTCGGCGTAACTTACGCACGCAATGTAACCGAAGCGCCGCATTTTCACGGCGGCTTTGCCGAATATCTTTTCTCCCCGGCGAAGAATCTCCTCCGGATCCCCGACGGAGTCGATCCCTTCGCCGCGGCGGCGTTTCCCTGCGGCGGCCCGACGGTCATCCGGGCGTGCGCCTACGGCGGCGGTCTGAAAGAAGATGAGATCGTCGTCATTCAGGGAAACGGTTCGCTTGGATTCTTCGCACTCGCCTGGGCGAAGGCGCACAACTGCCGCACGGTCGTGATCGGTTCGACCGCCAATGCGCAGCGCACGGCGCTTACGCGAAAACTCGCACCGGATTTCTTCTTCGATTATCGCACCGACGCGCCGGAAAAAATCAAAGAAGAGATCGTCGCATTCGCCGCGAAACTCCACCGCGGCGACGGCGCCGACGTCGTGATCGAAACAAGCGGGGCGCCGAATGCATTTCCGTCCGGTCTGACGCTGCTGCGCACGCGGGGACGCTACTTCGTACCGGGGCAGTATTCGGATCGCGGTCCGGCGGAGATTCCGCCGCATCTTATTACGTTCCGTGCGCTGCAAATCTTCGGCAGCGGACAATATACGATGGACGACCTCGAAACCTATCTTGAATTTCTGCAGGCACATCCGCAGTGGCAGGAAATTTTCCGACAGCTCATCGGCAAATATCCGGTCAGCGACGCCGACCGCGCCGTCGCCGACGCCGCCGCGGGCAGAGTCATCAAAGCGGTATTCGCGGAAATTTAAATTTGAAAGGCGGTCTTTCTCATGAAACTGCATCGTTTCGAATATCAAAGCACCGTTGACGGCATCGCGGACTGGTATTTGTTTCACGATGCCGGCAAAGAGAAGGATTGCATCGTGCTTCTGCACGGTCACGGTTCGCACGGCGACCAGATTCTGACCCGAAGCGATCTGGCGCCGTGGCGCGCATATCTCGCTGAACTCGACGTCAGCGTTCTTTCGCCGAATCTGCGGGACAACGCCTGGATGGCGCCGGCGGCCGCGGCGGATTTGCATCATCTTCTTGCCGCCGGAAAAGAAACCCACGCCTGGCGGCGGATTTTTTTCGCCGCAGGTTCAATGGGGGGCACCTCCGCGCTGATTTTCGCGATGCTTCATCCGGAGCTCGCCGACGGGCTGGTCATCCTCGGCGCCGCAACCGACATCGGCAGATACGCCTCCTGGTGTGCCGCGCAGCCGGAAATTCCGGTTCTGCGGGAAATCCACTCTGCCATCAGTGCCGCATACACGCCGACGGATTTCGCCCTCCACAACGTCTGCGCACATGCCGGGAATTTGACGATGCCGATTCACTTCCATCACGGGAATGCGGACGCGATCATCCCGGTTTCCGAAGCGCGGCATCTGGCGGAAATTTTCCACAACGCCGGACGGACGAATTTCCACTACCACGAAATTGAAGGCGGCAACCACGACTCCCCCCTGCCCTTCTTCCGCGCGGGGCTGGAGAAACTTTTCTCCACCGGCGCCCCGCTCCGGCGGAGAAATTGGCGGGAAATTCTGAAGCTTGAGCGGACGACCGCTCAACCGGAGGATCCTTTCGCACCGCCGCGCCGTTACAATCTCTGCAGTTACGAACAGGGGCGTTATTATGAACTGCATCCGGATTCAACGGAACCGGAATGCATTCAACACGCGAAAGCGCTCGCGTGGGCATTGGAACGGTTGCCGCTGCACTTCCATCCGGAACAGGAGTTCTTCGGCGGGGCGGAGACCTTCCGCGCCGATGAACTGCCGCCGGAAATCACGCAGGAACAATATGACCGCGCCCTGAAAGCCTTCCGTTCCCACGGCGTCCGCCATTTCGGAGTCGGCTGGTCGCACACGATCCCGGATTACAATGAACTCATCGCCCACGGACTCGGTTCCTTCGTGCGCCGGGCGGAAGAGCGACGGCACAGGGAACCGGACAATCCCGTGTGTGAAGGAATGTGGATTGCGCTGCGCGGGGTTGCCGCATTCTTCCTGCGGGCGGCGGACGCATTCCGGGAACAACGGCCCGAGGCGGCGGCACGATTGCGCAGCATCGCCGACGGGAAGCCGGAAACGTTCGACGAGGCGTTGCAGTTGATGTGGCTGATTTTCGTGGTGCTCGAAGCGGAGGATCGCAGCCATAACGCGCTCGGAAGGATCGATCAATATCTTTATGAAAGTTATCTTCGCAGCGCCCCCGATCACGAAACCGCGCTCTATCTCTTCTGCCACATCTGGGTGAAGATCGAAGGCTTCCACGAAGTGACGAACATCTGCATCGGCGGCGTAACCCCGGACGGCCGGGACGCCGTCAATGAACTGAGTTTTCTTGCGCTGGAAGCGACCCGGCTGGTGCATTCGGCCTCGACCAACCTCTCCGCCCGGCTGCATCGGAAAATTCCGGATCGCTTCCTCCTCGGATGCATCGATTTGATCCGGACCGGAATCGGTTTTCCGGCCGTCTTCAACGACGAAGTCAACATTCCGATGCTGACCAATCTGGGAATTCCGCTTGAAGCGGCGCGGGATTACGCGCTCGTCGGCTGCGTGGAAACATTCCTGCCGGGGCGGCAGCCGGCCTGGAGTGACGGAAGGTTCAACATGCCGGAAATTTTCACCGAAACGATCCTGCGTCTGGAGGAGTTCGATTCGTTCGCCGCACTCCTCAACGCCTTCGCCGCAGGGATGCGCCGGGGGTTGGAACGCTACCGGGATGAATACAACCGCTCAATGGCAGCGTATCCGCCGGACAAATTTCCCGATCCATTGCTTTCGGCCCTGACGCGGGACTGCATCGCGCGCGGGCGGGACGTCAACGACGGCGGCGGCGAATTCTTCCGGCTGCACGGCATCGGCATGATGGGACTGGCAACGTTGACGGACAGTCTCTGCGCGGTGAAAAAACTCGTCTTCGACGAAAAACGCATTGCGCCCCGGCAACTGGTCAACGCCCTGAAGAACGATTTTTGCGATGACGAGGAACTGCGCCTCACATTGATCAACTGCGCTCCGAAATACGGCAACGACGACGATGAAGCCGATTCGATCGCCGCCGGAATCGTCAAACTGTGCGGCGACCTGACCGAATCGCTCCGCACCGCCGACGGCGGTTATCTGCAAAGCTGCATGGCATCGAACATCCAGAACATCTCCGCCGGGAGAGAGGTCATGGCCACCCCGGACGGGCGGCATGCCGGAACTGCGCTCTCCGACGCGGCGTCGCCGAACGCGGGACGTGACCGTCACGGGCCGACCGCGTTCGTCAATTCGATCGTGCGCCCCGATTACACCGCGCAGAACTGCACGGTGGTCAACATGCGCTTTCAGCCGGAAATGTTCGAAAAAGAAGCAGGCGCCGAACGCATGTTGCGGCTGCTGCGGTGCTTCATCGAAAACGGCGGGCAGGAGATGCAGTTCAACGTCACGAGCAACGCCACGCTGAAGGCGGCGATGGCCGAACCGGAAAAATATGCCGATCTGATCGTCCGCGTGAGCGGATTTTCCGCATTCTTCACCCGGTTGTCGCGGGAAGTACAAATGGATATACTCCGGAGAAACGCCCATGCCCTCTGATGTGACAGGCCGGATTTTCGATATCCAGCGTTACTGCATCGGCGACGGTCCCGGCATTCGAACGACGGTGTTTTTTCAGGGGTGCCGCCTCCGCTGCCCCTGGTGTCACAATCCGGAATCGCGTTTTTTCGCGCCGCGGGTTTCGTTCCGGGCGGAAAGCTGCATCGGCTGCGGCCGCTGCCGGATGCTTCCCCCCGGAGAAATGTGCCGCAGAAATCCGGAAATGCGCTGTTCGGGATGCGGCATCTGCGTGAAAGAGTGCCCGGCCGGGGCGTTGACCCTTCTCGGACGGCTGCTCCGGGCCGAGGAGGTGATGAACGTCGTCCGGCGCGACCGCTTTTTCTATGCGCCTTCCGGCGGCATGACGCTTTCCGGGGGAGAACCGCTCGCACAGATCGAATTCGCACTGGCGCTCCTCGAATGCGCCCGCCGGGAGGGAATCCACACCGCGCTCGAAACCTCAGGGGCCGTGCCGCGTGAAGAATTCAGGCGCGTAATCGGCAAATGCGATCTGGTGCTTTTCGACATCAAGGCCGCCCCCGACCGTTACCGGGAACTGACCGGAGCTGACTTTACGCCGATCTACGAAAATTTGAAACATCTCTCCGATGCCGGGAGCCGGATCATCCTGCGCACTCCGCTCGTGCAGCAGTGGAACGTCTGCGGAGAACTTTTCGAACTCCTTTCGCAACTGCTCGAACTCCCGCACGTCGAATCCGCGGAACTTCTCCCGTATCACGCCCTTGGCCGCGGGAAAGCCGCGATGGCCGGCAGCAGTGAACCTGCGTGGGAAACGATGTCCGCCCCGCCGCCGGAGTTGCTTCTCGACTGGGAAAAACGTCTCGGGGAGAAGGCCGCATCTCTCGGGAAAGCCGTTCCGAAATAAACGACTCTTGCTCTCTTCTCAAGGGGAATCATTTCGTTTCGGCGCCGCTCTCCGGCGGGTTGACGACCGGCCACAACGCATCGTTGTCCGAAACGCCCAGTCCCGGCGCGCCGTACAGAAAACCCTTGCGCAGTTCGCCGTCGTTTTCGTTGACCATCGCATTGAAACGGATGCCGCGGTGGATTGCCGCCGCAGTCGTCCCGAGCGCCGCGAATGGAATCTCCGCGTGATATGAGGTCATCTTCTTCGTCTCATCGCGCGCCGTTTCCAGCCGGATCGCTCCCGAAGGATCCGGCAGAGTGGACGGATGCATCCAGCAGAACACCTCGGATGTGCCGTCCGCCAGGCGCGTCAACCCGATTTTCCACAGACACTCCTGTTCCGGAAGGCGTATTCCAAGCTGAATATTATCCCCGCGCCAGACGTTGCTCCCGGAAAAGGGCTGGACGTGACGGTCATCTTGAATTTCCGCACGGATCTGCAACGCATCATCCTGTATGGACAAATACAATTTTCCACTCAAGTCCTCCGGCCCCTGCCAGTAATGGACTTCATTTCCCGGAGCGCTCGGAATGAGCGAATGAAACTGTTCCCGGGAATTCAGCACGAAAAGCGGTTTGCCGCGTTCCAGGCCCCGCGCAAGCGCGATGCGTCGCTTGTCGGTGAGATACTCTCCGAATGCGACGGAAAGATCAAGTGCGCCCGACGTTTCAAACGCATCTCCCGCCTCCAGTTGGAAGGTCAGTTGCCGCGTTTCGCCCGGAGCGACCGTCACGCAGGCCTCCTCCGGCACGACCCGAACCGATATGAAAAGTCAATAGCGTCGAAAAATATTTTCCGGAATCTTTCCGTCACCACTCCGACGGGCTGGACGCATCCGATTCGAAGTTGCCGCCGCGGGAGCGGGAGCGGGCGCGGTAATAGAATGCGTAGGCAATTCCCGGCAAGGCGCCTCCGATGTGGGCCAGATAAGCGACGCCGCCTTCCCCGGCGACGCGCCGGGTCAGGAGCGCCATGACAAACTGCAATCCGATCCAGATTACGAACGCCCCCCACGCGGGAAGAGATATCCAGTATCGCCGCATCAGCGAGAGGATTCCGCCGTAACCGAGCATGAACGAGAGCCGCACCCGGGGAAAACAGATCGCATAACAGGCGATCACGCCGGAAATGAATCCGCTCGCTCCGATGCACGGAACCGTCGCCCGCGGATCGAAGAGCGCATGAAGTCCCGATGCGCAGAGCCCCGACGCGAGCAGAAGGAGAAGGTATTTTTTCCATCCGAACTCATCCTCGACGTTGTCGCCGAAGATCAACAGAAAATAGAGGTTGCCGATCAGGTGGAAAATTCCGCCGTGCAGAAACATCGACGTAAGAAGCGTCAATCCCCCCATCCGCGTCCACTCTTCCGGAATGAATCCCCACTCCTGCGCCGCCTCCTCCGGATGCGAAAACGTCGCAATGAAAACCAGCACGCAAATCAGCGCAATCGCCCAGGTGACGACCGGTTTCCGGCGACACTCCGGCGCGTTGAGTTCCACCGGAAATCCGAGAAAGGCGAGAAGTTGTTTCCATCCTTCGTCCGGGGCGTTCCCGCCCCCCGCATCGCCGATGCCGCCCGCGCTCTGATTGATCCGTTCCTCCGCGCGCCGGATTTCGTGCATGGCAAGAATCTCCCTCGCTTTCGGCGGAAGTTCGTCCTCAAGTTTTCTGGCCGGCAGCCGGCGGGGAATCTGCTCGAGTTCGTGCGCGTCGAACCAGACCATCTGGCAACTGCCGCAGACATCGAGTTCGAGCAGCCGCTGTTCTTCCGTAAGCGACAGCAGCACGCGCCGCATCGGTTTGCGGCACGCGCCGCAGAAGGGACCGTCATTGCTCTGCACGGCGCGCGCCATCCGCCACAGTTGATCGACGACCTCATGGTTGCCGCAGAGATTGCGCAGTCCGGAGACGGTCACCATCCGCCCGTCACACCCCGGGCAGCGGAAGACGATCACGCCCTCATAAAATTCCTTGTTCAACTCCAGATTGCAGTAGGGACATTTCATTGTGACCTCATCGTATCACTCATTTCCGTCAAATGTTCCACGGGGCGTCCGGAAACGGGCGTTCCGTCTCCGGTGGCCGCCGACACGAGTTTCCGCGGCGACGCCCCGAACCGTTTCTTCAATGCGCGGGAGAGATGAAAACTGCTGGAAAATTCCAGTTCCGCCGCCGCCTCCTTGAGCGTCCGGCCGCGATCACGCATCAATCCCAGCGCGGCGTGAAGCCGGAGCTCCTCCCAGTACGCTTTGGGACTCTTCCCGGTGGCCGCCGCGAACCGGCGCCGGAAATTGCGCAGCGACATGCCGCAGCGCCGGGCCAGAGACTCCATTTCAACCGGGGCATTCAGCCGGTAATGCATATATTCCAATGCCGGCGCAAGTTCGGGAAAACCGCGCCCCGGTTCGGGCAGCCAGCTCCAGAAGAGCTCCTGAAACTGCGCGATTCCCTGCCGCCGGAGCGTCACCTGCGGAGAACGGAGTTTCCGCAGAATCTCCTGCTCCATTTCCTCATCCTTCTTTGTTTCCTGCGCCGCTCCCGCGTCCGCCCCGGCCGGAAACGGTTGATTGAATTCAAAGGGTTCCACTCCGTACCCCTGCCCGGTCCACCAGCTGAAGCGCCAGCATTCGCCCCGCGTCCGGTAACGGCGAAGTTCCATGCTGTGGACAATCAGCAACGTACCGCTGGAGAGACGCTGAATCCGACCCGCCGCTTCGACTTCCCCCTCCCCTGAACGGGTTCGGATCATGACCAGTTCGCGCGGAAACGGGCGATGGCGGACATCATACGAACAATCCGCCTCCACCAGCCAGGCGGAATTCAATTCGAAATGGAAAAAATGCCCCTGTTCGGCAGGCGGGAGAACCGCATATACTTCTTTCATATCAATATGGCCGTTTTAGATATGTTTTTCGCCGTTCCCTTTGTTGTAATTTACGCCGTCAATCGATATATTCAAGAGAAAATTACAACAAAAATACAAGAAATGGGGAGGGGTTCCATGAGTTTTGCCGCCACGCCGCGCGAAGCGGCGGAAAAATTGCGCGCCACCTACCGGCGAGTCCCGGGAAGCGGATTCATCCAGCGGGACTTCGGTCTGTGGATGTGTCTGGATGCGTGGAAGGAGGATCCCGACTTTCCGCAAGGAAGCGAGGATGAGATTTTTCATTACGAACCCGCGGGGAAGTTCACGCTGTACGGTCTCGGCTGGACCGAGGCGGCGTTTTGCCCGGAATTTCCGGAATGTGTCCTGCGTGACTGCGGCGACACTGAAATCGTGCAGGATCATGCCGGACGCGGCGTGCTGTATTTCAAGAGGCGCCGTCAGGGATTCATGCCGGAATATGTATCTCATCCCGTCGTCGACCAGCGTTCCTGGGAGGAGAACGTCCGCCCCCGGCTGCAGTTCGATCTGCCGGAACGGATCGAACAACGTAAACGGGAAGCGGCCGAAGCGCTTGCGGCACAGAAACGCGACGGGGTGATGATCTCTCAAAACATCATCGGCGGCTATATGTATTTACGCAGCTTAATCGGTCCCGAGGCGCTGCTCTACGCCTTCTACGACGCCCCGGAACTCATCCATGAATGCATGCGCACCTGGCTTGAACTTGCCGACGCGGTCACCGCGCTGCATCAGCAATCCGTGGCGCTGGACGAGGTTTTCTTCGGAGAGGACATCTGTTACAATCACGGATCATTGATCTCTCCGGATATGATCCGGGAATTTCTCTTCCCGTATTATCAGCAGCTTCTGGACAACATCCGGAGACGTCAAATCGGACACCCCGCGCCGTACATCCAGCTCGATACCGACGGCCGCTGCCGGAGCGTGATGGATCTCTATATCGAAGGGATCGGCTGCAACATTTTTTCTCCGCTGGAAGCGGCCGCCGATTCGGATGTCGTCGCCATCGGCCGGGAATATCCGGAACTCGTGCTCATCGGCGGATTCGACAAACGGATTCTCGCCGCGGGAAAAGAGGCGATCGATCGCGAAGTGGAGCGGATATTTCCGGTCATGTCCCGGCGCGGCGGATACTGGCCCATGTGCGATCATGGAATTCCGCCGGAGGTCAACTGGCGCGATTATCTCCATTTCCGCAAACGCTGTCTGGAATTCGCCTGACCGGCAAAAGAAAAACGCCGCCCCCACTGTTAACTGTTAATGACTCGTCCCTCCTCTCCAGAATGGCTGCTTGACAAATGTCCTGGAGCATGATATAGTCTTCCCGGCATCCGATGAAATCTCTGTTTTCAACGGCAAAAGGGAATGGGCACGGTGCACTGGAAATCGATCATCAAATACTGCAGTCTGGTTGCCCTCGCCGGGTGTGCGGGCGCTTTATGCGCCGGTTTCTCCGATCCGGGAAGCTGGGTGCGGAACGGATTGTTCACGGCGGGAATCGTCGCCGTCCTGCCGTTTCTCCGGCGCGACCGGCCGTATTTCTGCGTCTTCCTGATCGGATGCGCGGGAGCGCTTCCCGGAGCGATCACGGCCTGTGTGCAATATCATCTTGCGCTTCAACCGATGTACGGACCGATGATCATGCCGCGGTATTCGGTTCCGGCGATCTTTTTCCTCG
>CALXNS010000101.1 GCA_944389815.1 uncultured Victivallis sp. | reverse complement strand
CGTTTTGTCACAATCGCCGGATGAGCACTTCGCCCTCCGGTATTTTTTTGTCTGTTCGATAACGTCCGGAAAATTGCGCACATTTTGAGAGACGGCACTTGAAAAAGGGTCTATTTTCTGATTGATTATAGTGACCAAACTGTAATGCCGCCCTTAAAAAAAAGGGGGGGGCATTACATGCCATAAAACGGCATCTTGAGGAAGAGATCATTCCTTTACGGTGCTGTCTATAAAAAATTACTCTATTAACTCAAAGTTTTTACAATAATCCGGCATTGATAAAAATATTAATTCGCCACACACGCGAATAACCCTCTTTCCCTTTCTTTCGCTTTCGCTTTCGCCTCCCCTCCCCTGCATTCCTCCCACGTCCTCCCTGTCCAGAGGCTTTTATCTGTACGGGAGACCGGAAATGATCGAACGCCGGAAAAATTCATTGCTGTCCGCTCCGGAAGCGCTCTCCGGATCGCCTTCCCGGGCCACGCGAGCGTCCATTCGCAAGGTGCGTCTCACTTCGATATATTCCAGCCACTCGACCGCGACGGAATGGAATCGCCCGTCACCGCCGCGGACGGTAACATGCTCTGTATGGGCGATGCCTTTGAAACCGATCGCGGTGATTCGCGCCGAAGTTCGATTCTCATCAAGGTGTTCAACTTCGGAAACCTTCAATAGATTTTCGGTAACACTTTCCGGATGTTTGTAGAGCCCCTCCCCCTGATAATTTGCGATGCTCTCCATCTCCCACGGCGATATTAAACGGTCGCCCCGCTCCCCGAAGGAAAAGGCCGACGGCGTGACCCGTGGCTCATTATACAATGGAATCGTCATCAGCGGTGCCAGTGAAAAATAAATCGATCGGAAAAATTCCGTATATTGCTCCAACAATGTTTTCCTGATTCTCGCCCAATTATATTCCTGCAACATCACCGGTTCCGTGGAGAAAGCAAGCCGCGTCAGATGCCGGGGAATGATGCAGGTGACCGTTCTGTCCTTCCGATAATGGAAATCATCCCCGTAACCGAATTTCGTATCGTTGAGCAACTGCACCATCTGCTGCTGCGCCAGCGGCGTGAACAACAGCCGGTATCCGACCTCGTCATTCCGATCCGTGGAGTTGAACAGCACTTCGAACTCGCGGTTGCTCATCATCGTAAAATTGCTCGCATCTGTCAAATCCCGTTCGAAACGGTGCAACGATGCCAACTTGAACCTTTTCCGAATGCTCCTGAAAAGAGAATGCCCGCCCCCGGACAGCGGCGACGGTTCCCGGGAAAAAACCAGCCCGGGCGCGGCATCGTGACCGAACAGCAGAAATTTTTCCTCGCGAAACTCCGGCGCCGGCCGCGTGACACTGGCGGTCAATGTCTGCGAATGAAAGACCGTGCGCATCTTGCCGTTGCGATCCCTTTCGCGGGAGGTCCAATGAATCGTCTTATAGCCGTAATAACTCTTCTCGACCCAGGAAAAACTTTTGACGTCAAGAAAAAGAAAAGGATAACCGTAAAATGTCCCGCTGTGAGTGTAAAGGATCGATTTGAGCGAAAATTCTCCGGGATCAAACTGAAACGTCCCGAAAAAATCCGCCAGACGCGACTCCGGAAGAAAATCATCGAACTTCAATTGTGGAATCGTCTTTTCCACGAGTCCGGTCACGGTGTTCCATTTCAGATACCGGTAAAACGGGCGCAGTTGATCCCACGCTTCGGATATTTTCCGGGAGATGTCGGCATTCAATTGTTCAACCACACCGCCGAGCCGGCGGATGGAGGGAACGCATTTCAACAATATGAACAGCAACCCGATCAGGCAGAAGCCAGCGAACCCGCCCCAGTGTTCCATCGAAACCGCCCGCCGGTCACTACTCAACCAATACCATAACAACGCCCCCCAGATCACGATTCCGGCCACGGGAAGAAGCAACAGAAAAATCCAGAGCGTCCGCTTCCTGGAGAGTGCATTGCGCTTCGCCAGAAGGTGATCGATTTTTCCGGACAACACCGCATTGGCCGTCAGATCGACTCCGGCGGACGCGACGGCACGATCGAGAAAATTCACCGCCAGTTCAAAAAATTTCTGTCTATATTCCTTCCGGTAGCGCTGCACCGGATCCCGGGTGTCGGAATTCATTAAAAGAACACCTCACGTGCGCGCGCCTTCGTCTCGGCGGAGGCGGTGAACGGAATGCGTGTCGTGTAATGATTCCGCGCGGCGACGATCATCCGGGTCGGCCACTCATAAAGCGAACGGTTCCAGAGATTGACCGTATCGTTGTAGAGGGTTCTCGCCGCGGTGATCTCGCGCTGCAGGTAACTGTTCTGGCGCATCGCCTCGGCAATCGCCTGATGGGCCTTCAACTCCGGATACGCTTCGATCTGCGGGAACAACCGTCCGAAGGAACGATCAAGTTCACTGGAGAGCTCATTGCGCTCGGAATCCAGGAGATGTCCGCCCCGGAGTGCGGCGACGGCTTTCATGACGTCTTTATCCAGATCGATCGCCTTCGCCACCAGCGGGGCGAGATTCTGCAGGATCTGGACGCGCTGCTCCAGATAATTGTCGATCTGCGAAGCGTCGGCTTGAATTTTCTGCTGCAACTGCCGGAAATAATTGGCCGCGTTGATCTTCATGAAAAGGAAAATCACCCCGGGCAGAATGCCGAGACACCAGAGCAGAATTTCAAACAGCAATGACCCCGCCCCCACCGTGACGGGCAACTGTTTTTCAATCACATTGACATCCCGTCCGGCGGCGTTGACCGGACCGGTCATTTCATCGAGTTCGTTTGCCATTTCACGTCCTTTCGATTGATTACATGACAAAATGCAACACACTTGAAATCAATTCGTTTTATCTGGAAAACCTCAGAATCCCGCCGACATCCCATTCCGTAAGGAACAACGCACCGAGCGTCAACGTCAGATGAAAGAGCGAAGTGTTCCATTTCAAATCTTTGCTCCACCCTTCGAAGGTGCGCGTCGCCCCCTCGTCGATCATCTTCAGCCAGGCGTTTTCGTCGATCAGAAGTTCGTGCACCAGTTGCGTTTCACCTTCGCGGGTCAGAAACGCGAGCAACGGAAACGTTTCGAAAAAAAGACTCTGCGACAACCGCTTCTCCCGAATCATCGCGATGGTATTCTCGATGCCAGCCCGGGAGGGGAACAATTCGAAAAACGCGGCGAACACGTTTCCGGGCAAACTGATATGGGTTGTTTCGTCGCTGTCGCGAAACAACTCTTTTTCCGGATCGTAAAACACTCTCACAAACGCCTCCTCCAGCGGCGCCGGATCCTGATAAGGTTCGAATCCGATTCGTTCGGCGATCCGGTTCAGGGATTTGATCGCGCCGATGTAATAGGCGTTGATCACGTTGTGCCGGGTGTCACACCGCCGTCCCTCGGTAAGATCGACGTCGTAATTGTCGCGCATATTCGCCGGCCACTCGACCACGCACCATTTGTCAAGATGGTTGAGAAGCCCGTCACCGTCGGCATATTCTTCGCGATAAAAATCAAGGATGTCGGCAAAGGCGGCGTAACGCTCACGCACGAATTCCACGTTGCCGGTCAACGCGCAGTATTCCAGCAGCAACTGGAACATGATCAACGGATATTCGGCGATCTCCTGCATGAAGGAGCACGCCGCGCAGGTCATCAATCCCCGGTTGATGAACGACGTGCGGAGAAAATCGTCGAAGAACTTCTCCATGAGCGTGTAATCACGTGTCAACAAACAATGCGCCAGCAGACTGTAACAACCGTCGCCGAGATAATATCCCTTCTCCCGATCCATGCAGTCCTGGATCACCTCCTGCACGCCGTAGTGCAGCGAATCAACGCACAATTTCCAGATCGCGCGCGATTTTCCGTCGTCGAAACGGCAGGCGGCCCGCAACGTGAATGGATAATGCCGCGCCGTCAACCGGAAAGATGCCGGATCCGGTTCACACCCAGAGGGAAACAAAATTTCCACATAACGGAAACTCTTGTAATCAAATTGATTCAGCGTATCATACCCGCGACCGGACAATTTGAAATATTCGACGTAGCGGCAATTGGCCCGCAACTCATACCGCGCCGAGCCGTCGTCATTGAGTTCCTGCGCGAAACGCATCTCGATTTCATCTCCGCATCCACCGGAGGCCCGGAACGTCAGAGCGCCGACGAAGATTCCACCGAAATCAATCAGAAGCGCATTCGTGCCGCGTCTCTCCACGTTCGCCGGAGCAATCGATTCAAATTCCAGCTGTTTCGACGGCTGCCGGAAAAGCTGATAATCTGCGTGACGGCGGATTTTCGCGAATTCCCAATTTGAATCATCAAATCCGGGTTGTTCGAATCCGACCTCCGGCGCGGCGGCGTCATAACGCTCCATGAACTGAGTCTGATAACCGACCGTTCCGGCGGCGGAGAATCCGGAGTGAATCCGGCAGCGGAAATTCTCGTCCGAACTTAAAATCGTATCCCCTCCGACGATCAGATCGAGCAGCAGTCCGTGCTGCCGGTCGCCGCTGACCCAGACGCGATTGATCAATCCCTGATAAAAGGTATGCACCGCGATGGTGTTCCGGCCGGCCCGGAGGAATCGGGAGATGTCGATCCGGTTGTAAAAGTAGTGAAACGAATATCCCGCCGCCGGCCCCTGCGTGACGAAAACGCCGTTCACATAAAGTTTGTAATAATCATCGGCAGTGATGTGAATTACGGCGGGAGCGGTGGAATCGTCCAGTGTGAATGTCCGCCGGAAAAGGATGTGCCGGTTCTGGAGTGCAGGATCAACTTCCGGCAGTGCGGAATCGTCGAGCTGGCGGTGAAACACATTCTGCGGGACAAGACTGCAGAACTCGTCACTGGTGATCCACTTCCCTTTAAAAACGTCCGGAACTTCTTTTTTCATGGCGACTTGCAGCTCCTTTGTTACACCATCATGCCGAATGCTGGTTTTCAAGATATCCTCTTCAAGCAGGAATTGCCAGTCTCAAATAAAAATTTCCCGAAAAATTAATTTATTTTCCGCACCTTCTGCGAAAAAACAGGCGGCAGCAATTTGATTTTCCGGGATATTATACTATTATAATATTCAGTTCCGTCAACCATCCACGAGGAGGAAAGCAAATGCACTCAATCGCCATGTCAATCGGAAATCGGGCGTTGGTTTTGAAGGAATTCGCCCTCAATTACAACGGTCCGGTATACGTTCATATTGTCGCCCGGAGTTCCGGACTTATTTCATGGTTTCTGACAATGCTTGGAATTGATGTTACGACAACTTTTGAAGTTTACGCAGATCGGATCGAATTCAAACGCGGTTCGTTAAGTGGACAGATTCAAACCATTCTGCCGCTGCGGTCGATCAGCGTCACCTCCACGGGCTACACCAAACCGATTCTGTTTTTCGCCTTCGCGCTGTTTTTCTTTCTGATCGGCCTTTTCATGCTGCCAGCCATGATGGTTCATGGGGGGGAACTGGGAATTTTCGTCTTTTGCGCCTGGATGATTGGACTGGCCTGTATTCTTTTCTATTTCCTGAATAAGAGTCTGCTCATTGCCGTGGTTTCGCACAGCGGTCTGCCGGCGGCGATCTGCTTCAAGCGAAGTGTGATCGAAGGAGTAGGCATCGGTTCGGATCAGGCACAGGAGGTCATCAACATTATTACCCAGCTCCTGATGCAGCAGACGTCGAAATGAATTTCCCGCCGCGGAAGCGGATTCCCGTCCCTCTCCCGTTGAAACAAATGTTCCGGCGGGAGATCGACGGAACGTTGAGGCCGCCCGGTTCGAAAACGGGGAAGCTCCCGGATACGTCTTCAATTTGCAGGAATCAAAAAAAATGGGGTGGTAGACCGGACTCGAACCGGCGACCTCCTGGGCCACAACCAGGCGCTCTAACCAACTGAGCTACAACCACCATTTTTTACAGGATGCTGCCTAATATATCCTGTCTTCGTTGAATGTCAAGCTCAAATATCCGATATCCGCCGTTTTTTCAGCTTTTTTTTATTCTGACCGCCCTTTGAAGCCGGTCGTGCTGATTTGCCGCACCCCAGATGCGTTTTCGTAAGGGCGACGGCTGCGCAATCGTCAAAGCGAGCGCGGCTCCCCTCGTCCGCCCGGCTGTCGATTGCGGAAAAATAAATGCGGCCTCTGGAAAAAACTCCCGTCCGGCGATATATTATCCGTGCGATAAAGAAAGGCTGACATCCCCATGAAATTTTTCACCTCGTGCCGGGAAGCGATGGCTTCAATCGGCATCGATATGCCGCCGGAGCTCGCGGCTGTCGAAGCACAATACCCTGTCTATTTGAATGAATATTATTTAAGCCTGGTCGATCGAAGACACTGGCGCAGCGATCCAATTGCGCTTCAATCGTTTCCGCAGCTCGCCGAACTTGATGACCAATCCTCCAGTTTCGACCCGCTCGCCGAAGAAAAACAAATGCCCGTTCCGCGATTGATTCACCGTTACCGCGACCGGGTGGTGCTGCTGACGACCGGGCGCTGCGCAATGCGCTGCCGCTTCTGTTTCCGCAAACGCGAATGGGCGCACGGCGCCGACCTGGCGGACATTTCCGACCGTGAACTGAATGACGCGACATGCCATCTGCGAAAACACCCTGAAATTCATGAAGTTCTTCTCTCCGGCGGCGACCCGGTCATGCTCCCCTTCCCGCGGCTTTTTGAGATTCTCGATCAACTGCGCACGGTTCCATCGCTGGAAATTTTCCGTATCGGCAGTCGGATTCCCGTCGTCTGGCCGGAGCGGATCACTGCGGAATTCGCGGAGAAACTCGGGGAAATTCCCGGCCTCTGGTTCGCCACACACTTCAATTCTCCCCGTGAAGTCACCCGGGAAGCCGCCGCGGCCTGTTCCAGGCTGATCCGAGCCGGAGTGCCGGTCGTCAATCAGTGCGTTCTGCTCAAGGGAATCAACGACGACGCCGACATTCTGGAAGAATTGTTCCGCAAACTTGTCGCAATCCGCGTCAAGCCGCACTACCTCTTTCACGTCGATCCGGTACGCGGAGTGCGCCATTACGCGACCGGCATCGAATGCGGACTGGAAATTCTCCGGAAATTCCGACCGCGCCTCTCTTCGCTCGCGGTGCCGACCTTCGCCATCGATCTGCCTGAAGGCGGCGGTAAAGTTGCGCTGCAACCCGATTACAGATGCGACGGCCGTTATCCGGACATCAACGATTCCCATTTGATCGCCTACGAAACAACAGCTCCGGGCGGAAAGTGATTTTCCAGAAAAAGCGCTCCGGACAGCGCATTACGGCTTTCTTTTTAAGTTAAACAGGTGTATATTATTGGCTTTTAAACTGCATCGCTTCCGGAATGAATCTTCCGGCATGGCGTGGCGATGCGGCGAAGGGTGTCCCGATGCTCCGCTTCATTTGTTGTTGAAAAAAACACGCGGCTCCCTTTCCGGAAACGACAGTGGAGCGAAAGGATATCGCAATGAGTGATCTTTTGGAATTTCAGGAGCTCGGCCTTTCCGAAGCCGCGCTCGAAGCGTTGCGCGACAAGGGTTTTGAAAAACCGACCCCGATTCAGAGCCTGACGATCCCCCGGCTTCTCGCCGGCAAACGCGACCTCATCGGACAGGCTCGTACCGGCACCGGCAAGACCGCCGCCTTCGCATTGCCGATTCTCGAACGGATCGAACGCGGCGAACGGCCGCAGGCGTTGATTCTCGCTCCGACCCGGGAATTGTGCATTCAGATCGCCGATGAGATCAATTCCCTCAAAGGACGCCGACGGCTCCGGGTTGCGCCGTTTTACGGCGGACAGCCCATCGAAATTCAACTGCAGCGCCTCCGCGACGGAGTCGATCTCGTGGTCGGCACGCCGGGGCGGATTCTCGACCTGATGCGGCGAAATGAACTGGATTGTTCCGCGCTGCGATTCGCGGTGCTCGACGAAGCCGATGAAATGCTCGACATGGGCTTCATCGAGGAGATCGAAGCGATTCTGGAGGGAACCAATTCCGACAAGCGCATGTTGATGTTCTCCGCGACCATGCCTGATGAGATCCGCGCGATCGCGGAGCGTTTCATGCACGAGCCGGAAATCATTGCCGCCGCGGAGACCGGCGACGCGGCCGATGCGGGGTATACGGAGCAGTTTTTCTACGAAGTGCGCCGCGAAGATAAATTTGAGGCGCTCTGCCGCATCATCGCCATGGCGCCGGAAATTTTCGCATTGATCTTCTGCCGCACCCGCGTCGACGCCGACGAACTGACCGAAAAACTCAATCAGCGCAATTTCCGCACCGAAGCGCTGCACGGCGATCTGGCTCAATCGCTGCGTTCCCGGGTCATCAGCCGTTTCAAGGAGAAGAAGTTCCGTCTGCTGGTGGCGACGGACGTCGCCGCACGCGGCATCGATGTGAATGATCTTACGCACGTCATCAATTATTCGCTGCCGCGGAACGCCGACACCTACATTCACCGCATCGGGCGCACCGGGCGGGCGGGAAAGCGCGGCGTGGCGATTTCGTTCGTCGCGCCTGGAGAGACCCGGCGGATCGCCGCGCTCCAGAACGAAATCAAACGGGAGATTCGCCGGGCCGAACTGCCGACCGGAGCGGAACTGGCGGCGGCGAAAAAACGCCGTTTCTCCGAAGAACTTGAAAACGTGATCGCCGGCGACGAACACCGCGAATATCTCGATTTCGCAACGGAACTTCTCGATACAGACGCGAATTCCCCGGCGGAAATCATCGCCGCACTGCTGCGTATTCACTGCAAAGACGAACTTCTCGAACAAAGTTATCCTGAGCTTGGCGCACGCCGCCGCAACCGGAACCGGCGCGAAGAGTTCGGCGACGACGGCTTGACCCGCGTTTACATCGCCATCGGCAAAGCCGACAGTTTCGGCGCGGTCAGAATGCTCGATTTTCTCTGGGAGCGCGCCCGCATCCGCAAAAACCGCGTCGGCAGGATCGATTGCTTCGACAAATTTTCCTTCGTCAATCTGGAAAAAACCGATGCCGAACACCTGATCGAATGCTGCCGCCAGACCGGTCCCCGGGTTCAATTCGCCGCGGAGCAATCCGAAAGCCGGGAAACGCGCCCTCCGCGCAACAACCGTTCCGAGGCCGTGAAGAAAAATTTTGACCCCACGCGACCCGCCGGAAGATCTGAACGGGCTGAACGCCCGGAACGGACGGAACATTTTGGACGCCCGGAACGGACGGAAAGGTCGGGACGCAATGGAAAACCCGGACGAAACGAATCCAATTCGGAAACGCAACGCGGCGCCGTCAGGGCGTCGCGCGACGTCGCTGCCCGGAAAGCGCCGGCGGTGGAGAAGAAACGCCGCCTGCGTGAATGGGTGGAGAAAATGTCCGCCGGAATCGAGGTGCGGGAACGCCGTTCGCCGCGGCGCAAAAAGGAGCGCCGCCGCTGAATCATATCACAATTCATTCAGCACAATGGTCGCCGCGCCGGGCGGAATTTGTCCGGCGCCGGAATGCGCCCGGCGGTACGTCGTGGAATTTCCGGAATGCCGCCGAAAAATAAAAGACGTTTGCAAATCCGCACTGCCGGGCGATCTCCTTGAGCGGCAGACTGCTTCCCGTAAGCAGTTCCGCCGCCTTCCTCATCCGAATCGCCAGCAGCGACTCCTGAAACGAGACCCCGAGACACGTCCGGCAGAGGTGGCTTGCGCGTGAGGGCGAAACCGATAAATGCCGCCCCAGGTCGGAGAGCGTCAATTTCCGGTGTGCATTCACGAAGAGATAACGCCGGATCAATTCCCGCCGATCGGGCGGCGGTTCCATTTCCGTCCCCGGTTCCAGCAATGCCGCGATTCCGGCATTCAAAACCCGCAGTTCCGCAAGCAGCGGTTCCAGCAGCGTTTCGCGCCACGGCGGCAGTTCCTTCCACGCCGCGCGGAACTCCTCCGGCGGCTCCCCGCCGCGAAATACGCCCGCGTAAACGAGAAACAACAGCCGGGGCCCCCGGTAATACGGCAGCACCACCTCCCGCGCCCCCTTCCAGCAATCGTGCAGAAAGGGAGCGGCGCTCTTCTGTGACTGATGTTCCACCATTGCCGCACAATCATGCAGGCAGCGGCGGTTGTTTTCCGGCGCGGCGTAACGCCGAAGCATACAATAGGCGTTACAGTGGGTCTGCCGGGAAAACAAACAACCCGAACCATCCGGCAGATGAAAGATCCCCTGCTGATCGTGAAAGGTCAGCGTGACACCGAAACGCTGTTCGAACGAAGCGGCGCAATTTTCCAGAAGTTGACCAACTTTTACGGAATCTTCCTGAATTATTTGAATATTCGACATGATATTATAAATATACAGCACATTTCCGCATTGTCAAACGTGTTTAAACTGCTATCATTAATGAAGGAATAAAACAACCGCTTCAATGCATCTTTTCCGGAAGGAGTTCTGCAACATGGAAACCACCATCACCCGCACGCAAAGCGTCAAAGTCCGCAATCACTGTGACATTCTGGTCGTCGGCGCCGGTCCGGCCGGAATCGGCGCCGCCGTCACCGCCGCCCGCGCCGGCGCCCGCGTCACCCTGATCGAAAACGGTGGCAAACCCGGCGGCATGTGGACGCTCGGATTGCTCTCGCCATTCTTCGACAATAAAAACCACGACGGCCTCAACCGGGAACTGCGCGAAGCACTTCAGGCCCGCAACGCCTGGGGCGGATTGTGGGACATCTCCTTCGATCCGGTGCAGATGACGCTGGTGCTCAATGAAATGATCCGCGAAGCAAAAATCGATCTTCTGCTCTACACCACCGGCTGCGAACCGATTCTGGAAGACAACTGCGTCAAAGGCGTCTTCATTCAGAACAAATCCGGCACCGGCGCCATTCTCGCCGACGTGACGATCGACTGCACCGGCGACGGCGACATCGCCGCCCGCGCCGGCGCTCCCTTCCGGATCGGACGCGACCGCGACGGTGTTTTTCAACCGATGACCATGATGTTCAAAATCGGCGGCGTCCGCGACGAATATCCCACCGACCGCATCCTCGACTGGTACACGCTGCTCGAACAGCGCGTCCCGGACAAGGAAAAATTTCTCCGGGACGTCCCCTTCAACTTCCCCGCGCTGATCAAACTGCCCCGTTCCGGAGAAGCGCTCGTTCAATGGACTCACGTCCGCTACCGCAACGGCAGCGACGGCGAAGAACTCTCCTGCGCCGCGCAGGAGGGGTTCCGGCAGGTCGAAAACGCCATGGAATATTTCAAATTGATCCGGGATTTTCTCGGCGACGTGTATCTCATGGAACTTCCGGCAGTCATCGGCGTGCGCGAAACCCGGCGCATCACCGGGGAATACATCGTCACCGACGACGATGTCCGCAACGGCACCGTATTTCCCGACAACATCTGCACGGTCAAATTCGGCGTCGACATCCACGAACCCGATCAGGCCGGCCAGACCAACATCGGACACAATGGATTCCACATCCCCTTCCGCTCGCTGGTGCCGCTCGGCGTGGAAAATCTGCTCACCGCCGGACGCTGCATTTCCGGTTCCTACATGGCGCACGCCGCCTACCGCGTGACCGGAGACTGCCTGAAAATGGGCGAAGGCGCAGGATACGGCGCATGCGAGGCAATCAAGCGGAAACTCTCCGTTCGCGAATTCGCCCGCCGGAACTCTTCCGAAACAACCCTTTGAATTCCACGCGCCGGTGTGAAATCAATCAATTTTTCAAACTGTGAATCGGCGCCGGGATGTGTCCGCCGCGGCGGATGAATTTCGCCGGCGTCGCCCGTTTCACCGGCATCACCGGCGCCTCGCCGAGCAATCCGCCGAACCGAACCATATCGCCGACGCCGCATCCCCAGGCGGGGATCAGCCGCGCCGCCGTCGTTTTGCTGTTGACCACACCGATCGATATTTCGTCGGCGATGATCCCGGAAATCACCTCCGGCGGCGTATCCCCCGGAATGGCGATCATGTCCAGCCCGACCGAGCAGACCGCGGTCATTGCCTCAAGTTTTTCCAGCGTGAGATCGCCGCTCCGGGCCGCCGCAATCATGCCGGCGTCCTCCGAAACCGGAATGAACGCACCCGACAAACCGCCGACCCGCGACGACGCCATCACGCCGCCCTTCTTCACCGCGTCGTTGAGCATCGCGAGCGCCGCCGTCGTCCCGGCACAGCCGCATTTCTCCAGCCCCATCGATTCAAGAATATACGCCACCGAATCCCCGATCGCCGGCGTCGGCGCCAGCGACAAATCCACGATTCCAAACGGCACCCCCAGCCGCCGACCCGCTTCGTGCGCCACCAGTTGCCCGACCCGGGTGATCTTGAACGCCGTCTTCTTGATTAAATTTGCCAATTCGCTCAGCGAACAATCCTCCCCTGCCCGCCGGATCGCCGACGCCACCACCCCGGGACCGGAGACCCCGACATTGATCACCCGCTCCGGTTCGCCGACTCCGTGGAACGCCCCCGCCATGAAGGGATTGTCCTCCGGGGCGTTCGCAAACACCACCAGCTTCGCGCAGCCGATCGAACCGTTTTCCCGCGTCACATACGCCGTCTCCCGGATGATCTCCCCCATCCGGGCGATCGCATCCATGTTGATTCCGGCCTTCGTCGAGGCGACGTTCACAGACGCGCAGACCCGTTCGGTCGTCGCCAGCGCCTCCGGCAGCGCATCGATCAATGTCAATGCTCCGGTGGAAAACCCCTTCTGCACCAGCGCGCCGAAACCGCCGATGAAGTTGACGCCCAGTTCGCGCGCCGCGCGATCCAGCGTCGCGGCCAGACGGACGGCCCCGTCCCGCGTCAGGCGGCCGCACAACAGCGACGCCGGCGTCACGGCAATGCGTTTGTGGATGATCGGAATTCCATATTGTTTTTCGATCTCTTCGGCCGTGGCGACCAGATTGTACGCGGATTGCGTAATCTTTTCATACACCATCCGGTTCATGGATTTCTCATCGTCGCTGATGCAGTCGTAGAGGGAAATCCCCATCGTGACGGTTCGGATGTCGAGGCACTCCTCATGAATCATGTTGAGCGTTTCGAGAATATCTTCAATGGCAGGCATAACTAATCCCTGATGTTTCTATCTTAAATCTTGTGCATCGCGTTGAAAATATCCTCATGCATCGCATGAATTTCCAAATCGTTCTCCCGGCCCAGCGCCTCCATCCGGTCGATGAACTGCGAGAACGGCACATTCAACTGCTCGATCTCCACAATCATGATCATCGTGAAATACTCATGCAGAACCGTCTGCGAGATATCCAGAATGTTCGCGCCGCACGCCGCGCACGCCGCACTCACTTTTGCGATGATGCCGACCGCATCCTTCCCGACCACCGAAATGACCGCCTTCATCGTGGTATCTTCCTCCAACCGTATCGTTTTCTTCCATTGTCGAACCGGAATCATTCATTCTCCCTGCGGAAATATGCGACCGGGTTCGGCCAATCCTTCATTTCCACCTCATCTTCTCCCGGGCCAGCGTGACGATCGACGTGCCGTCGATCTGCAGATCCTCCAGACAGGCGAACCCATGATGCACGCGCAGAACGATCTCCGCCCGCTTCCGCGCCGGGCCGGAGAGCGCCGACTGCAAAATGCGTTCCGCTTCAAGCGCAATCGTCTCATTGAGATAAAACCGCTCGAACGGCGCCCGAAACATTCCGCCATAGCCGTATGCATTCACCTTCAAGTAATCGCCTTTCTGCGGCTTCTCTCCGGAAAGCACATCAAAATACGCCGTCCCGTCCGACGCATTCCGGAGCGTCACATAAGCCGTCGTCCCATTCAACTCCAGCTCCGAACGCGCCGTGTTCGGCATCGAGAACGCCAGATAACGCCCGCGGAAGGGATCATGCGGATCGAAACCGCTCACCTCCATCCGGTAAGGCGTCCCGTAACGCCGGGCAAGTTCACTTCGTACAATTTTGTACGAAACCACGCCGAGGATCAACAGCACCGCCACCCCGAAAAGAATAACGCGCCATTTCTTCATTGCTTCTCCTCCAGACGTTTGAAATGCCGCGTAAACATGAAATTCGCCACGGCAACCGCGATTCCGAACCCGAGAAACACTCCCGCGTACAACAAAATGTCGCCCACATTGCAGAAACGCAGGAAAATCAACAGCGCCAGCACGCCGATTCCCCCGTTCATCCGCCACGGGGAACGGCGATGAAATCCGTCCCACAACATCACCACCCCCAGGCAGGCAAAATAGAAATTAAAGAGAATCGCCGCGATCATCGCTCCGGCATTCCCCTCATTCGCACACATCAATCCCACCAGCGAGAGCGGCGGCAATATCGCGCAGAATATACTTCCCGTCGTGTGCAATCCCCCGCCGAAAATCAATCCGATCCACGCAATTGCCAATATTCCGCACCAGACCAGTGACGGTCCGTTCGAATGATGACGCATCCAGCCGGAAATTTCCCAGAAATCCATAAAACTCCCGACCGCGATGAAGATCAACACCCCGATGCTCCCGGCCACCTGAAACAAATTCAAGCGCATCGACGACGCACGCAATTTCGGCAGAGTTCCCATTTGCAGCAAGGTGCTGAAGAGGAGCGGCCACCCCAGATAAACAGTCGCCGCCCCATTTCCGGAAACCAGGGTCGAAAGCGAAAACGTCGTCATCAGCACCACGATTGCCAGGCGATTCACCAGCGTCGCCCCCGCCGCATAACGATTCGATGTCGCCGCATACAGGAGATACGGGAACGATATCGCGCCAAGCCCCAGCGTCCACCAGATCGTTCTTCCCGACGGATAATCCGCAAACATCAGCGACACCATTCCGATGCACAACACCACCGCCAGCCCCGTCGACCGGAATATATACAGCGGCAGAATCAACAACGCCAGCCAGACCGAAAGAAATTCCGACAACGTCCCCGAGAGATGATACAATTGCGACACGATCGCTGTCGCCGACGCCGTCGCCGCCGCCAGAAACAATCCCGCAGCTCCGCAATAACGGGGATCATTCTCATGCCGGATCAACGTCAGAAACCCGAACCAGACCGCAACCGCCAGCGGCACGAACGCCACCGCCATACGCCACCCCGGCGAAAACATGTCCCAGTTATGGGAGATAATGAGAATCAATCCGCAGCCGATCAGAACCGCGCAGAGCACCGAAAGGAAAATCTGAAGATACCGCAACATTACCTGCTGCGTGATCCCCGATGCCGGATAACGGTCCCGAAGCTGCTCTGCTCCCGCCTCGGAAATGATACCGTCATTCACCCACTCCGGCAACTCCCGCATCAATTCCATGGCAAAACGCTTTGACGCCATATTCATCCTCCGTCGGTCATTCATGCGACCGGGAGAGAATATAGCATATTTCCCCGTGAATTCAAGCAGAAAAAAAGCGCCGCGGAGATCCTTCAAACTCTCTGCGGCGCTCCCCGGCGAACCGGTTACTTCACAACCTTGAACGTCCGGATCTCAAAGGGCTTCATGCCGATTTCGATTTCGCCGTCCTGTGCGCAATATTCGGCTCCCGCGCTCCATTCGACCAG
This sequence comes from uncultured Victivallis sp., assembly GCA_944389815.1. Taxonomy (GTDB): domain Bacteria; phylum Verrucomicrobiota; class Lentisphaeria; order Victivallales; family Victivallaceae; genus Victivallis. The sequence goes on along the minus strand of CALXNS010000101.1, from coordinate 19,304 downwards.
ATTGGTCTCCACCAGCTTCGCGCCGGCGGGCACCCGCAGAACCGCACGGGAATTGCGACCGTCGGTCTCGACCAGACGGATGACCAGATCATCGCTCTTGAGCGCTTTCTTGAGCACTTCTAGCGTAACGCCGGCGCCGCCGGTCAACGCAACCGGGAACATCTGTTTTCCGGCGCGTCCGGGCAGAACCAGAGGTTCGCGGTTGAGGCACGCCGCCTCCTGCATGACTTCGGACCCGACCAGCGCGCCTTCGTGCGGCAGGAAGCTGTAGGTGAAACGATGATGACCCTGATCGGCCGCTTCGTCCGGATAGATCGGAGAACGAAGCAGATTCAAATCAAGAACGCCGTCCTGAAGCTTGTAACCGTATTTGCAGTCGTTGAGCAGCGCCGCGCCGCCGGATGCATCCGCGAGATCCACATAGCGGTGGGCAGCCACTTCGAACCGCGCGAAATCCCACGACGTATTCCGGTGCGTCGGACGACGGATGAAACCGTACTGAATGTCGCACGCCGCCTCCGTCGCGCAAACGGTCGTCGGGAACGAAACCCGCAGCATCCGATGCTGTTCATGCCAATCCACTTCGGTGTTGAAATCCAGCCGTTTGGAGTTCGCCGCGAGCACGATTTCCTGCCGGATCGTCGAACGCCCGACCTTCAAATCGAATACGAGCACCTGCCGGACCGGGCCGTCGCTGCGCCGTTTCGCGCTGACTGCGGTCACATGTTCCGGCACGGTGTCCTGATAGGTGAATTCGACATCCCACGCATCCCAGTTGTTCGGAATGTCGACGTACAGCGCAAGCTGATTGCCCGCGGCGTCGAGCACATCGCGCCCGGCGCTCTTGTCGAACGCCCGAACCAGCGAACCATTGTGGTCGAACTCGTACCGGACGAATTCATTTTCCAGCACCAGCTCATCCATCGCCGCCGCGGAGACTGCGGCGGAGTGCGCCGCAACCTTTTCCCCGCGCGTCAACGTGACCATGCTCTGCGGCGGGAAATTCCCCAGCGCCCAGACGCCGTCCGCACCCTCATCCTGGGTGATCACGCACTTGCCGTCGGCATCCTTGACCTCGCACCCCGCCCACGACTGCGGCAGCCGGACCGGCGACGTGTAATCGTAACTCAAGGTATTGACGATCGTCACGGCATCGTCCGCCTTTTCCAGCAGCGCGGCAGCGGTCGCGTCGATCAACTTCCGGCAGCGGTCGAGGATTTCAGCGTGTTCGACCTCGGTCACCTCGTACACCTTGCGGATTGACGAACCGGGAATGATGTCATGGAACTGATTGAGCAGCACCTTCTTCCACATTTCGTCAAACGCCTCTTCCGGATATTCCGACGCCGGAAGGCACGATGCAAGAAATTCCGCCGCAGTCAGAAGCTGTTCACACTTCCGGTTGCCGCGCTTGGTGCGGCTCTGCGTGGTCAAGGTGCCGCGATGCAGTTCGAGGTAAAGTTCTCCCACCCAGTTCGGAAGTTCGTCGGCGTGCTCGGCCAGCCGGTCGAAGAAACGGTCCGCGCGTCCGAATTTGACCTTCGGGCAACCTTCGAGATTCGCGGTGCGCAACCCGTTTTCAATATGTTCCATCCGCGGGCCGCCGCCGCCGTCGCCGACGCCGAAGAGCGTGATGAATTCCGGAAGGAAGTAGTTCTCATTGAAGTTGTTCTGCGCATAGCAGAGCCGGTCGGGCAGCAGCGCGGAGTTGTAATTGTCCTCCGGCGGGAAATGCGTCAGGACTTCCGTATTGTCGATTCCGCGCCACAGGAAGGTGTGATACGGGAATTTGTTGAACTGGCTCCACGAAATCTTCTGCGTCAGGAAGAAATCGCATCCCGACTTCTTCAGAATCTGCGGCATCGCCGCCGAATATCCGAACACGTCCGGCAGCCAGAGATTCTTGACGTCCATCCCGAATTCGTCCATGAAGAAGTTCTTCCCATACAGGAACTGCCGCACCATCGATTCTCCCGAAATGATGTTGCAGTCCGCCTCGACCCACATGCCGCCCTGAAGTTCCCAGCGTCCCTCGGCCACGCGCTCCTTGATCTTCGCGTACAATTCCGGGTAGTATTTCTTGACGAAATCGTAATGCTGCGCCGCCGATGCACCGAACACATAATCCGGATAACGCTCCATGTTGTAGAGCTGGCTTGCGAACGTCCGCGCGCATTTCCGGATCGTTTCGCGAACCGGCCACAGCCAGCCCGAGTCGATGTGGGCGTGGCCGACCGCGGTCGTCGTCAGCGCCGAATCCGCGGCGTGACATTCGAACGCCGCTTCCAGCGCGGCGCGCGCCGCCGATGCATTCGCCGGATCGTCCGCATAAGCCGTAACCGCATCGTTGAGAATCATATTGAGTTTCACGGCGCGATAATCTCCCGCCGGATACGTGGCGAGCAGCGACAGCAGCACTTCAAAATCATTCACCAGCTGCCAGGCTTCGACGCTGAACACGCCGAACTTCAGATGGCGGACATCGCCGACTTCGCATTTCCAGTCGGTGCCGGGCGTCACTTCGTCGCCGAGCAATCCATTCGCGCCGACCTCGGCCCAGAAGTCGATCTTCTCTCCCGCGACGGCATTCGGCGTCAATTCAAGCAGATTCTTCCGGTAGTTGACCGCGAACACGCTCGTGTTGGTCAACGCCACTTTCGGCACGCCCTGTTCGTCGAAGACCAGGATCTCTCCGCCGAGTTCGAGTTTCGCCCAGACCGGCTTTCCGGCCCACGCCGCCGGGACCTCACCCTTGATGTGGAACCACGCGCTGTCCCAGAGTTCGCCCCAGACATCGCCTTCCGCGACCGGCCGGCTCGCGAGAGTGGTACGATCCGCCCAGCGAACCGGATCCTTCGACACCGCGACCTCGGCGGTCAGCGGTGCGCTGTCGAGGAAGAGTTCGTTCTTGAGCCGGACAAGAAAATTCTCCGCCCGCGTCTTGTAGATGCCAAATTGCTTCTCGTTCATTTTTTATTCCTTTGTCTGTTTTGATCGACCGATTTCAACAACGCATAACAGCACTCCATCCGGGGCACTGAAAGACCATGTTTTTCCGCCAGCCGAACCGCGTTGCCGAGAATCGCCTCGACCTCCAGCGGCCGCCCGGCCTCATAATCCTGAAGCATGCTCGTCTTGTACGGCGGGAAATTCCGCGTGTAATCCATCATCGCATCGAGATCCCCCGCGTCGAAATTCTCTCCACAAGCCTGCGCAACCCGGGCGGTCTCCTCCATCAGCGCCCGGCAGAGCGCTTCAAGCTCGTCCCCGTTCGTCATCGCCCGGGTGTCCGCTCCCCCGGAAAGAACCGATACCGGATTGAACGGCAGATTCCATAAAAGTTTCTGCCAGCGCACACGACCAATGTTTTCATAAAGTTCGCACTGCACTCCGCCCGCGGCGAACAACTCCGCCAGACGCTCCGCCTCCTTTCCGATCCCCGATGGATAACGTCCCATCTTCAACATGCCGCTTCCCTGATGCAGAACATTCCCGGGGGCCGGACGCGATACACCAATGTAGGCGATCGTGCTCAATAACACGTTCCCCGGAAACGCATCGGCAATCTCACGCTCGATGTCGATCCCGTTCTGAATCTGCACAATCGTCGTCGATGATGACAATACAACCGGTTGCAATAACGAAACCGCCCTTACCTCCGGTAACACTTTCGACGACAAAATCACATAATCGGCGACGCCTTCGAACTCCGATGCCGAGTGCAATACCGCCGCCGGAACGAAGGTGAAATCCCCGGCGATGCTCGAAATGTGATATCCCCCCTGACGTTTGACCGCCTCGTAATCACTGCGCGCGACAACCGAAACTTCGGCGCCCCCCTGCGCCAGGCGGCCGCCGAAATAAACGCCGACTCCGCCCGCGCCCAGTACCAGAACACGCACCTTTTTCATTCACTCTCTCCTTCCGAAAATCGCGCTTCCGATCCGAACCAGCGTCGATCCCTGTTCAACTGCACATTCGAAATCGCCGCTCATCCCCATCGAAAGCACTTCGAGACGCCGGCCGAATTCCTCTTCCAGTCGATCCCGCCACTCCCGCAATCCGCCGAACACCATTTTCAATTCCGCCTGAGATGCATCCGCCGGAGCCATCGTCATCAAGCCGGCCCACTGCATTTTCTCGCATCCCGCCGCACAGCGCGCGAGCGCTCCGATCTCCTCCGGAATCGTGCAGCCCGCCTTGGACGCTTCGCCGGAAACGTTGATTTCCAGCAGAAACTTCCGGGAGATATTCTCCTCGGCGGCGATCCGTTCCAACCGTTCCAGCAGCGCGATCGAATCGACCGAATGAATCATCGTTGCGCAATGCAGCACCCGGCGCGCCTTGTTCGCCTGAAGGCGCCCGATGAAATGCCACTGGATATCTTCCGGCAGTACCGCCGCCTTCGTCTCCAGTTCGACGATGCGATTCTCGCCGAACGCCCTCACGCCGGCGTCATACAACTCCCGAATCGCCTCCGCCGGAAACGTCTTGCTTACCGCGAGCAGCAGAATCTCTGCCGGATTCCGTCCCGCACGCAACGCGGCAGCGCGGATCCGTTCCCGAACCTTGCAATAATTTTCAAATAACGGACTCATGACTTTTCGTTGGCAAATTTCAATTTATGTTCCGGCGGACGCGATGTGATCTTCGTCCCCGCCGGCAGGCTCTCCGTCAGCCAGACGTTGCCGCCGATCACCGAATTATCTCCGATCGTGATGTCGCCCAACACCGAAGCGCCGGAGTAAATCGTCACGTTGTTTCCGATCGTCGGATGGCGTTTATTGCCCTTGATCAGCATGCCGCAGGCGTCCTTGGGGAAATTCCCCGCGCCCAGCGTCACCCCCTGGTAAATGCGCACGTTGTCGCCGATCACCGCCGTCTCGCCGATCACCACACCGGTGCCGTGGTCGATGAACACCCCCTTCCCCAGCTTCGCGCCGGGATGGATGTCGATGCCGGTTTCGCTGTGAGCCAATTCGGTCATCATGCGCGGAATCAACGGAATTTTCTCCGAGTAAAGCACGTGCGCCAGGCGCTGAACCGTGACCGCCTTGAACCCCGGATAACTTAAAATCACCTCGTCATACGACGTCGCCGCCGGATCTCCGGCGTAGGCCGCCGCCACATCCGCCTTCATGATTTCGCGCAGCTCCGGCAGCGAACCGAGCAATGAAAAAACCGCCCGGTTCGCCCGCTTCATCACCTTGCATTCGCAGCAGTCGGAATAACCTTTGCAGTTGTACTGAATCGCCCGGCAGATCTGGTCGAACAACTGGGAATAGATCTCCTTGAGCAATTCGGCCACGTCGCCTGTCACATTTTCGCGCCGGGATTGCTGACGCTCGTTGAATCCGGGAAAAATCACCTCCAGCAGCAACTCCGTGATCGCCGCCACTTCCGCCCGGCGCGGCAGATTGTCCCCGTCCACGTGATTGACCCCCACGCCGTCGGCATAGGTCCGGCCGATCCGGTCCGCCAGTTCGGCCAGCGCAACCGCCGGAGGGGCGTCGTCATCCTTGAAATCGTGTTTCAAGTTATTCATGATTTCAGCAATTACTCCACATTCTGAATTTGTTCGCGCAACTTCTCAAGCTCGCTCTTGAACCGGACCGTCAACGGCGAAATCGCCGGCGTCCCGGCCTTGTTCCCCAGCGTGGTGATCTCGCGAAACAACTCCTGCATCAGAAAATCGAGACTTCGCCCGACCGGAGCACTCTCCGCCAGAAAACGTCGGAACTGGACGAAATGGCTCCGCAACCGGGTGATCTCCTCGGTCACATCGGCCTTATCCGCGTAAAACAGCACCTCTTTGAGCAACCTTTCATCATTCGTGTCCACCGGCAGCTTCTCCGCAGAGAGCTTTTCCAGCAACCGTTCGCGGATCGCCGCGGGAATTCCCGCCGTCAAAGGTTCGATCCGGTTGAGCAGTTCCTCGAGCACCCCGAGTCGTTCCTCGAAATCGCGTTTCAAATTCTCCCCCTCGGCTGCGCGCATCGCCCGCAACGCCTCCACCGCTGCCGCCGTTGCGCCGGTGAGCGCCTCCCGCAGCTCCGGAGCGCTGTCCGGTTCGATCGAACTTTCCGTCACGACTCCGGAAAGACACATCAAACTTTCCACCGCCACGTTCTCCGGCGTCAAACCGCACGCGCGCCGCACCTCCATCGCCTCACGGACGAGCATTTCCAGCATCGGCCGGTTTACCGAACAACCACATCCCGCACCGTCCGCGCCGGAGTGAAACATCACCCGCATCTGAACCGCGCCGCGCGCAACGGCGGCAGCGAGCTGACGGCGCAATTCCGTTTCGAACGCCGCAAGTTCCGGCGGCAGCGACATGCGCACTTCCAGCTGTTTGCGATTAACCGAGTTCAATTCCACCACGACACGGCCGCTGCCGCCGACGGCGGCCTCGCCCTTGCCGAATCCGGTCATGCTGTTCATTTTTTTCCGTTCTCCGGCTTGTCTTCTTCGCCGGTTTCGATCGGCGTATTGGCTTCGTCCGGCGTTTTGAGGACGCGGCGGGTGAATTCATCCAGCGCAGTCTTCTGAAAACGCCCGGCAAAATTGATCTTCCACCCGGAAAGATCCGGCCGCCCGGTTCCGCAGAACACCATGCAGCTGCCGTCGTCGCCGGCGAATTTCCACACCAGCGACAACTGCGTCTCCTGCTCCAGTTTCGCCAACGCCTCGGCAGTCTCATCCGGCGACAAATTTCCCTCAGGATCCGCGCTCAGCGGAAAATTCGTCTCCAGCACCCACGGATAAGTGAAACGCACCAGATTGTATTCCGCAACGGACATTTCCTCAAGTAAATAATTCAACGCGTAGGTTCTTGCCGTGTTCATCGCCGAATCCAGCGGCACGCCGAGATCGACGAATCGCTTGCGGATCAAACGGTTCGGGCGCCAGTCGTTCATGCGAAGCGTCGAAGTGCCGAACACCATGTAGAGATAATCGCGCCCGGGAATCCGCCACGTGATGCAGATCTGCTGCTGATCGGAGCTGAGCTGCGTGCGGCTTCCGCCGGTGTTGTCGAAAATCGGAGCAATCAGGAACACCGGGGCATTGTAGGTGACGAAATAGATCTGATCGAGCGTCAGCTCCGGTGAATGTTTCAGCAGATATTCCCGTGCCCGTGTCGCGGCGCGATCCTGATAATACTGATCAGACCGGCAACCGGACAACAGCACGACTCCGATCATCGCCGAAAATACGATCAGTTTGCGGATATATTCCAATTGCATCACTCTTTGCATGATTTCCCAACTTTTTCGACACCAGAAAAACGCATTTCACTAACTATAACGCCATTTTTTGCAATCGTCAATTGAAATCGTCAAAAAATGCTTTAAGTTAATAAACGACGGGGGAGCTTTTCAACGCATGAGAACAGCATTTTTCGGAGGAAGTTTCAATCCGCCGCACCGCGGACATCTCGGTGTGGCGCGCGGAGCGTTGGCTTCCGGCCGCACCGACCGCGTCCTCTGGGGCGTCGCCTTCGCTCCGCCGCACAAACCCGGCCGCCCGATGGCGCCCTTCGCCGACCGGATGAATATGGTCGAACTCCTCATCGCCGGAGAACCGGACATGACCTGTTCCGACATCGAAGCGCGTCTGGCACGCAATCCCTCCTATACGATCGACGTGCTCGCGGCCCTCTGCAGGGAAGAGCCGGAGACGCAGTTCCAGCTTCTCATCGGCGGCGACAGTCTGCGCGAACTTCACACCTGGCGTCGCGCCGGGGAGCTCGCGCAGAAATTCGAAATCCTGACCTATCCGCGCGCAGGGGAAACACCCGACGAAGCGGAACTTGCCCGACACTGGCCGCCCGAAACCGCGAAAAAACTCGCCCGGGGCATTCTGCCGGGAAAATTTTTTGAAATATCTTCGACGAATCTTCGAAATCTTGTGGCAAATCAGGCCGGGACGGGGCATATTATGCAACAGGAGGTGCCGGACGCATTGGCAGAATATATCCGGAGCCATCAATTTTACCAGAAGGATCTCTGATCATGAGCGAACCGATCAAAAAGCCGACCCCCGCCGAACTGGCGGATTTCTGTTTGAAGTGCATGGAGGACAAGCTTGCGACCAACCCGATTAAAATCAAGGTTTCGCCGCACTCCTCCGTCGCCGACTGGTATGTCATCGCCACGGCGAATTCCGAACCCCAGCTCCGGGCGCTCATCAACCATCTGGGCCGCCAGGCTCGCGACGTTTACCATCTGCGGCCGCTTTCCGAAAACGGGGAAAGTTCCAGCGGATGGATGCTGGTCGATTTCGGAACCGTGATCGTTCACATGATGACTCAGGAAGTGCGTGACCGTTACAATCTCGAAGGACTCTGGGGCGAAACCCCCGCTCCCGACGCGGTGAAAACCCTCGCGGAGCATCAACCGTAAACCGGATTTTCCATGAAAGAATTCAGGCCGCATTCGCAAAATTGGAACGAATTCCAGTGGGAACAGGAAATCCGCCGTGATGAACGCCGGATCTCCTGCTATTACCGGGAACTGCCCGAATGTCTGGATCTGCCCGGTGAAGAGGAGATGATTTTCAACTCTCTGCTCTCCCGGCCAGATCTCGTCCCGACAGGAGGGGCACCCGATTCGCTGCGGTCATGGCGCCCGGGTGAAGAGGACGACGACGACGACGAACCGCTCTTTGACGACAACTCGCGACGCCCCGGTTCCGAACTTATCATCCAGCTCGATCATCTGGCCGTCGAATGGAACACGCTTGCCGTATCACGTCTCCGCGCCGGATTGGAACTGCCGGGACTCGGCATCTGCTGCGCCTTCGGAAAACTTCTGGCTCGCGCGGCCGATTTCGTCGATACCATCGATCCCGCCGAACGGGCGTTGCGCATCAGTCTCGGGAAACGCGCGCTCGCCGACCTCAACGACCTGGTCGGCGCTCTGCGGCAGCTCGGCGAACAGCAGCGCTCCATGGCCGCACCGCTGGAACTTTTCATCGAACTCTTGAGCCATGCGCGCGAACAGCTCCTCGACTTGCTCGACAACGCCCGCAAGGGAAAATATTGAGCGCCTCCCCGCCGAATCCGGTTTTCGGCCGCCGGACAACTCCGGTTTTTCTACAGCCACTCCTGCCGGGAAAAGGGAAGCATGCCGCCGCCGTCCGACTCCGGTCGTACCTCGCCGGTTCGCAGCACGGAAAGTCCATCCTGCTGCCGGAGAATCCATTTCCGCCCGGTACCGTCGCGCCATTCGCCCGGAGTTCCGAGTTTCAACCGCGTCGCCAGAAGCGGAACTGCATTTTCCGGCGCAATCAATGGGATGGGGGAATGTTCCCGCAACAGGGCAAGCGAGGTGCGTTCCAGTTCGACCGCGCCCTCGACGGCCACCGCGCCGTGTTCCATCAATTCCCGCGCCGCGGATGAATTGGCGACATGCAGCGGAAATACCGTTTCGATCGCCACATCCGGAAACGGTTCCAGCAATGCGAAACCGTGGATTCCTCCCACCCGGAAACGCCGGACTCCTGCGGCCCACGCCGCCTGTATCGCCTGGCGCATGACCGCAAGGCGCGTCTCCGGAACGAAACCGGGGATGGTAAAACAACGCCCGTCGTCGTTCGACGAAACCCGTTCCCGCGTCGTACCGCGCGCTTCCGCCGCATAATCCCGATGAAAACGCTTCGCACCTTCCCGGCCGGCATGATCGCGCAGTTCCTCCGGATGCAACCGGGACGCCGCCCAGCTCCAGAACTCACGCCGCAACGCTTTCAATTGTCCGACGGAGACGAAAAAAACGCCATCGATCTTTACATCCTCAACGACTGCGGCGTATGGTTCCGGCACGCCGGCCGCGAACTCCCGTGCCGCGTCCGCGCCGGAAAACGCCCGCTTCTCCGCTGCCGGGAACGCCGTCGCCGCCTCCCAGCAAAGTTCATCCTTACATCCGGCAACTGCGACGCGCCAGCGCGAAGCGGAACACTCCATCTTCAACCGCACCATCAGACGCGCCGCAGGCAATGTATTGGCCCGGCGGCTGAAATCGAAGCCGTTCTCACCGATCTTGTACAGCTGCCACCCCCGGGCAACGCCCGGAAATTCTCCCGGCAGAAAACATTCGACTCCTCCACGCACCTTGAGCACATCACGCCCGTTTTCACGCAGCCGCGTCAAGCTGAAGGAGTCTCCGTCCCCGCCCCCCGGCGCGGAAAAACGCACCCGGTCACCGAGATGAAGTCTTTCCCGCGCCCGGAGCGCCAGTCCGCCGCGTTCCACGCCAACCACATCCGCCACAGGAATGCCGAACACCCCGGGCCGCTCCCGGTCGATCAACTCCTTCCAGCGACGCCCGTCGTAAAATCCGCGCGACCAGCGGCGCGACGCCGTCGAACGCAGCAGCGCCTCCGCTTCGGCACGCGCCTCTTCTCCCCGGTCGAGCATGAGGCGGTAGGCCCGGGCGGTTTTCCAGACGTAATCCGGCGACCGCAGCCGGCCTTCGATCTTCAAAGAGGCGATCCCGATTTTCCGGAACTCCCCGACCAGATCCAGCCCGCATAAATCACGCACCGAAAGCAGGAAACCATTCTCGCCCGACGAAGATTCAAACCGACGTCGGCACGGTTGTTTGCATTTCCCGCGATTGCCGCTCAATCCGCCGAAACACGACGACAACAGACACTGTCCGGAGAGCGAACAGCACAACGAACCATGGATGAACACTTCCAGCTCCACCGGCGACGCGAGCGCCACCATCCGCACTTCCTCCAGCGTCATCTGCCGCTCCAGAATCACCCGTTTGATCCCCCATTCCGCCGCTGCCGCCACCCCGGCGGAGTTGTGAATGCCCATCTGCGTCGACGCATGCAGCCGCAGCGAAGGGAAATATTCCCGGCAGAGCCGCACGATCCCGAGATCCTGAACGATCAGCGCGTCGGGGGCGAGCGCAGCCGCCTCCGCAAGAAGATCCGCCACTTCCGGCAATTCGCTCTCCTTCACCAGCGTATTGACCGCCAGATACACCTTCCGCCCCTGATTGCGGACGAAGGCGATCAACCGGCCGAGCTCATCGGAGGTGAAGTTCGCCGCCCGTTCGCGGGCGTTGAATTTGCCCAGCCCGCAGTAAACCGCATCGGCGCCGCCGTCGAACGCGGCAACGGCGCACTCCAGATTTCCCGCCGGAGAGAGTAATTCCGGTAATTTGAACGTCTCGTTTTCCATGGTTGTAACATAACGCCGAAACGACGGAGTTTCAATTCTTTTTCCGGAGCCGGGTTGAATTTTCTCCGTACAAAGAGTATGGTAATTTATCACCGTCACGGAAAAGTCATTTTCTCATGGGTCAGGAAACAATCGATTTCATCAACGCACTTCAGGAATTCCTGCATCTGCTGCACGCAGGAAAAGTCCGCATGCTGCTCCCGCGCAGCGAAGGCCTCTGGGAAAATCGTCCCGGATTTTTCTACCACCTAGAAGCGGAACTTTTCCTCCAGACCAACGGCGGTTGCGAATTCCAGTTCCCACGTCAGAAATTCGACCTCCTCCCCGGAGACCTTCTGCTCGTTCCGCCGGGGATGCCGCATCACGAACGCATTCTCCTGCGCAGAAATGATCCCTTCCGCAATTTCGTGGTCACCTGCCGCGCCCACATGGCGACACTCCATCAGGCCGGATGCCCGACGGGAGGAAGTCCGCAGCCGTTCGTCGAACGCAGACTGAAACTGCCGGATCCGGACTTTTATTTCCATTTGATCCAGACCATCGCCGAATGGCGCGGCGGCAGCAGGGATGAACTCCATACGATCAGCAACGCACTCGCGGAAGTCCTGGTGCTGAAACTCCTCCGCGACCTCGAAATAACTCCGCTGGAAGCCGAACCGGAACAGCTTTCCCCGCAGCTGAGTCATAAAACTCTGCTCGCAAAAAACTATCTCGATGAAAACTTCCCCTCCCGCTTCCCCGACGTCGCGGAAACCGCCCGCGCGGTCGGATGTTCGCCGAATTATCTTTCCACGCTCTTCCACTGCGAAATGGGCGTGACGATCAAGGAATACGTCAACGACCTCAAGTTCCAATACGCACGCCACATGCTCGAAAACAGCAACTTCAACATCTCCGAAATCGCCGGCAGCTGCGGCTTCGGCGACGTGTCGTATTTCGCCCGGAAGTTCCGGGGGCGTTTCGGTAAAAATCCCTCCGAACTGCGCTGAGGCGCAAGAATATCAGTCGATCTCCAGAAAATCCGGCGCCTCCGTGAGACAACGCGCCCCGGAGCCTGTCACATAAAGCAGATCCTCCAGCCGGATTCCTCCCCATTCCGGATAATAGAGCCCCGGTTCGACCGTCACGATCTCCCCTCCGCGCAGCGGTGTCCGGTTGCGCGGCGACAATCGCGGCGCTTCGTGAATTTCCAATCCGACTCCGTGCCCGAGTCCATGGAAAAATCCGAAATCGGCCGTTTCATTTCTGCCGGTATGAAATCCGGCCTCCTCCATCAACCGGGCGGCGGCCAGATGAATTTCCGCCGGAATCGCACCGGCTTTCACCAGCGATTTGCCCAGTTCGCGGGCCGCCAGCACCGTTCCATACGCCTTTTTGACCAGGTCGGAAGCTTTTCCACGCACCACCGTCCGCGTCAGATCCCCCCAGTAACCGCTCGTTGCAGACTGCGGAAAAATATCCATCACGATCGGCGAATTCGCGTACAACTGTCCCGAACCGGCGTTGTGCGGCTGGGCGCTCTGCGCGCCGCCGGCACAAATCGTTCCGGTCGGCAGCATCCCGCGCCGCACCATTTCAAGATCGATTTCCGCACGCAGAATTTCACTTGTCAGCGCCGCTCCGTTCCAGAACAATGCGCGATCCGCACCGATTTCGGACTCCCGCAACACTTCGACCGCCCGGGCCAGCCCGGCCTCTCCGGCCCGTTGACTGCGGATGATCGCCTCCACCTCCAACTCGTTCTTGAACTCACGCGCCGGAAAAAAGCGCCCCTCCGCCGGACGAACCGCCAGCCCGGCCTCTCGAATGCGGTCAGCCCAGTACAACGGAAAATCGTCCGGCACAAGAAACCCCTTCACTCGCAACTTCTCCGCCAGAGCCTTGACCAATTCCACCCGGTCGCATCTCCCGCCGCCAAGAAAATCCGATTCCGCATACACGGAGACCTCACGATGCGCCTCCTTCACCGCCCGGGAATATTCCAGCGGTGAAACGATCACGCCACGTTCCCGGCCGCATTCGAAATAAAAAAATTCATCCGGCGTCGAAAATCCCGCGCCGTAACGCATATCAGCGCACTTTTCCCCGGATGCCAGAATCAATCGGGCGATTTCACTCATCTCCATGCCTCTTTCTATTTGCAAAATTTCAGAAAACGGGCCATATTATGATGGAAAACAAATATAGCATGCCTGCCGGAAAATTTCCGGTCGCATTGAAATTTTACAGGAATTTTTTATCCATGAATGCTGAATATCTCCTTCTCCCCGTCGCCGCCTATTTCATCGGCGCCGTCCCCTTCGGTTTTCTGATCGGGAAATGGTACCACGTCGACATCCGCAAGGCGGGAAGCGGCAACATCGGCGCAACCAACGTCACCCGCGTCGTCGGAAAAAAAGCCGGCAAACTCTGTTTCTTCCTCGATTTCGTCAAAGGCGCCCTTCCGGTCGCCCTCGCAGCGGGCATCGCACCGGAAACTCCGGAACTCGCTCTGGCTGCAGCAATTGCGGCAATTCTGGGACACATTTTCCCCATTTATCTCAAATTCAGGGGCGGCAAGGGTGTGTCCACTGCCGCAGGCGCCGCATTCGCGCTCGCTCCTTACCCTCTGCTCGTCGCGCTCGCGGTCTGGGTGGCGGTCTTCCTGATCGGCCGTTACGTCTCGCTGGCCAGCATTCTGGCGGCGGTGACGATGCCGGTTGCGGCGTGGATTTTCAGTTACTGCGGCATCGGAGTGGAAATTCCTCTTCCTACACTGATTTTCTTCACCGCGGCGGCGATCGTCGCCATCCTGCGTCATACGGAAAACATCAAACGGCTCCTCAACGGTACGGAAAGCCGGTTCGAACGTAAAAACAACAAGGTTCAGTAAGAATGAAAATCACCGTTTTAAGCGACGGAGCCTGGGGAACCGCCCTCGCTTTGAATCTCCTATGGAATCACCACGACGTCACTCTCTGGGGACCATTCCCGGATTATCTTGCCGAAATGGAACGCACCCGGAGCAACCACCGTTTTCTCCCCGGCGTACAGCTGCCGGAAGCGCTCCATTTCGAAGCGGATATGGCCGCAGCCGTCCGCGGAAGCTCTCTCCTCATTCTCGCCACGCCGACTCAATACCTGCGCGGCGTGCTCAATACGCTCAAACCTCATTTTGACCCGGCGCGGCAGATGCTGGTCAACGTCGCAAAGGGAATCGAAGTAGATTCCTGGCTGCGCATCAGTGAAATCGTCAAATCCATTCTTGGAGAAACCCGTTACACCGTTCTTTCCGGGCCGAGTCATGCGGAAGAAGTTTCCCGCCGGGTGCCGACCGCGGTCGTCGCCGCCAGTGGAAATCCTCTTGATGCGGAAACGGTTCAGAAGATCTTCATCAACGAAAATTTCCGCGTCTACACCTCCAGCGACGTCATCGGCGTCGAACTTGGCGGCGCCCTCAAAAACGTCATGGCCATCGCCGCGGGCATCATCGACGGTATGAAGCTCGGCGACAACCCAAAGGCGGCAATGATGACCCGCGGCATCGCCGAAATGGGACGACTCGGCGAAACTCTCGGCGGGCGAGCCGCCACTTTCTCCGGATTAAGCGGTATCGGTGACCTCATCGTCACCTGCACCAGCGGCCACAGCCGCAACCGCCATGTCGGCGAAGAACTCGGCCGCGGCAGACAGTTGCCGGAGATCCTGCAATCCATGGGCATGGTCGTCGCCGAAGGCGTCACTACCGCCCGCGGCGCTTTCGCTCTCGCCCGCAAGGCCGGCGCGGAAACCCCCATCATCGACGAAATCCATGCGATTCTCTACGACAACCGCGACGTCCCGAGCGCAATCCGCAACCTGATGTGCCGCTCCGCCAAAGCGGAATAAATATCCGCCTCACGCGGCAAACAACGCCGGACGCCGTCCGGTTCTCTCGGCACGTCAATAAAAAAAACGCCGTTCCGGAATCTCTTCATCCGAAACGGCGCATTGCTTTTTTCTTACCGTCTATCGTCGTATCGTTGCGCTGCGCTCAGTTCGCTTTCTCCAGCAGTTTTTCCACTCCAGCCAGCTTCACGCACACGCAAAACAACTCCATCGCCTCCTTGAGCTCTTCAAGCGTCGGATATGTCGGAGCGATCCGGATATTCCGGTCACGAGGATCCTTTCGGTAGGGAAACGCCGCTCCCGCGCCGGTCAGAACCACGCCCGCCTGCTTCGCCAGCGCCACCGTGTTTTTCGCACACCCGTCCAGCGTGTCCAGCGAAATGAAATATCCGCCGTCCGGACGACGCCATTGCGCAAGACCGGTACCGCCGAGTTCGCGCTCCAGAGTTCCCAGAACCATGTCGAACTTCGGCCGCAGTTCCGCAGCCAGCGCCCGCATATGCGCACGCACGCCGTCGGCGCTCTTCAAATAACGAACGGTCCGCAATTGATTGAGCTTGTCATGTCCGATCGTCTGAATTCCCATGTGCTTGCGAATTTCCGCGAGATTCGCCGGACTTGAAGCGATCAACGCCACACCCGCCCCCGGGAAGGTGATCTTCGACGTCGAGAAGAAATAGAATACCCGGTCGGGATTCCCCGCCGCTTCCGCCGCCCGGAAGATATCCTTGAGCTTCCGCTCCCGGTAAATATGATGCACTCCGTACGCGTTGTCCCAGAAAATCCGGAAATCGGCCGCAGCCGTCTTCATCTTCGCCAGCCGGTCCACCACCTCGTCGCTGTAACAGATTCCTTCCGGATTCGAATACAACGGGACACACCAGATCCCCTTGATCGAATCATCGGACGCAACCAGCGATTCCACCATATCCATGTCCGGCCCATCATCCTTCATCGGGATGGTGATCATCTCGATCCCCAGATCCTCGCAGATTGCAAAATGACGGTCGTAACCGGGACTCGGACAGAGGAACTTCACCTTCGGCAATGTCCGCCACGCGGGATTGCCGTGCGTCCCGAACAAAAAAAGCCGCACAATCGCGTCGTACATCAAATTCAGACTGGAATTCCCGCCGATGATGATCTTCTCCATCGGAATGTCCAGCAGTTCGGAAAAAAGACGACGCGCCTCCGAAATCCCGTCCAGTCCGCCGTAATTGCGCGCATCCACTCCGGATTCCGTCATGTAATTATCCAACTTGTCGAGCACGCCGTTCGTCAAATCAAGCTGGGAACCGGAAGGTTTCCCCCGCGACATGTCCAGCTTCAGATTCCGTGTCAGATAATGATCATACTCTTTACGCAGCTCCCGCCGGTACTCTTCCAGCTGGGATTTCGACAATCCGGTGATGTTTCTCACTTTCAATTCTTCCCTCAAATTTGCCAATGCAATCAGGAAACTCGGAAATTCCAGTGCTTTTTCGTTCGACTATATCCTCATAATATATCATTGCTCAGAGATAAAAACAAATCCGTCCAACCGCTTTTTCGTCAAATTTTCATCAGATTTCCATGCCGCAATCCAGAAAGAAACGCCCGCGGCAAAGAAAATCCCGTTCGTGCCGCCGCCGGCGCCAGTGGAAATTTTTCTCCAGGGAAACGTTGTATCAACTCCTCACGGGCGGCAAACATCTCCGCCGCGTAACAACCGTAAAACATTCGCAACGCTTCAGGCTTCATCACATGACCGTAACTGCCCAGATTGTGACAGAGCCAGTGCCGCGTCAGAAAACGAAATCCCTGAAAATGATAATAAATCACCGCTTTCCCGTTCCATGACGGGCGCCCCGTTTCGTCCGGAACCCATTCGCGATTCCAGTGATTCCACGGCGCAACACCCGCCAGCGGAGACGCGGCAACAACACACTCGCGGCTCATCGACGGCCACGCATCCAGGTATTTCTGATCCGCGAAACGATCCGGTTCCGGAATGTCGTGACACCATTCCAGGCAGCGTTCACGCCACCACTCCAGAATACGAAACGTTTCCGCCGTCCGGCGATACAGCTGAAACGCCACATTGTAACGTCCGAATTTTTCCCGCCACTTCAACTCCTCCGGGAAATTGTGCCCGACAATCAGCAGCGAATTCTCTCCCAGCTCCCGATACAACGCCTCCGGCGTATCCCAGAAATAAAGATCCGAATCCAGATAATTGAGTATGTCTATTTCACCAAAATGCTTCAATAAATACAACGCCAGTACCGGACTGAGCGTAAAATAATATTCCACCCTGCTCCGATTTCCCCGGCTTGCCGCAAATTCCGGATCCGCCTCCTCAATCTCCCGCAGATGCACCACTTCTAGTTCCGGACAGTCCCAGCGCCTCAGCAACTCATACACCGCATCATCAAGCGCCACCACATAAAGTTTGAAACACCCCGCCCCCAGCCGCGTCCGGAGCGAACGAAGCAGCGTCGCTCCGTACAAACAATAATTCCGGTCAAAATATGTACAGAAGGTATAATTCATCGCGTCACCTGCGGCACCTCACCTTTGCCGCGAAAAAATGCGCGTCACCTTGTGCCACGCCCGCTTCCACAACGGAATCCGCAACCGTTTCAAATAGTTCCGATATCCCCGGCGAATCGACGCCGTCTCCAGCGGCGGATCATCCGGAATTTCCACTTCACCCGTCCACAGCGTCTGCGTTCCCCAGTCCACTCCGGTGCAATGCGTCGAATCCACCCCCGAACCGATGTTCCTCACCAGCGGGAACATTGAGTGAAGTGCGTATTTCCCGGCAATAAAATTACTCGCCTGCCAGCAGATCGCCCACGAATCCACCCGTCCCCGCGAACGATCGCGCAACATCCGGCAGAACGGAAACACTCCGTCAACATCAAATTCACGCTCTTCGCCTGCCCGCTCAATCTCCGCCAGCAACCGTCCCGCATCCGGATTGAACAATCGCCAGGCGCGACGCCACGTGCCCCACCCCCAGCAATCCGCTCCGCGCCGCAGAAAACAGGAAATCCCCGGTTCCGGCTCGAGCGGGGAATACCCCTGAATCGACGTGATCCTTTCCTCTCCTGCAAATTTTTCCAGCGCCCGGTTCATGAACCGCAGGAATCCCGGAGCCGTCTCCATGTCGTCCTCCAGCACGATCACCCGATCGTATTCCTCCAGCACCCGCGTCACACCCGAAACCACTGACGCCGCCAGCCCCCGGTTTTGCTCCGACTCCACAACCTGCACCGAACCGAATCCCGGAATATGCCCGATCAATTGCCGCACCTCCGCCACCTTCGCAGCATCCGCTTCGCCTTTCGCTCCGTCGGAAAATACGATCAGATCGGATTGCGCCGCTTCCGGATTGGCACGCAGATATTCCAGCGTCCGACGCGTGTGTTCCACCCGGCGGTAGACGAACAGGGCAATCGGTGCGTATTTCATCTTCCCCTCAGCGCTCCGAACGATCCAGCAATTCATTCACTTCGTTGAACACCGCCTCCACGTCGCGCGGCAGATCCGCCCCCGAACAGCGGCGACGCAGATCTCCGGCCCGGTTCGCGGCAATCACCGTCTTGATCTCCTCCAGCGGCACAACCAGATTGCGCGCCAGACGCCGCTTGAACAACAATCCGGCCAGCAACACCAGAAGCGCCATAAATACCACGCCCCAGGCTCCCGCCATCCCAAGTTGACGCACAGCGGCGGCAGCTTTCACCATCGCCTCTCGATTGTGGGTTGAAAGATCCCGGATCGCGGTCAACGTCGCCGTTCGCGCCGGATTCTCACGCCGCAGCGCCGCCTGGTAATTGCGCGAAATCCGTTGAATCGCCTCACCCTCTCCGGCCTCGGTCACATTCGCCCGCGCCAGACTCAGCGCATTGCGGAAACGCTCCTGCAGTGCGGCGTCTACCGTGCCGTCGGATTCCGCCAGCACGTCGAGCATCACTTCACACGCCTCCAGCGAACGGTAATTGCGCAAATTGATCTCCTCCACCGCCGGAGCCATCCGCATGAAAATGCCGATACAGCCGAGCGCCATCAATAAATTGATCGCGATGATCAGCCAGCCCCCGAATTGAATCGCCTGCGCCAGACGCATGATCTCACACCCCCCGCGCCAGCTTTTCGATCGCGTCGCCGCGCGAAACGAGCAGAAGTTGATCGTTCTCCTGCAACGGTTCCGAAGGCGCCGGCTGAAGGATCCGCGGCAGGAGAACGATCAACTTCT
>CALXNS010000100.1 GCA_944389815.1 uncultured Victivallis sp. | reverse complement strand
ACTCCTGCTCCCAATATTCACGACTCCGTCTTTCGCGTTCCATACCTTACCTCCAGATTTGAGTTCCAGAGGCAATTTATTACAACTTTTAGACGATTTACAGATGGGCTTCACTGGTGGCATACCTGTGGAGCGGCAATTATGTGCTCGGCAAACTGATGATGAGCCGGGCCGGGGTTTCGGCGGGTGAAATTTCGTTCTGGCGGTTTGTCGCGGCCGGACTGGTCATGTTCGCGATTGCATGCGCCACACGGAAAAAGAAGGTATTCGCGCTGACCCGCCGCGACGCCGTCGAAGTCATCGGGCAGGGGATGCTCGGAATGTGTATGGTCGGATTGCTGATGTTTCAGAGCGAGAAACTGACCAGTGCGATCAACGCTTCCATGCTGGACGCGCTGATTCCGGTCGCGATTCTGATCGGCAGTTTCCTGATCGGCCGGAAGCTGACGGTCGGACAGTGCGTCGGAATGGCGGTCAGCCTGTCGGGCTGTCTGCTGGTGATCCGGGTGGTCACGCCGGAGGGGATTCAGTTGACCCGCCTCGGGTTTGCGGACCTGATGATCGTCGCGGCGGCGGCCTGCTGAGCCGGGTATGTGCTGTGGGGAAAAGGTACGCTCAAACGGGTGGATTCGCTGGTTTACACCGCCTGGGCGATGATCGCCGGGGCGACGGCCACGCTGTTTTTCTGCCTGCTGTTCGATCAACCGCTGAAGCCGCCGCTCGATCCGGAGGTGCTGGTTCTGCTCGCGGTTCTGATCGCGGGGCCGACCGTCGGCGCTTTCTGGCTCTGGAACATCGCGGCCCGCGACGTGCCGCTGCCTCTGCTGAACATCACGCAATACCTGATTCCGGTCTGTGCGATCTTATTCGCTCACTTCCTGCTCGGCGAACCGCTCGGCGGCTGGCAGACCGCGGGCATGTTCCTGATCGCCGGCGGCGTCGCGCTCGACCCCGCCGTGCTGGGCAGCTTGAAGCGGGCGGCCGCCCGTCTGAAAAAACGGCTCTGACGGCCTGTCCTTCCTGAAGCGTTTTCGGATCAGTTGCCGGTGAATTCGCCGGTGCCGAGGCTGCCGCCTCCAAAAATTTTATTCACGGATTGACCTCTGGATTCGAAGCCGCCATATATGAGTAAACCATACGATATCCTACATCATTACAACGAGCCTCCCATCCCTGCGTCACAACTTCCGGTTTAGGTAGTGCTCCGTAAAGGTTATGACAACTTTTTGCTCTACCATCGGCGTAGACAACATTGATATGGAATGAGGAGCCGGTATAATGATTTGGTAACATAGGGTCATCAGCCAAAAGAGCCACATTGAAATAGAAGCTTTTATCATGATTGGGATAGTGTGATAGTTTGCTGAGTTTTTCCATATGACCATCTTGTTTCCCATATGGGCCATAATAGGCGTGTATTGAGTTCGCGAATGGCGTTCCTCCAACACCTTCTTTCTTATCCCATGCACTCCAATTGGGAGAAAAAGCACGATAGGACCAGACATCCGTAGTAGTAGAGGAATCAGCCGGACACATGCCTACCGTCTTCCTCAGTTCTCGCTTGTCATTCATATCCTTTACATTGCAACTGTACGCCATGTAGAGTGAAACCGCCTGGGTTACATGGTAGGAGATGTCGCTGGTAACGAAATAGTCATTATAATCACCTGCATAAAATGCGATCATTGTACCCTGCTGTTTGAGATTAGCCAGACATTTGATATTTTTCGCTGTCGCACGTGCTTTGTTCAGCGCCGGAAGCAGCATCGCCGCCAGAATGGCGATAATGGCTATCACAACGAGCAATTCAATAAGCGTAAAACTGCTTTTTTCTCTTTTCATTTCCTTTCCTTTCCTTTCCTTCTGCTACTGTTGTTTTTGTCAAATTTTTGGATAATGTCTCGAATTTTGTGACGGGATGGAGAAACCTTTCGAAGGCATTGAATGTCCTTAACTGATAATAGTACATCAAGTTTTATCTGTCAAGTCTCCGCAACATTTCTCTCATCCCTTCTTCGCAAGATTTGGGACAATATTTTATTTTACTTTGAATTATAGTCCATGAAGGGACAAATTATCAATCAAGCCCTTGTAGGGAATACAGCCGGGCATGGCGCCCCCCAGAATGACACGCCCATTACCATGACTGCGGAACGGGGCTTGCTTGACAGAACTTTCCTGCTTGCCGTTGATGAAAAGTTTCAGAGTGCTGTGGTCAGCTTCGATGCGGATTTTTGACCATTCACGAGCTTTGATGGAATTCTTGCTGCGTACAGTCTGCATCCTGATATCTTTTTCACTGTAGGAATCGGCAATGTAGCAACGAATCACCTCAATTTTACCGTCGGGCAGCAAATTGAGATTGAGACCATCATACCAGCCGCCTTTGTAAACGATCGTTTGTGGTTGACCGCCGATCATATCCGGTTTTATCGAAAGTTCGGTTGTACCGAATCCGCTTAGCGGCCAAAGGCGCGACGGAAGCGTTACCCTTGATGTCCCGTCGAGTTTCAAGGCGCGACCTCCGTGATCATCGTCTACCAGCATTTTGGCATTCACCCTGAAGTTGCGATCACCGTAACGGTCTATGATAATTTCATCGATTCCATCAAAATCCCAGACTGCACCACGAGCGCTCAGAACGGAGACAGGCGTTTTTACTACAAAGTTTTTTGAGACGGGACAATCCTTTTGAGATGTCAAAGAGTCCGGTTCTCCACGAAAGGCCGGAGCATTACCGCCTTTGGAGGTCTCAAGGGTTTCTCGCGTTACGAGAATAGAGCGATTCACGGTTTGGTTGGTGGCGAATGGATAGAGCGGTTGCGTGAAGAAATAGCGGCCGTCCAACGTTTCAAAGCGGAGATAGAAATTATCGGTCGGCTGCGGATTCGCCGCAAACATGCTGAATTTGACTTCTCCCTGTTTCATCTTCAACGGTTTATCTAAAAAGACTGTACCGACAGCAGAAGTACAGAGACCAAGATCTTGATTGACAAAGCGTTGTTCGCGAATGAGCTTTTCTGCGGGAACAACCGTTTCCTTTCCCTGTTCATTGGTCACAATTAATTTCAGCTCTTGAGTTCCTGCAAGTGTCATTGCCATAAGACCGCTGGAGGAATCGGCAGCCTGAAAAAAATCTTTCCCATAATCGAAAAAAATTGTATTTTGCCATTTGGCTCCCTTTTGCGTTCCCTCCCGGAAAGCATGGAGTAAGCGGCCGTTTTCAAATGTGATGCGTACCGGTTTGGACATTGAGTACAGAAGGACATTCAACAGCATTTCATTTTCCGCAAGTTCGGGAGCAAAGACGCCGACAGGACGATCGTTGCGAAAAAGCATAATACGTTTGAGTTCGTCAGGGCTGTCGAACGTGAGCATCGCATCAAGGCGGTTTCCTTGTTGTGCCAACTTGAGAGTGTGCGGAATATCCGCAGTCATGCGGTTGAGCGGCACATTGACAGTGACAGGATTCTGAAGCCAGCTTGAAACCAAATAGATTGGAATTGACTTTCTAGTTACCCGGTACTTCCCGGAGTTTACTGTGAATTCCGGTTGCAGTACCGGTGTGGCGGCAAGCCGGTGCGTCGGGACAAGCCAATCCGTCCGGGCATAGCATCCGGGGGACAGTTTTTTTGCGGGGAGTTTGTATACCGTACGACCGTCTATGTCACGCAGTATGCCTGATATGGTGATATCATCCTGCAAAGATGTGGGCATGCTCAGCGCCTCAAGACGCAGTACTTCGCCGGGGAGAATCTCGTGCAGGTAGCTGACCAGTACATCGGGTTTTTTTACGAGAAGCGGAGTGCCTTTGAGATCCTTGGAATAGAACTTGAGAGTATGAGTCGCGCCAAAAGTAAAAAGGCATTCATTCAAGCCGGTTGTTTCATTCAGGTCATTCCAGGTGGTGATATGAATCCATTCCGGCTTATGTTTTTTGGCATCTGCGAAAGTTCGATAAAGACTGTCAAAACAGAGGAATGGGTTGTAGAAATCATTCTCATTACGAGACCAAGTGCCTAGATAACCGGGGTGAAGAGTCGGCATGAAACGTTTGTTGTTCGTTTGGCAGAATGCCGCCAGCAGCCGGTTGTTGTATTCCGGCGCCTTGGCGGCATGTGCCGGAGAATCGAACATGTATAGGCAATCATAAATATCCAGAGTCTCCTGCAGTTGCTTCAGGTTCAGGTCTGTGTTGGGGGTCGGGGCTACATTGCCGATTAAATAGATCGGATAGCCTGCTTCATTCATGGCCGCATGAAGTTTGCGCCAATCTTCACGGCGCCAAGAGCGGCTCCCTGCCTTCTCCCCATGGAGAAACTGATAAGTGCAAACTACGTATTTGTGACCGACCTTAGGATAGTTGGGATGGTTACCGTTGGCACTAAGCAGTTTTTTTAGCCATTTGATCCAGTAATCTGCTGAGATCTTTGTGTCAATACAGAGTCCGATCTGAAAATCGGTTCCTGAGGCGGCTTTAAGATAGTCCGGCAATCTGAAACTCCAATGGGGAATACCTTCATGGGGATCGCCGCCGAAATCCAGAAAGAAGCCGTCAAGTCCATTCTCTTGAGCAATTCGGACTTCTTCCCGTAATGAAGCGATCAGGTTTTCAGTTACTTTGCTTTCTTGCAGCGGAAAGTTGTAGTAATTTACTGGATAACCGGGATTATTGGCCGGATAGAACCAAGGTGT